>NZ_CP114767.1:637916-956875 GCF_027359925.1 Hymenobacter canadensis | reverse complement strand
GTAGCTGGCTCTCACAAACCCACTCTGCCCGTTCGTCTCATACTCGGCCAGGGCCTGCCGGATGCCACTGGCCGCCGTCAGGGTATCGGGCAGCACTTCCAGGTCTTCGCCCAAAGCCGCATCTATCATATACTGATTGATGCGGGCCGCCGCTGCCGGGATGGTCAATTGCACCTGCGGCACAACAAACATGCTTTTTCCGGTGTCGCCGACGCTCACTATCAACGCCTGCGGGCTGGCCGCAACCAAGGCCGGCTTCTTGGCCGGCCGGCGAGCTAGGGCGCGGTTTTTCTTGGTTTGAGCGGCTGTGCGCTGTGCCAGCGCGGGCGCAGTCGTCAGCAACAACGCCGGCAGCAGCCAACGCAGATAGGTATGAAGCATAAACAGGCTGGATTCAACCGCAACTTACAGCTGAATCCAGATATCTGCCCGTGGGCGCCTGCTACTCCTACGCATCCAGAGCCAACCACCTTACGGCTTCACGAATGCCAGCAGCGCCGCCAGAAACTGCGGGGTGGCTTCCAGGTGCGGAATGTGGCCCACGCCGGCCAGCGGCACCAGCCTGGCCCCCTTGATCTGGGCGGCCACGCGCTTGCCCAAGGCCGGATACTGGCCCATAGCGGCCAGCACCTGCGGATCTTTGATGAGGCCTTTGCCCACCACCGTGCGGTCGTCCTGCCCAATAATCAGCAGCGTGGGCACCCGCACCTGGCCGAACTCGTAGCAGAGCGGCTGCTGGTAGATCATGTCGAAGGTGAGGGCGTTGGCGCGGGCCACCTGCCCGAAATCCGGACTTTTGGTCTGGGCGGCCAGCGGCAGCAGCCACTGGTCGTGGGCGGCGGGGTAGCCGCGCGGGTAGTAGGTGGCGTGGTATTTCCGGATGCTGGCTTCGGTGCTTTTGCGCTCGGTGGCTTCGGCCTGGTCGACGGACTGAAACGGCACCCCCACGCGGTAATCCTCCAGCCCGATGGGGTTTTCGAGCACCAGCTTTTCGGTGGTTTCGGGGTAGAGCAGGGCGAAGCGCGTGGCCAGCATACCGCCCATGCTGTGCCCCACCACCACGGCCTTCTTCACCCCCAGCGTATCGAGCAGCTGCCGGGTGTTGCGGGCCAGCTGGTGAAAGGAATAGTGAATATCCGGCTTGTCGGACTTGCCGAAGCCCAGCTGATCGGGCACCACCACCCGGAAGCCAGCGGCCGTCAGCGCCCGGATAGTTTCCTCCCAATAGGCCCCGAAGAAGTTTTTGCCGTGCAGGAGCAGTACCGTGTGCCCGTTGGCCCGTGAAGTGGGTTGCACGTCCATGTAGGCCATGCGCAACTGCTGCCCTTCCAGCTTCAGAGGAAGCACACGCACCGCAAACGGATAGTCGTAGCCGGAGAGGGTGGCATTGAGAGTAGCGGGCACCGACTGGGTAGCCCCGACGCGGGCCAGCAGCAATAGCAGCACCAGAAAGCAGGAACGCAGCATCAGCAAAGCAAAACAGGTGAACTCCCGCTTACGCAGAACTGCTGGCGTAGTCTGACCACGCGGGGCGGCTAGCTGCCGGCGGCCTGGTCGCGCTGGCGCAGCAGCAGCTCGATGGTGCGCGTGTCCTCGTCGCTCCAGATTACGCTGCGCACGTCGTCGAGGCTGAGCACGGTGTGGCCGTCGGCCTCGCCGTACTGGGTGTACACTTCCAGCATCAGCTCTTCTTCCGTGAGCCGCACCACGTAGCCGTAGAAGTCATGGTCGCTCTGGGTTTCGATCAGCAGTAGCTGGTGCGTATCGAGGGCGTGCTGGAGCAGCGCGGGCACCGTGTGGTAGGTGGTATCGAGGCCGTCGGGGGCGGCAGCTTGGCCGTAGGCTACTTCGGGGTTGTTTTCCTTGAACTCAATCAGGCGCACGTACCGGTCATCAAAATGCACTTCCGACACAGTATCCAGGCTGAGCGTCCGGACGCCCGTGAGCAGGCCCTGCCGCGTGATGGTGCGCAGCACCAGCAGCTCGGGGTTGATACTAAGCACGTATCCCAGAAACAGCGTGCCGCCAGTTTGTACCGACACAATGCGGCGGCTGCGCTGGGCCCGCTGCAGCATATCAATCAATAAAGCTCCCATTGTAGTACACAGCTAAAGGCCGCAAATATAGGCCGCTGCCTGCTGCCGATGCCAGCAGTCTACTGATTTTCCTGGTTGGCCGAAGGACTCAGGCGGGCCACTTCCGCCATGTGCCGGTCGAGGCTGCGGTGCAGCACCTGCAGCCGCTGCTGCACCCCGCGCAGATCCACCTCATTGGCCGACACAGTACCGGTGCGACTGGTGAGGTAGCGCGCCAGCGCCGAGTTGTCGTGCAGCAGCTCCTGCAGCTCGGCCTGCACCTGCTGCCACTCCCGGAGCTGGCCACTGTCCAGCATCAGCTGGCGCAGCTGAATGGTGCGGCTGGCCAAATCGGCTAGGTCCATCAGCAGGGCTTCTTCACCAGCCGTAATGGCACGGGGCTCGCGCCCAATCACGCACAACGACCCGATATTGTCGCCGTTGGGCATGCGCAGGGCCGCGCCAGCATAGAACCGCAGCCCGGCCGACTGCGCCATGTAGGGGTTGATCAGCTGGCAGCTGTTAGCCGACAGGTCTTCAAACGACAGCACCTTATCCTGCAGCACGGCGGCCGAGCACAGACTGTCGGGCCGGTCAACTCGCTCCAGGCCCGGCATACCGGTATTGGCTTTGAAAAACACTTCCTGCTCATTTACCAACGAAATCAGCGAGATGGGCAGGTTGAATAGCTGCGCCGCCAGCGCCACGTATTCGTCGAATACGGGCTCGGGTGTGGTGTTCAGAATCCGGTACTGATGCAGGGTCCGCAGGCGGTGCGCATCATTGGCAGGAATCAACTCGTCGGGCAAGGTATCCATAGGCCCAAAAGTATCAGCCAGGCAGCAGAAAGGAAAATATTTATTATATTATATATTAAACCTGGCTCAATTCAGCCAGCACTTTTTTGGCCGTTTCCACGTGGTCGGTGGCCCGGTTCATGGAGTTGAAGATGTAGCGGATGGCGCCTTCCTTGTCGATGACGAACGTGACGCGGCCGGGCAGCAAACCCAACAGGGCGCGGGGCACTTCGTAGAGCTTGCGCACCTGCCCGCCGGCATCGGCCAGCAGCGGAAAGGGCAGCCGGTGCTTCTGGGTGAACTTCTGGTGCGAGGCTTCCGAGTCGGAGCTAATGCCTACCACTTCGGCCCCGAGGTCCTGGAAATCCTGGTACTGGTCGCGGAACGAGCAGGCCTCGGCGGTACAGCCGGGGGTGTCGTCTTTGGGGTAGAAATACAGCACGATGGCGCGCTGGCCGTGCTGCTCGCTCAAGCGGAACGTGTCGCCGGTGGTGGTTTTGAGGGTGAAGTCGGGAGCCTGGTCGCCTATCTGAAGCATATGCGGGGCGCGCAGTACGCGCGAAGAATTTGAGGAGAAACCTGGACCCCAAACAATAAGCCGGGGCGCCAGGGCACAAAAGTAGCTGGAAACCGGCAGCCCAGGCCGAATGTTGCGCCCGCCGGGACCAGCCGTAGGCGCCAACCGGGTCCAAGTCTGCATCTTTGTAGCCTGTAATTTTCTCTGCCCTCCAAAAGCGGGCGGCTATGTGCTGCCCCTGCCATGCTGATTGACGTCATTATTCCTGCCTTCAACGAAGAGCAGTCCATTGCGCAAGTGCTGCGCGAGATTCCGGCCGGTCTGGTGCGGGAAGTCATTGTAGTCGACAACAACTCCTCCGACCGTACCGGCGAGGTGGCCCGTGCGGCCGGCGCCACGGTGCTGCGCGAAAACCGCCCCGGCTACGGCCACGCCTGCCTGGCCGGCATGGCCCACGCCTTCGCCCGCCCCCTGCCCGAGCAGGCCGACATCATTGTGTTTCTGGACGGCGACCATTCCGACTACCCCGAGGAAATGCCGATGCTGGTGGCGCCTATCCTGCGCGGCGAAGCCGATATGGTGATTGGCTCACGGGCGCTGGGCGAGCGGGAAGCCGGCTCCATGATGCCCCAGCAGATTTTCGGCAACTGGCTGGCCACTTCCCTGCTGCGCCGCCTCTACGGAGCCCACTTCACCGATCTGGGCCCGTTTCGGGCAATCCGGCGGGAGGCGCTGCAACGTATTGGCATGGCTGACACCACCTACGGCTGGACGGTGGAAATGCAGCTCAAAGCCGCCAAGCTGCGCCTGCGCAACACCGAAGTACCGGTGCGCTACCGCCGCCGCATCGGCACCAGCAAGGTGTCGGGCACGGTGCGCGGCACGCTGGGCGCCGGCTACAAAATCCTCTGGACCATTTTCCGGTATCTGTAATGAGTTGATCTTGTGCAAGTAAGAACGTCATGCAGAGGCGCAGCCGAAGCATCTCGCTTGCCTACTCAGGATTAGTAACTCAACCTCAGCACGCGAGATGCTTCGGCTCCGCCTCTGCATGACGTTCTCTTTAGTCATTTTTTGAAATGCTTTTCCTCGAAATCACGCTGCTGGTCGTTTATGGGCTGTGTCTGCTGTTTGTGTTGGGCTTCAGCCTCACGCAGTTTCAGCTGACGCGGCTGGCCCGGCGTGCCTACCGGCAGGGGTTGGCGCCGGAGCCGCCCGCGCCGGCCGTGTGGCCCCGCGTGACGGTGCAGCTGCCGCTCTACAACGAGGTGTTTGTGGCCGAGCGCCTGCTGGATGCCTGCGCCGCCCTCGACTACCCCACCGACCGACTCCACATCCAGGTCCTCGACGACTCCACCGACGAAACCGTGGCCCTGGTGGCGGCGCGCGTGGCCTACCACCAAGCCCGCGGCCTGCACATCGAGCAGGTGCGCCGGCCCGACCGCCAGGGCTACAAGGCCGGCGCTCTAGCCTACGGCCTGACTCATTCCGAAGCCGAGCTGGTGGCCATCTTCGACGCCGACTTTGTGCCGCAGCCCGATTTTCTGCGCCGCACGGTGCCCTACTTTCAGCACGAGCCGCGCCTGGGCGTGGTCCAGACGCGCTGGGGCCACCTCAACGAGGAGTACTCGCTGCTCACAGAGCTGCAGGCGTTCGGGCTGAACGCGCACTTCCACGTGGAGCAGCTGGGCCGCAACGCCGGCGGGCACTTCATCAACTTCAACGGCACGGGCGGCGTGTGGCGCCGCAGCTGCATCGAGGATGCCGGCGGCTGGCACGCCGACACGCTCACCGAAGACCTGGACCTGAGCTACCGGGCCCAGCTGCGGGGCTGGCGCTTCCACTACCTGCCCCACGTGGTGGCCCCGGCCGAGCTGCCCGCCACCCTCGATGCGCTAAAGTCGCAGCAATTCCGCTGGACCAAGGGCGCCGCCGAAACCGCCCGCAAGCACCTGCGCAACGTGCTGCGCTCCGGCCAGCCGCTCTCGACTAAGCTCCATGCTACGTTTCACCTGCTCAACAGCTCGGTGTTTGTGGCCATTCTGGTGATGGCGCTGGTGAGTGTGCCACTGGTATTCGTGCGGGCCGATTTGCCGGAGCTGAAACCGGTGCTGCGGGTGGCGTCGGTGTTTTTGCTGGCCTTCGTGCCGCTGGTGTACTACTACTACACGGCCTGGCGCCTCGACAAGCCCACCGCCCCGCGCTGGCGCTTCGCGGCCGACTTCCTGCTGTTTTTGTCGGTGTCGATGGGTTTGACGCTGCACAACGCGCGGGCGGTGCTGCTGGGCTACCAGGGCCGGCAGTCGGCGTTTATCCGCACGCCCAAGCTGGGGCTGGTGAAGCGCACCGGCGGCTGGCGTGGCCGCCGCTACCGCACCGGCGACCTGCTCGACGGCCTCACGTTCACGGAAGGGCTGCTCACGCTGTACTTCGCTTTCGGGGTGGGCGCCGGCCTGTACCTCGGCGACTGGGGCCTGCTGCCTTTCCACCTGATGCTCACGGTCGGCTATGGGATTGTCTTCCTGTATTCCGTCCGGCACCGGGCCTGATACCGGTTGTCGGCTTCTTCATCCAACAGATCAGCTACCCGGCATGAACAGCCTGACGGACACCCACTCACCCGAACCGCTTGCTAACGATTCGCGGCCGATAAGCGGCCGGCAATTGCTGGCGCTGCTGGTTTCCGGCGGGGCGTATGCGGGGCTGGCCTACGCCACGCCACGGGCAGAATTCGGGCAGCTGCTGGGCCTGTTTGGGGTAGCGTTTGGGGCGTATGCGTGGCTGCTGCACTCGCGGCTGCCGCTGCGGGCGGGCCTGCTGGCGGCGCTGCTGCTGCGGCTGCTGTGGCTGCCGGCCCTCCCCGCCCTCTCCGACGACTACCACCGTTTCCGCTGGGACGGCCTGCTGGTGGCCGCCGGCCTCAACCCTTACCTGTTCAGCCCGGATGAACTCGTAGCGGATGATTCTGCGGCTGGGGTCCAGGCCAAGCCGACCTCGCCCCGGCCGGCAACCACCTCGCCCCTACCCGCCACCAAGGAACTCCGGACACTCTATCCGAAGCTGAACTCGCCGCACTACTACTCCGTGTATCCGCCGGTGTGCCAGGCGGTATTTGGGGTGGCTTCGGGAATCTTTCCGCACCACGAGCGAGGAGCGGTACTGCTGATGCGGCTGGTACTGCTGCTGGCCGAAGCCGCCACGGCCGGGTTGCTGCTGGCACTGCTGCGGCAGCTGGGGCTGCCCCGGCAACGGGCGTTGTGGTATCTGCTCAACCCGTTGGTACTCGTGGAGCTGACCGGCAACCTGCACTTCGAGGCCTTGGTGGTGACGCTGCTGCTGCTGGCGCTGTGGCTGCTGACGCGCGGGCGCTGGGCAATATCGGCGGGGGCGCTGGGGCTGGCGGTGGGCACCAAGCTGCTGCCGCTGCTGCTGCTGCCGCTGCTACTGCGCCGGCTGGGCTGGTGGCGCACGGCAGCCTACGGCACCCTCACGCTGCTGACTGTGGCGCTGCTATTCGCGCCGTTTGTATCGGCGGAGCTGGCCCGCAATATCGGCCGCAGCCTCGACCTGTATTTTCGCAGCTTCGAGTTCAACGCAAGCGTGTATTACCTGCTGCGCGCCGGCGGTTACTGGCTCACCGGCTACAACCAGATTGCCCGCATCGGGCCGGCGCTGGCGCTGGGCAGCGTGGCCTGGATTCTGCTGCTGACCTTCGGCGAGAAACGCCCAACCTGGACCACGCTGCCCGCCACGCTGCTGCTGCTGCTCACGGGCTACTACCTGCTGGCCACCATCGTGCACCCGTGGTATCTGACGCCGCTGCTGGCCCTGAGCGTGTTCACGCGCTACCGCTACACCTTCGTGTGGTCGGGGCTGGTGGTGTTGTCGTACGCGGCCTACCAGACCACGGCCTACACTGAGAATCCGTGGCTGCTGGCGCTGGAATACGGCGGGCTGCTGGGCGCAATGCTTTGGGATTATCGGCAGCGGCTGGCGCGCCCGGCTGTTTAGCTGCTGTCCGACGCTTGAATCCGGCCCCGGCTTCTACGCGCCGGAGATGGCGCGCCAGGCGGCCAGGTCGGCGGCATCGTCTACGTCGCGCAGCGTGGGCAGCTGCGCGACGGTCAGGCCCAGCCGGTCGGCGTCGGCCAGGGTATGGGCCAGCACGGAGTCGGTGCTCCAGCTTTTCCCCAGAAAAATGTCCTCACACAACTCTTTCATTCCCAATAGGTAATACCCTCCATCCTCAGCCGGCCCTACAACCAGGTCGTGCGTAGCCAGCGCGGCGTACGCCTGCTCCAGAATAGCCGTGGACAAACCCGGGCAATCCGTCCCAACGATGAGTACGGCGCGGGCACCCTGGTTGAAAGCGTGGGCAAATGCTGTGAGCATGCGAGTGCCCAGGTCACCGGAAAACTGCAGTTGCTGCTCGTAATCCGGCCAGGCGTCGGCGCTGTCGGGGGTGGTCGTGGGGGTTTCGGCCAGCCACACGGTTTTGTGGGCGGGCAGCTCCTGCGCCACGGCGCGGGTATGGGCCAGCAGCTCCCGGTACACGGCCAGCGCTGCTTCATTGCCGATGCCGGCGGCCAGCCGGGTTTTCACCTTGCCTAGCTCCGGATGACGGGCAAAAACGAGCAGGTGCTGGTGAGCAGGGTTGGCACTGGTGGCAGACATAAGCGGAAGAAGATTCAAAAGGAATAATTGAGAAGCTGACGTGACGTCGCTGCGTGTAGCGCGAACTTTGTAGTTTGCGCCCCCGCGCCGCCCGGACGATTTCGTTTCAGCGGCGCCGGGATGCGAACTACAAAGTTCGCGCTACATTCAGAGCCGTTCCAGTGGCGCGGGGGCGCACTACAAAGCTCGCGTTACACAACACCAAGGCCGGCGCGCCTACTCGTATACCTTACGGCCTTTTTTCAGCCACGGGCTCCACAGCACCGAGTATGGGTGTACTTCGTCGGTGCGGCCCTGGGCGTTGACCACCGGATAGCCGTCGTTCACCCACTGGAAAATGCCGCCGTAGAGGTTGCGCACGTCGCGGAAGCCGAGGGCGCGCAGCCGCTCCCCTACCCGCTCGCTCCGGTAGCCCACCGAGCAGTACACCACTACTGGCCGGTCGCGGGGCACGTCGCGGAACTCGGACTTCTCGAAGGTGCCGAAGTCCACAAACCGGGCGCCCTGCAGGTGGCTTATGCGGTATTCGTCGGGCGTGCGGGTGTCCAGCAGCACCACGCCGCCGGGCTTGGCCTGCAGGGTGGCGGCCAGCTGGGCTGGCTGCATCAACGGCACCGTATTGCGGTACAGCGTTTTCAGCAGCTGGTCGTAGGCGGTAGTGGTGCGAGCCGGCTCGCCCTGCCGCTCTCGCCCGCAGGCTCCCAGCGCCAGCAGCCACAGGCCCGACGATACAAGGCTCGTGCGGCGAAGCCAGGCCAGCTTATGTACAAGGCGGTTCAGCATACAAAGTGGTGCGGTTAACGGCAGTTACGGCGGCTGAGCAGGCTACGTGGTGGCACCGCCGCAGCTGGAACCCGCGCCAGCCGTGCAGCCAAAGCAGTGCTGGTTTACCACGATGGCCCGGGCATTAAGCGCCGCCTCGTCGAAGTCGCGGATGTGCTGGGGGGCGGGGGCGGCCACGGGCAGCTCCAGCATCTGGTTGAAGTCGCAGTCGTAGAGCAGCCCGTCCCAGCTGACGCTGAGGGTGCTGCGGCACATCACGTTTTCGGCCGCCGTGGGGTTGTAGGCCGCCACCAGCTTCTCCATGTAGCTCTCGTAGTTGCCGCTTTCCAGCAGATATTCCAAGAAGCGGCTCACGGGCAGATTGGTGATGGCCAGTAGGTTATTGAACACGATGCCATGCTCGCGCAGCAGCCGCTGCTTGAACTCGCGCTCCAGCGAGGCCTGGCTGCCGGGCAGGAAAGCACCCGACGGGTTGAACACCAGGTCCAGCAGCAAACCCGAGCCTTCCACGCCATAGCCCACCTCGTTCAGCATCTGAAGGGCCCGGATGGAACGTCCGAACACGCCTTCGCCCCGCTGGGCATCGGTGCGGGCCGCCGAGAAGTGCGGCAACGACGACACTACCTGCACTTGGTGCTTGGCAAAAAACTCCGGCAGGTCGTGGTACTTCTTGTTGGCCACGATGATGGTCAGGTTGCAGCGCACAATGGTCTGGCGGCCCAGAGCCGAAATCTGCTCCACCAGCCAGCGGAAGTCCGGGTTCATCTCCGGTGCCCCGCCGGTCAGGTCCACCACCTGGATATCCGACTGCGCCAGCGCCGCCAGGCACTCCTGCATGGTTTCGCGGGTCATGATTTCGGTGCGGTCGGGCCCGGCGTCTACGTGGCAGTGCTTGCACACTTGGTTGCACATCTTGCCCACGTTGATCTGCATCACGCGCAGACTGGTAGGGCGCAGCGGCAGCAGGCCGGTTTCGCGCAGCTTGTGCGCAAACGCCGGCAGGTGCGCCCCGGCAGCATCAGCCTGGGAAAGTACCGTCAGCTGGTAGCCGGTATCGGCCAATAGCGCGTGGCGCGCCTGGAGAGACTTCATAAATCGCTGATTTACGCTGATTGAATTGATTTCACTGATCGTTGGTCACCAGAAGTTGCTACTGAAAAGGCCATAAGGTCTGACCAAAGGAAATCAGCGGAATCACCTCAATCAGCACAAATCAGCGATTCACATCGATAGTTCCTTGGCCTTGTTCATCATCTGAACGCCGTGCACCAAAGCGGCTCCGCCCTTGATGGCGGCGGCAACGTGCACGGCCTCCATCATCTGGGCTTCGTCGGCGCCTTTCTGCAGCGAGTCCGACGTGTAGGCATCGATGCAGTAGGGGCATTGCACGGCGTGGGCCACTGCCAGCGCAATCAGCGCCTTTTCCCGCTCCGAAAGCGCGCCTTCCTTAAACACCTCGGCATAGTAAGCGAAAAACTTGTTGCCCATTTCGGGCTGCCACTCGGTGATATTGCCAAATTTGGCCAGATCGGCGGGGTTGTAATACGTTGACTTTTCCATGGAAAGAAACAGAATGTGGTGGAAGAGAATCGATACTGATGGACGGGCCGATTGACCTCAGGCCGCCGCCACCCGGCGGACCCGAATGCGGACCTGCTCGCCGTCCTCGCTGGTTTCGGGCTCTACCAGGATGCGGTCAGCCTCGTCGTAGTAAGTGGCAATACCGCGCACGATGCCCACAGCCAGTGCCCCCATGCGTCGTTTCGATACGTAGTTGATTTCCAGCTCGTCGGGCGAGAGGCGAGTGACCTGCAGCACGGGCGGGGCGTTTTCGGCGTGCTCCTGCCGAACCTGCCGGTGCATGGTGTTTTCGGTATGCTCCAGCATGTCCAGCGTAGTCCAGTTGGGCTGCAGCAGCTTCTGGTACATGTACATCAGGTCGGGCACCAGATACTCCCCGAACTTCTCGTGCAGCTCCTGCGCCGAGAGGCCGGTCATTTCGGCGGCGTGCCCGACCAGCGCATACATGTGCTCATCAGGATACACGTTTTTATGATCGAAGCTGGTGGCGCTCAGGCCCGCCGCTTCCATCAGCCGCACCCACGTGCTGTGGTCGTACTGCGTTTGAACGTAGCGTTTTAGGAGTGTGAAGATGGTACCGTGCACCGCAGTAAATTCTAGTGGAGAAGGAATTGCCAGCCTAAATAACAGCAATCCGGCAAAAACAGACCGACAAAAAAGGGGCGTGAAGAAGTTTTCCTCCTCACGCCCCCTACTGCGCCATTGCGCTTTTCTAAAGCATCTTGCCCAGCACCGTCATCGTGGAGAGCGTAGGCGAGGCGCTGCCGCCCGCATCTTCCACCGTCATGGCGAAAGCCTGGGCACTGGCAATGTCCTTCATCTGCTGCAGGCTGTCGCCGGCGGCAGTGGTAGCGGCCAGCACGCCAGCATCCACGGGCTTGCCGTTGTCGAGGGCCCAGAGCTGGTATTGCTTGCCGGCGGGTGGCGCGGGCAGGCTGCGCACGTTCACGTACACGGCCTTGGTAGTGGGGTTGTAGAGCACCCGCGCTTTGGCCGAAGGCGCGGCCGGCGTTCCGGCCAGAATCACGCTCTGGTACTGCTCGTCGCGGAGTACGGCCAGCTCGCGGTCCTGGGTGAGCAGGCGCTTCTCGGATGCCTGCTGGGTGGCGGCAAAACGTCCCTGTTCATTCTGAGCAGCAAACAGAGCCGTTTCCGTGTTCTGCCAGCGGCTATACAGGATGTAGTTGCCGGCCAAGCTCAGCAGCAGTGCTACCGAGGCCGCCATCAGCCAGCCATAGCCAGCGCGGGGCGCCGCCTCATAGGCGGGCTCCGGCGCACTGCCGATGGACCGTACTACCGACTCATCCTTGGTGACGGGGTCGGGCACGATGGGGGCCTTAGGCACACCCAGCGGGGCAGTAACAGGAGTTTCCGGAGTTGCTACCGGGGTGGCGGGCGCCAGCGGCACTACGGGCGTGTCGGCGGTGGCATCAGCGGACGTGCTGCGGATGGCTTGCTGCCAGCCCGCCAGCACCCGCTCCCGCATGGCGGGCGGCGGCGTAATGGCATGGGCCTGAGCGTACTCATCGAGGCCGCCAATAATGGCCTGCAGCTCGTGCTGTACTTCCGGATGCGTGGCAGCCATCTGCTCTACCTGGGCAGAGTCAGTGGCGGAGAGTACGCCTAGAGCGTATTCTTCCAGAATGCCTGATTCGATATATTGCTGAGTATCCACGGCTATCGGATCAGTTTAGAGAGTACCTTGATAGCAGCGCGGGCGCGGGTTTTCACCGTGCCCAGCGGCAGATTCAGCTCGTCGGCCACCTCACTCTGGGTGTAGCCGCCGAAGTACAGCATATCAACGACCTGCTGTTGGTCAGGGGAGAGTTTTTTGGTCATTTCCTGCAAACCGATGTGCTCGGGCCGGAACGTGGGCGAAGCGGGCTCACGTACTGCGGCGCTGTCTTCAAGCGGCTGGGTACGAGTACCTACGCGGTACTGTCGGGAGCGGATTTTGTCGATGGCTAAATTCCGGCTCACGTTCATCACCCACGTAAACAGCCGGCCTTTGCTAGCATCGTAGGAGGCGAAAGAGTTCCAGATTTTGACCATGCTTTCCTGCAGCACGTCTTCGGCTTCTTCCTCTTTCTTGACGACGCGCATGATAACGCCGTAGAGGGCAGCCGAATACCGGTCGTAGAATAGCGTCATGGCCGCCTCGTCCCGGTCACGCAGACGCTGCACCAGCAGGTCTTCGCCATCGGCTATCGGGGGCATGGCTTCGGGGGGAATGACATTCACGGGCAATGGGATATAGTACGAGTGAGCAATGAAGCAGAGCTTACCGACAAGCGAAAGTACACTTCCCGGGCAATTGTTCGCGCTGGGGAGGCGGTAAATTTGCTATAGCTCCCGGCAACGGCATGACAACCCGCGTGCTACGGCTGCGTTTGCCTATAAGTTGTTCTGTGGCCGAGCCTTTCCGCCGGCCGGTTTCTCTCCCTACCCGCCCTTACCATGCCTATTGAGTCCCGCAACCCCTACACCGGCCGCGTAGAGCGCCGGTTCCGGGCTTTTTCCTGGTCGAAAACCGAGCGTATTCTCACCCAAAGCCACCGGGCTGCCGCCACCTGGCGCACCACCCCGTTTGCCGAGCGCACCCGCCTCATGCGCCGCGCCGCCGAGCTGCTGCGCGAGCGGCAGGACGAGCTGGCCCACCTCATGGCCGTGGAAATGGGCAAACCCATTGCCGATGGCCGCGCCGAAGCCGTGAAGTGTGCCCTCTGCTGCGACTACTATGCCGAGCACGCCGAGCAGTTCCTGGCCGACGATATTATCAAGACTGAAGCCCGGCGCAGCTTTATCAGTCACGAGCCCATTGGGGTGGTGCTGGCCATCATGCCCTGGAACTTCCCGTTCTGGCAGGTGGTGCGCTTCGCGGCCCCGGCCCTGATGGCCGGCAACGTGGGTTTGCTCAAGCACGCTTCCAACGTGCCACAGTGCGCGCTGGCGCTGGAAAAGATTTTTCATGATGCCGGCTTCCCTCCTGCCACGTTCCGCACGCTGCTCATCGGCTCCGACCTGATTGAGCCGCTCATTGCCGACGACCGGGTGCGGGCCGTGACGCTCACCGGCTCGGAAGCTGCCGGCGCCCAGGTGGCCGCTACGGCCGGGCGCTACATCAAAAAAACCGTGCTGGAGCTGGGTGGCTCCGACGCCTTCATCGTGCTGGCCGACGCCGATATTGAGGTGGCTGCCAAAACGGCCGCACAGGCGCGCATGATCAATGCCGGCCAGAGTTGCATTGCGGCCAAGCGCTTCATTGTGGAGAAGCCGGTCCTGAAGGAGTTTATCTCGAAGATGAAAACCCACCTGCTGGCCTTCCGGCCCGGCGACCCGCTCTCGGAGGGCACTCAGTACGGCCCCCTCGCCCGCCCCGACCTGGCTGACGAGCTGACTGAACAGGTGAACGACTCGATTAAGCAGGGCGCCAAAGTGGAGCTGCACGGCGGCCAGAGCCAGCCCGGCACGGCCCTGTTCCGCCCCATGATCCTGAGCAACATCCGGCCCGGCCAGCGCGCCTACGACGAGGAGCTATTCGGGCCGGTGGCGCTGGTGCTGGAAGCCAAAGACGCCGACGACGCCGTGCGCCTCGCCAACGACTCGCGCTTCGGCCTCGGCGGCTCCGTCTGGACGGCCGATGTGGAGCGGGGCGAGGCACTGGCCCGGCGTGTGGAAGCCGGCGCCGTGTTCGTCAACAGCCTCGTGAAGTCGGCCCCGGAAATGCCGTTCGGCGGCGTGAAGAAGTCGGGCTACGGCCGGGAGCTGTCGTATCTGGGCATCCGGGAGTTCGTGAACCAGAAGTCTATTTGGATAGCGAAATCTGAAAAACCGGCGGCTGGTAAGAAGAAGGTAGAGTAGAAGCCCGTCATGCTGAGCGGAGCGAAGCATCTCGCTAGTGTGGTAAATGATTCTACCACACTAGCGAGATGCTTCGCTCCGCTCAGCATGACGGGCTTACTTATTAACCTTGTCAGGCCGCCACCTCACGCGTAGCCCAGCACCTTATACACCACGTACCCGCTGATTTCGTGCAGCAGCAGACTCCAGCGGCTCAGGGCCTGCGGGTCGGGCATGAGCCAGTAGTCGGGCGTGGCGGCGCGGTCGGTGCTGTAGTAGCCGGCCGGGAAGGGCTGCGGGTGCAGGCCCACCTGCGCGAAGCAGCCCAGCGCCCGCCGCTGATGAAACGCCGACGTCACCAGAATGAGCGTGTCCAGCTCGGGCCGGGCCTGGGTGATGCGCCGCGTGAACAGGGCATTTTCGCGGGTGTTGCGGCTCTGGTCTTCTTTGATGATGACCGAATCGGGCACGCCGGCCAGGTGCAGCAGCGTGATGAGGTCGGCGGCCTCGGTGTGGGCCTTTTGTAGCATGGCGCCCGAGCCGCCCGACACCAGAATGTGGCGCACCCGCCCGGCCCGCCACAGCCACAGGGCATTGGTGAGGCGGTCGGCGCCTTCGTGCAGGTACACCCGGTCGTGCGGCGACTTGCTGACGCTGGTGATGCCCGTGAGCAGCACGGCCGCGTCGGCGCGGGGCGGCAGTTGGTGTAGGCGCACCGGGGGCAGCTCCCAGGCTAGCAGCGCCTCGTTGATCAGGCCGGGGTTGGTGAGCAGCAGCAGCAGCGCCAGCGTGGCCAGCAGCAGCTGGCGGCGGCGCGCCGTCTGCCGCACCAGCACCGCCGCCAGCAGCAGCAATACCAGCCACACGGCCGGCGACAACAGAAAATCGAGGAGCTTGGAAAGAATGAAAAACACTGCGGAAAGTTGAAAACCGGCTTCCGGGAGTAGCAGCCAGGCCAAGCAAAGGTAGCCTCAACTCTCAGTCTGCGTTTCAGCCCCCCATACTCTGCCACTCTGCTTTCAGCACCGACATGATGATCTTGTCGTGAAACAGGCCGTTTCTTTTACACGCCTCCCGCATCCGGCCCTCTTCCACAAAGCCAGCTTTGGCATACGCCTTCAGGCCGCCAACGTTGGTTTCCGAAACCGTGAGCATGATCCGGTTGAGCTGATAGGTTGCAAAGCCAACGGCCAGTACCTGCCGGGTTACGGCGGTGCCCACGCCCTGGCCCCAGCAGGCTTTCTGCCCGATGAGAATGAAATACTCGGCCGACTGATTGGTCCCGGAGATGCCCGACAGCCCGGCATAGCCAATCAGCTCGTTGGTATCGGGGAGGAAGATGCCCAGGTTAAGGCTTTTCTGGTCCTGTAGCGTAGCCGAATACCATTGGCTGATCTGCTCGTCGGTCTGCATGCGTTGGAAAGCCGACAACGAATACTCAATCACCTCCGGGTCACGAATCCAGCGGTAGAAGCTGGCCACGTGTTCCTGTTTGAGCGGGGCTAACGTTATCATAGAGTATCTGCTGCACGGGAGCCGGAGCCGTACGTATTGCCCGAACAACTTCTGCCGCTCCGGCTCGGCGGGCCGCAAGTTCAAAAAAAGCCCGCTGCTTTCGGTCAGGCCGAAAACAACGGGCTTTGCTATGCGCCCCAAAACGGCGCTGCAGCCTGCGGCCGCTACCGGAACAGCAGCAGCATGAATAGCAGCGAAACTACCAGGGCCACCAGCGCCCACACGTCTTTGTGCAAGCGCAGCCCACTCATGAGGTTTGAGGCATAAACTCTTTTAGGCGCTGCAACATACCCAGCACGGCGGCTTCCGTCGTCAGCATGTCGCACTCCAGCAGGCGCCCCTGGCAGTACGACACGAAGAACGGGGCTATTTTTTCCTGCATGATTTTTTTGGCGACTGGGTTTTCATCGGAGTTCAGCCGCACAAACAAGATAGTCTCAAATTCCTCGTCGTCCGAGAATTTCACAAACGGCGGGGCCAACTGCTCGCAGACATCACAGTTCTCTGATGTGAACTTGGCAAACACCTTGAGGTGCTCGTGCGTGAGCTGGCGCAACTGCTCATCGCTTACATCGTGTACCCGCTGTCGTTCAGCAACTTTCATACGGCAAGAAAAGTGTGCACTACTAGCAAGCAGCGCCATGATTTAGAGAAACCTAACTTCGAAGATACACCGCCACCGCCATACTTCCGGCAACGCCCACAAAAAAGCCGCCCCGGAAATTCCATTCCGGGGCGGCCTCCTCATAACCGGACAATCTGCCAGCGGCTTAGGCTTTCTTCAGCATCATGGCCCGGATGTAGCGCACCGGGGCGCTGCCGTAGCTGAGGAACTGCTCGTGGAAGGCTTTCAAGTCGAAGCCCGCGCCCTGCTCCTTCTTCAGCTCCTGGCGCAGGTCGTAGATTTCGGTGTAGCCGGTGAAGTAGGAGCTTAGCTGCACCTGGCTCAGGGTGGCGCGGCGCCACTTGTTGCGGGCCTCGGCCTCTTCCTGAAATCCGTCGCGGCGCAGCATGGCCACGGTGGCGGCCTCGGAGGCATTTTTCACGTGCACTTCGTGGTCGAGGATGGCGTTGAGCGTCACGCGCATGTTCCATTTGTCCCACATCAGCCACATTTCGTCGGTGTTGCCGCCGTAGCCGCTTTCCAGCATCATGCGCTCGGCGTACACGGCCCAGCCCTCCACCATGGCTCCGTTGCCGAAGATGGACTTGATGAGCGAGGGGCTGCGGTTGGCGTACACGAGCTGCGTATAGTGCCCCGGAATAGCCTCGTGGATGTTGAGGATTTGCAGCGTGTAGGTGTTGTACTCGCGCAGGTAGCTCTGGGCCTGGGCCTCGGGCTGGCCCGTGAGCGGCTCCACGTTGTAGTAAGTGTTGGCGGCCTTGTCGTAGGGGCCAGGGGCCGAAATGCTGGCGCCCGCGCCGCTGCCGCGCATATACAGCGGCGTTTCGCGCACCACCAGCGGCTTGCTGGGGTCCTGGGTGAGCAGCTTGTGGTCATCCACCCACTTCACCAGCGTGGGCATCTGGTCTTTCACGGCCTGCACGAAGCCGCCCGGCGTGGCGTGCTTCTCCGAGAGCTTGCCAATGACCTGCTGCACGGTAGCCAGCGAGTCGGTGGGCAGCGGCTGGCCCGGGAAATACTTCGGGTAGAGCCGGGTGGCCCGCGTCTTCATGTCGCGCAGCAGCTCCTGCTTGTGCGTGAGGGCCTTCTCGTATACCTGCCCGGCCGAGTACGTGCTCTGAATGTCGTAGCTGAACTTGCGGGCGAACAGGTCCTGGCCCAGCCGGAAGCTGCGGAACTTGCCGGCCGGCAGCACATCGGCTTTCAGGAACCGCAGGTAGCCCTCGATGCTCAGGCGCGTGGTAGCCAGCCGGTCGGCAAACTCCTGTTTCTCCCGCGCACTCAGCCCAGAGCGGGCCACGGAGTCTTCCAACGCTTTACCGAACACCTCCAGCCCGCCCTGGTTCTGCAGAATGGCCAGTTCGGTGTGCTCTTTGGTGGGGGTGCTGATGTTTTGCGCGGCGGCGGCGTAGTAGTCGGTGGCACGCGAGATTTTCAGGCTGATGGCCCGCAAGCGCCGGTCCAGCGGCCAGTAGCGGCCGTTGAGGATTTCGCCCACCGAGGCGCCCAGGTTGTAATTGGCTGGGTTCCACTGCCAGTCGCGCAGCGTGTCGGCGTAGAAGCCGCTGCTGCGCACGTAGTTCTGCATCAGGCGCCAGTCGGTCTGGTTGTTGACGCTCAGCTCCTCGGGCTTGAACGTGGCCAGCTCGGTGGCGCGGCGCCGCAGGGCCTTGGCCTCGGTGCGGCGGCGCCCCTCGTTGGGCACCACCAGCAGCGAGTCGTAGCGGTGGTAGCCGGCGCCGCTGGCCCACTCGGGGTTGTAGTACCACAGCGAGTCGATGAAGCGCGACTTGTAGCGCTCAAACGCCACGTCGGGCTGAGCATCGGCCTCGGCCGTTTTGCGCCCCGGCGAGTCGGAGCAGGCAGACAGGTAAGCAGCGGCCGCCAACGTGGCAGCCAGGAGTAGCGGGTGTTTCATGTAGTGAAGCGGTTGAAGCGGCAAGGTAGCGGGCAAGGACGGGGTTTGGTGCGGGGCGTTGCGCCAGCTACCGCCCCCCAAACTCCTCTCCCAAAACGAGGGACTCTGATTTTAGCTTTCTACTACTTTCTTAAATCTGGTTCCCCTCCCCTTTTCATGCTGAACTTCGAGCGGCGCAGGGGCTGGGGCATGAGGCGGCTACACCAAATTTTTAGTCTCCATTTTATGGCTATACTGCCGTCTCTGGCGCAGCGTTTGTTATTGCCGCGCGGCACCGGTTGCCCTTCTTTCCCTTGTATGAAACTCCTGCTTGCCTCTCTGCTCTGCCTGCTGCTCACCCTACCAGCCCGCGCCCAGTCCATTGCCCGCCTCGATGTCGCCAACGGCTTCCGGGGGCTCACCTTCGGGTCGCCGCTCACCGAGGCGCTGCACCTGAATCTGGTGCAGGACAAAGGCGACGTAAAAATCTATGAGCGCCTCGATGAGCAGTTGCGCGTCGGGAGCTTCACGGCGGCCCGCATCCACTACAAGTTCTTTCGGGGGCAGTTTGCGGCCGTCACCATCATCGTGAAGGGCGCCGCCGACGCCGGCAAGGTGCGCCCCACCTTCGAGTCTCTCTACGGGCCGGGCCGCCTCGAAGGCTTCAGCTGTAAGTGGCAGGGCGCGCTGGTGGCCCTCTCCTGCGCCTCCCTCTCCAGCGACCAGGCCATCCTGGCCATGAGCAGCCTGCCGCTGGCCGCCCAGATGCAGCAGGCCCAGGCCCCCACCAGCACCACCAAGCTCAAAGTCAAGCAGAAGTAGGAGGCGCCTGCTCCCCCGCGTGTAGCACGGACTTCAGCCCGTAGCCCGCACCGTTGCTCCTGCTTGCACAGATGCCCCCGCGCAGACGGGCTACGGACTAAAGTCCGTGCCACAGCCCCGCACCCTACTCCGGCGCGACCGAAGTGGTGTAGCGCACGGTACCGCCCAGCTGCTGCCCAATAGCCTCCAGCTCCCGCCATTGTGAATTGTCGCCGCCGCGGCGGCGTCCTCTGATGTTGATTTCAGGATTGCTATCATTTTGGCTAACCGAGTAGGTCCGCACCGTCAGCTTCTGCCCTTCCACCATACCACTCACGCGCACCGCCGAGTTGTCCACGCTTAGCGGGTACGTGGTCAGCGTCAGCAGCTCCGGGCTGCTGTGCTCGATGGCGTAGCCGCGCGCCACCAGCACCTGCGCCAGCCGCCGCCAGGCCACCGCCGGCGCATCGGTCAGCTCAATGACCATGGTATCGTGCTCTTTGGTAGCCGTGGCTTCCAAGACGGACCCGCGGGCCGGGGCCGGCACGGGGGCAGGAACCATACGGAGTTGTGCATATGTCAGCGAAGGGGCACCGGCCAGCAGTAGCAGACAGCATAGTTTTTTCAGCATCGGAAAGGAAATAAAAGGTTTAACGTAGTTTTCAGGCCGGTTTGCAGGGCGAAAATCCTGCCGCCAGCTCCGGCCCGGGCTCGTGTCAAACTTCGCGCCACTCCCTATCTTCCCACTGCCCTGTTTCGCTGTTATGCGCTTCTTTCCTCTGTTTCTGCTCCCGCTGCTGGCTTGCTCGCAGGCGCCCGTTGAGAATACCCGCCCGCCGCTGCCCGAAGGGCCGCCGGCCATCCCGGTGGAATCGGGCGGCCGGCAGGTGGCGCAGGCCGCCGCTTTCCCCGAAACCTTCGAGGCGGGCAGCAAAGGTGCCTACACGGCCGCCGCCGAGCCGCTGGGCACAGGACTGTGGTACTTTGAGGATGCCCTGATCGGCTCGTCGGAGCAGGACCACAAGCACGGCGAGCACGCTGCCCGCCTGCGCGGCAAGGGCCGGGTGCGGATGAATTTCGATGCTCCGGCCGGGGTGCGCACCATCCGGGTCAGCAGCGCGCTGTATGGGCAGGACGCCGCCGCCACCTGGGAGCTGTGGGGCAGCGTGGATGGCGGCCGCACGTTCCGCCGCATCGGGCAGCCGGTGCGGGTGCAGAGCCCGCGCCTGCTCAGCACCACCTTCCAGGCCGGCCCCACGCCCGCGCCACTGCGCCTGGAAATCCGCAAAACCGACGGCGGTGCCGGCCGCCTCAACATCGACGATATTGCCCTGGAAGCCGCCAACGGTGCGGCCATCAGCGGCGGCAGCGTGGCTACCGTGCCTTCGCCCACAGTTCCACAACCCGCCAACCCGAGCCAGGCCGTGGTGGTAGGCCGCGACGACAACATGGCACTGGGCAACCCCAGCGGCGCCACCGCCGACGCCAACAACCCCACCAACTACCTGCTCACCAAGCCTCAGTTCACCATCGGCTACAACGCCCAGCGCGGCACGCCCACCTGGGTGAGCTGGCACCTCAACCGCGCCTGGATGGGCGCGGCCCCGCGCCAGGACGACTTCCGCCCCGACCCGGCCCTGCCACGGCAGTTCTACGCCGTCACGCGCAACAGCTACTCCGGCTCCGGCTTCGATAAAGGCCACAACTGCCCCAGCGCCGACCGCACCACCGACCTCGACGACAACTCGGCCACGTTCCTGATGACCAACATGATTCCGCAGGCGGCCAACAACAACCAGCGCACCTGGGGCAACCTTGAGGAATGGACCCGCGCCCAGGTGCAGCGCGGCCAAGAAGTGTACGTGGTGATGGGTTGCTACGGCAAAGGCGGCACCGGCCTCAACGGCCTGAAAACCACCATAGACCAAGGCCGCGTGACGGTGCCGGCCCGGGTCTGGAAGCTGCTGGTGCTGCTGCCCGAAGGCGCCAACGACCTGCAGCGCATTGCCGCCGGCCAGGCCCGCATCCTCGCCATCGACACCCCCAATGACCAAGCCGTGAGCCCCGACTGGAGCCGCTACCGCGTGAGCGTGGACGCCCTGGAAGCCGCCACCGGCCTCGACCTGCTCAGCAAGCTTCCCCTGGAAGCCCAGACCCGCCTGCAGAAAACGGTGGACACGGGCCCGGTGCGGTAGAACTTCTTAATAGACCGTCATGCTGAGCTTGCCGAAGCATCTCTACCGAGGCTAATCAATTGGCACTACAACGAAGCAGCAGAGATGCTTAGGCAAGCTCAGCATGACGTTCATACACAGCACGGCTTTGCTTCCCACCTTGCTCCAGCTTTCATCCGGGAACCAATAGCGCCGTAAAGTGCTTTTCTGCCATCTTCCCCCTGATGGGCGGCGGGGCATTTCTGCGCTGCCTGCAACTTCCTGATTGAGTGGTATCTTTGTGGCGGCTGCGCCCTGGCGCAGCTGCCGCCCCTGTCCTCCCTCTCCCGCCCATCATACCCCGCCACAAGGGTGTAGTGGGCTTTTTTGTGGGCTATGGCGGCCCGGTTTTCCTGTTGGTTCTTCTGCCCGATTCTATGCTTACGCTTCGCCTTCCGCTGGTTGTTTCCCGCCCGCCCCGCCAGATTTACCGGGCGGCCGTCGGGGTGTTGTTTTTCCTGATGGGCCTCACGTTTGCCACCTGGGCCTCGCGCATTCCTACCATTCAGCAGCAGCTGGGTATTTCGGAAGCCCAGCTGGGGCTGCTGCTGCTGGCGGCGCCGGTGGGCTCGATGGCGTCGTTGCCGGTGGCGGGATGGCTGGTAGCGCGGCTGGGCAGCCGCCGGGTGGTGCTGGGCGGCATTGTGGGCTACGCGCTGGGACTCGTGGCGCTGGGGCTGGCGCAGTCGGTGCCGCTGCTTGTGGCGGGGCTGGTGCTGTTCGGCTTCGTATCCAACCTCTCCAACATTGCCGTGAACACCCAGGCTGTAGGCGTAGAGCAGCTGCACCGCAAGTCCATTATGGCGTCGTTTCACGGACTCTGGAGCCTAGCGGGCTTTGCCGGGGCGGCGCTGGGCACCCTTATGATTGGCCAGCGGGTGGCGCCGCTGCCGCACTTTGTGCTGGTGGCCGTGCTGGTGGTAGCGGGCGTAGCAGCCTGCAGCACCTCCATCCGCCCCCGCGACGCCAGCCTCGGCCCCGATGTGAAGGTGCCCCTGTTCGCGCTGCCCGACAAGTCGCTGCTGCTGCTGGGGGTGCTGGCGTTCTGCTCCATGATCTGCGAAGGTGCCATGTTCGACTGGAGCGGGGTGTATTTCCGCAAAGTGGTGCACGCCGATGCCGCCTGGGTGGGCGCCGGCTACACGGCCTTTATGTGCACCATGGCTGGTGGCCGCTTCATTGCCGACGGCTTTGCGCACCGATACGGACTGCGCCGCACCTTGCAGCTGAGCGGCCTGCTCACGGCCGCCGGGCTGCTGCTGTCAGTGGCGCTGCCGGCGCTGCCCACGGCTATTCTGGGCTTTCTGCTGGTGGGGTTCGGGGTGTCGTCGGTGGTGCCGCTGGTGTACGGGGCGGCGGGCCGCTCCACCACCATGCCGGCCAGCGTGGCGCTGGCGGCGGTTTCCACGGTCGGATTTCTGGGATTTCTGTTCGGGCCGCCGCTGATTGGTATTGTGGCGGGTTTCACCAGTCTGCGGGTGTCGTTTACCATCATTGCCGGCCTGGGGCTGTGCGTGGCCGTGCTGGCCAGCCGCATCAAAACCGAGTAGTCTGCCAACTGGCGCACCAGACCACTGTCATCCGGGAGCCACGGCTTCCGGATGACCGTTTTTTTATGGTATACTGTCCTGTTCACCGCCCATTCCCGCCGCCATGTCGCACTCCATCTATACTCCCCGGCAGCAATACGTGCTGCTGATTGTGTGCCTGCTGGTGCTAGCCGGGCTGGTGCTGTTCGGGTTGGGCAGCTATATCACCGGACTGTTTGGGGCGGGCATCCTATACGTGGTATTCCGGCCGTGGTGGGCGGCGCTGGTGCACCAGCGCCACTGGAACCGGCAGCTGGCCAGTGCCGGGCTGCTGACGTTTGCGCTAGTAGTCATCATTCTGCCCTTCACAGCCCTGATTCTGATGCTCGTCAACCGCCTGCAATTCTACGCCGTGCACACCGACACCACCCAGCTGATGGCGGTGCTGCACACGCTGGAACGCCGCATCGGCGTCAGCTTCACGGCCGACCAGAACGTGCAGACGCTCATCCGGCAGGGCCTGGGCTGGCTCAGCCAGCGGCTGCCTTCCCTGGCCAGCGGGCTGCTGCACTTCGCCATCGTCATCGGCCTGATGCTGTTCACGCTCTACTTCATGTTTGTGCAGGAAGAAAGGTTTCTGCACGGCCTGCGCCGCTACCTACCCTTCCGCGACGCAACGCTGCAGGAGCTGGGCGAGGCGCTCCGCAACAACGTGCACGCCAACGTGCTCGGCCAGGCCCTGATTTCGCTGGTGCAGGCCACCCTGACGGGGCTGCTGCTCTGGGTGTTTCAGGTACCTGACGCCCTGTTCTGGGGCATGGTGTCGTTTTTCATGGCCTTCATTCCGGTGCTGGGCACGCCACTGGTGTGGGGGCCGGCGGCGCTGGTCAAGCTGGCGCAGGGCCACACCGGACAGGGCGTGGGCATTCTGCTGATTGGGGTGGTGGTGGTGATGAACATCGACAACCTGCTGCGCATCGTACTGGCCCGCCGCATCGGCGACATTCACCCGCTCATCACGCTGGTGGGCGTGATTCTGGGGGTGGAGATTTTCGGCATCCTTGGCCTGGTGATCGGGCCGCTGCTGCTCTCCTATTTCATGGTGCTGATGCGGGTGTTTGAGCGCGAAAACCGCCTCCGCCCCGCCCCTGCCGACACGGCGGCCCAGCCGTAGCCGCTACTTGCCAAACCGTTCCCCGAAGAAGTTGCCCGGGTTCCAGGCAGGCCGCTGCGCGGAATTGGCCACCAGATAGCCCACCAGAAAGTTCAGCTGGGCGTAGGTTTTGCCGGCCTCGAAATCAAACTGACCGTTGATATCGTCCTGGGGCTTGTGGTACGTGACGGCGCGCCACTTCTGCACCTGCTCGCTGAGGTTGTTGCGGCCGTCGGCCGTTTTGTTGCCGTACTTGATGTGCAGCGCTGGAATGCCCTGCGTCACGAAGCTGTACTGGTCGGAGCGGATGAAGCGGTTCTGGGCCGGCTCAGGGTCGGCTTCCACCGTGAGGCCCAGCGTCCGCGCCGCCTCCGCCACCGGCGCGGCCAGCGTGGAGTTTTCGGCCCCTAGCGCCACCACCGACAGCAGCGGCGCAATGATGGTGGGCATATCGGTGTTGACGTTGGCCACCAGCTTTTCGCGGGGCACGGTGGGGTTGCGGGCAAAGTACGCCGAGCCCAGCAGGCCCAGCTCCTCCCCCGTCACCACCGTCAGCAGTACCGAGCGTTTCGGCCGCTGCTGTGGCTTCAGCTGCTGATACACGCCCGCAATTTCCAGCAGCGTCGCTACGCCGGTGGCGTTGTCGTGGGCGCCGTTGTAGATGGAGTCGCCGGCCACGGGGGCGCCCACGCCGAGGTGGTCGAGGTGAGCGGTGTGCACCACGTACTCCTGCCGCAGCTGCGGGTCGGCGCCTTCGATTTTGCCCACCACGTTGTAGCTGGTCACGTCCTGGTAGCGGCTGCGTTGGGTGGCGGCCAAGCGCGGCAGCAGCGCCACCGAAGCCGGTTTGCCGGCCCGCAGCGCAGCCATGGCCCGCGCGGTATCGGTGGCCGCCCCCGCAAACAGCCGCTGCAACGTGGCCGCGCTGATGGAGCCCGCCACCTGAATCTGCGGCTGGAAGCTGCGTGACACCGCCACTTTTCCATCGGGCCCCAGCACGCTCACGAGGCCTTTCGGCGGATCGGGCAGCTTCATCGTGGACTTGGGAGCGGCCAGCAGCACGCCCACGGCGCCGTGGCGGGCGGCGGTTTGCAGCACGGTCAGTAGGTCGGTGTTGTAGAGGCGCACGGCGTCGGGGAAGCGCGTGGGCTCCAGCCGCGTCAGCACCACCACCTTGCCTCGGGCATCGAGGCCGGCGTAGTCGTCATACCCCAGCTCTGGCGCGCTGATGCCGAAACCGGCAAACACCAGCCCGGCCTCCACGGTCGTTTCCGGCTGTACGGGGTTGGGGTACAGCGTGAAGTCAGTGCCATAGGCCAGCGTGCTAGCCGGGCCGGCCGGTATCAGGCGCAACGTGGCCCCCGCTTCCGTGATGGCGCGCCGCAGTTGCACAGTTTGCAGGAACGTGCCGTTTTCGCCGGCCGGCTGCACGCCGCGCTGCTGCAGCTGCGCCACCACGTAGTCGACAGCCATTTTGTAGCCCGGCGTGCCCGGCTGCCGCCCGCGCAGCTGGTCGTCGGCTAGGAACTGCACGTGGGCCTTGAACCCGGCCGGGCTGATGCTGCTCAGCGGTTTGCGAAGGGGTTTGGGCAGGTTTTTACCGGACTGGCTGTGGGCCGCGCTGCTTAGCAGAAGCAGCGCGCTCAGCACGGAGGCAGTTAGTGGCTTCATAATCATGCAATCAATTCACAAAAAAGTGGTGCCGCCCCGAAGGAGTGCGGCACCACAAAGTATCTGCATAGTAGGATTCCCCATTGGAGCATAGCTTGTGCGATGCCGGGTGGCTACGGACTGAAGTCCGTGCCACATTTCCTACGTTTCCGTCAGCACGGTTTTGAAGCCGGCCAGCTTGCCGCTTTCGGTGCGGCCGAGGGCGTAGGCCTGCACCTGCGGGCCGGTACCTACGCGGTACACTTTCACGTCCTGCAGCTCCTGCTTCAGGTACATCTGCAGCGCCTTGAAGCGGTTTGCCTGGGCCGGGTCGCCGAGCACGCCGTCGTCGGCGGTGTGGTTGCGCAGAAACAGGGTCAGCTCCTGGGTTTCCACTTTGCTGCCGGCTTCGGCCCCTACGGCCTGCAGCAGCGCCGCATCGGTCAGCGGGCCGGCCGGTGCGTCGTAGCTCACTGGCTCCAGCGCCGCATCCGACTCACTCAGGAACAGCAGCCCCTTCGTGAGCTGCTGCAGCTGCGCCGTGCTGCTGTCGGCCGGGGCGGCGTCCGCAGCGGAAGCAGCGGGCTCGTTGGCCGAGGCGGTTTCACGGCCGCCTTTGGTGTCCAGGGCGTCTAGTGAGGCGGTGCGGCTACCGGCGGCGGCGGGCACCTGCGCGGCAATGGCGGCGGCCAGCTCCTTCATCCGGTCTTCGGCCACCTTGATTTTGGGGTTGGCGAAGTTCATGTCCGCCACCTTGTTCATCGGAATCAGGTGAATGTGGGCGTGCGGCACTTCCAGCCCGATAACGGCCACCCCAATCCGCTTGCACGGCACGGCGGCCTGCACGCCCTTGGCCACACGCTGCGCAAACAGGTGCAGCGCCGCCAGCTCCTCGGCTGGCATATCAAAGATGTAGTCGATTTCGCGCTTCGGAATCACCAGCGTGTGGCCTTCCACCAGCGGCGTGATGTCGAGAAACGCCAGGTGCTGGTCGTCCTCGGCTACTTTATACGCGGGCAGCTCGCCCGACACAATACGCGAGAAAATGGAAGCCATTGGGGTGGTTGGTGATGAAGTGATGAGGTGATAGGTGGGCCAAAGTAAGGCAAAAAGCCAGACGGCGAAGCAAGGTGCTTCGCCGTCTGGCTTTCTACGGGTTGGTGGCGGGGCGGTTTATCTGTGACCTATAACCTGTCACGGTTCACCTCATCACCCTTAACGACTGATTTCCAGAATCTCGAACTGCAGCTTGCCGGCTGGAACAGTAATCTCGGCCTTGTCGCCGGCCGACTTGCCCAGCAGGCCTTTGCCGATAGGCGACTTCACGGAGATTTTGCCGGCCGCCAGATTGGCTTCCTCTTCGGCCACCAGGGTGTAGTCGAGCACCATATTATTTTTCAGGTTCTTGAGCTTCACCTTGCTCATGATGAGCACTTTGGTGAAATCAAGACCGGCTTCATCAAGGATGCGGGCGTTGCCAACCACTTCCTCAAGCTTGGATATTTTCAGTTCCAGCAGACCCTGAGCTTCCTTGGCGGCGTCATACTCCGCGTTTTCGCTCAGGTCGCCTTTGTCACGGGCTTCGCGCAGCGCTTCGGCAGCCTCAGAGCGGCCACGGATTTTGAGGTCCTGCAGGTCGTCTTTGAGTTTCTGAAGGCCTTCGGCGGTATAATAGTTGATGGTGGCCATGGGAAGGTGATGGTAAGCTAAAAAACAAGGAGAACGGCCGGCACTGCCGACCGTTCTCCAACACGGGTTCATGACAAATATACGAATCTATGGGGAATGATGCCAGCCGCCGGCCCCGGGACGGCGCAGCATGGTGGGCACAGCCGCAGGCTGACCTATTGTGCCAGAGCACGGTAGGCAGCCGGCTCAACGGCGCAGAAATGCCGCAATTTTGCCCGCCAGCACCTCATTGATCCGCTCGTAGCTCTGGTAGCTCCAGCCACCCACGTGCGGCGACAGCACCACCTGAGGCGCAGCCGCCAGGTACGCAAACCGGGCCTGCTGCTCGGCCGTCAGCGCCGTTAGCTTCTCGTTTTCCAGCACGTCGAGGGCCGCGCCGCGCACATGGCCGGTTTGCAGGCGCTGCACCAGCGCCGCATGGTCGAGCACCTCGCCGCGGGCCGTGTTGAGCAGCCAGATGGCATTGCGGAAACCCGCCAGCAGCTCCTCATTCACGAAGTGGTGGTTGGCTTTCGAATACGGAATGTGCAAGCTCAGCACCTCGGCCCGGTCCTGCAGCTCAGCTAGGCTCACCAAGGTGGCGTGGGCGTCGGGCAGCACGGCCGGGTCGTGGTCGTGGGCCAGCACCGTGCAGCCGAACGCCTGCAACCGCCGCGCAAAGGCCCGCCCCATGTGGCCGTAGCCAAGAAGCCCGATGGTCTTGCCCCCAATTTCCTCGCCCCGGTTGGCCTCGCGGCGCCATTGCCCGGCGCGCACCTCATGGTCGGCGCGGGCAATGTTGCGGAACAGCGCCAGCAGCAGCCCCACGGCGTACTCGCCCACCGCGTCGCGATTGCCTTCAGGGGCGTTGAGCAGCGTAACGCCCGCCGCCGTCAGCGCCGCCTCGTCGATGTTATCGACGCCGGCGCCGGCCCGGGCCACGTAGCGAAGCTGCGGGCCGTGGCCGAGCAGCTCGGCCGTTACGCGCAGCTTGGAGCGTACCATCAGGCCCTCGTAGGGGTGAGCGGCCAGGGCGGCGGGCACTTCGGCCACGCTCAGGTCGGGCCGGTAGTGCAGCGTCACCCCGATGGCATGCATCAGGTCGGGCAGGCTGGGGTGCATTTCGTCGATGACGAGGCAGAGAGACATATAGCTTGAACGGTTAGAAAGGGCCTACTTCGTGCAGCACAGTGTCGCCGGATAGCTGCTTCAGCGTCTGGTGTAACTCCTGCCTGGAATAAGGCCCGCATCATCAAAAGCAACTACAGGACAGCGGGGCTGGACATTTACGTTAATACAGATGATGAATTAGTGGCTTTCATCGGCAGGATATTTTCTACGCAAATATCGAATTGCAGCTACGCACACAGCTGACAGAATTGACGTTACCAGCCACGATTCCTTAATTTCTGCCTTCAATGTCCAACCGCTCCACTTACCGCAAGCCAACGCAAGCCAACCCATCAGCGCCAGGAAGACAGCCACAAAATCATACAGCACCATCTGAACCTTAGCTGCTGTTCGCTTCGCATTATCCGATAGATGTTGACTTAGCTTTTCGCTGATCAATGGCCCGAAAAAAGCGGAAAGGAGCATATACAGCCCGAGCCAGTACCTAGTTTTCATAGCGAGTCAGGATAACAGGTAGCAACCGGGCCGCAATAGCACGGTACCATCATGTCAGAAGCGAAACTGATTCAACATTGGCCGGCGGCGCCATTCTTCGCTGCAGTTTATATTAATCGACTTTGTTTCCCGCTACGTGCTGCGTCAGCCCCACGAAATCGGCGACGCTGAGCTGCTCGGCGCGCTTGTCGAAGATGGGGTCGGTGGTGGCTTCGGCGGGCATACCGAAGGGCTTGAGGGCGTTGCGGAGGGTTTTGCGGCGCGTGGAAAAGGCCTGCTTCACCACTTTAAAGAACAGCACCTCGTCGCAGTCCAGCTTTTTGGTGGTGTTGCGCGTGAGCCGGATTACGGCCGACTGCACCTTAGGCGGCGGGTTGAACACGTGCGGCGGCACCGTGAACAGGTACTCAATCGTATAGAACGCCTGCAGCAGCACGCTCAGGATGCCGTAGGTCTTCGAGCCCGGCCCTTCGGCCAGGCGGTCGGCCACTTCCTTCTGAATCATGCCCACACTCTCGCGCACCTGCTGGCGGTGGGCCAGAATCTGGAAGTAGATCTGGCTGCTGATGTTGTAGGGAAAGTTGCCGATGATGCTGATCGGCTGGTCCGGATACAACGTGGCCAGGTTCATCTTCAGGAAATCCTGGCTGTGGATGCGGCCTTCCAGCGCCGGAAAGTGCTTGCCCAGATACACCACCGACTCCCGGTCGATTTCCACCACCGACGTGCGGTACTCCGCATGCTGCAGCAGTGTGCCGGTCAGCACGCCCATCCCCGGCCCGATTTCCAGTACTTCCTGCACGCCGTCGGGCAGGCGCAGCGCCTCCACGATCTTGCGGGCAATATTGGAATCGGCCAGAAAATGCTGGCCCAGGTGTTTTTTGGCTTTAACGGAATCCATGCAGTCGGAAGGAATGAAGTGACAGGTGATGGGGCAATGAAATAGTGCGCAAACAGAGCGAGGGGTGAAACAGCGAAACCAGGATAACTGCGGAATCAAAACGCCGCCTGCTACCTGCTCCCGGTCATCACATCACCTCTACTTATAGCACTTCTACAAAAGGCCTACCTTCACGGCCGCAAAGGTACGGTCCCGCTTGCTGAATCCGGCGCTGGCGTGCTTTTCTGGTTTGTTCCGCTCTAATTCCCTGTTTCTATGTCGCTGCTCCTTCGTTACGCTGCCGATTTCTCCGCCTCGGCCGATACCGTGTTTATCCTGCCGGCTGGCACCACCGAACTGCCCGTAACGGCCGCCGCCGACCTCTCTGAGCCGGCCCGCCAGTACGTGGCCGCCGAGTTGGCCGCCGACAGCAAGCTGATCCGCATCAACCACTATGCCCACCACCACTACTACGTGGTAGCGGCCGACAAAAAGACGCCGGCCCTGGCGGCGGAGGCCCTGCGCAAAAGCGGCCACCAGCTGCACGCCCAGCTCAAGGCCGATAAGGTGCGGAACCTGTTCATTCAGGACCTGACCGACGGCGGCGCGCTACCGCTGGCCGAGGGCTTGGCCCTCACCGCCTATCAGTTTGAAGGCTACAAAACCGGCGAGAAATCCCGCCAGGCGGCCGCGCTGGAAAGCGTAACGCTGGTGGGCCCACACCTCAGCGACGAGCGGGTGCAGGAGCTGCAGCACGTGCTGGACGGCGTATTCCTGACCCGCGACCTGGTAAACGCGCCCCTCAACAAGCTCAACGCCCAGCAGTTTGCCGAGCGCATGGCCGAAGCCGGCGAAGAAGCCGGTTTCCACACCGAGATTCTGGATCTGGTGCGGATTGAGGCCCTGCGCATGGGCGGCCTGCTGGCCGTGAACCAGGGCAGCCCCGAGCCGCCCACGTTCACCATTATGGAATACAAGCCGGAAGGCGCTACCAATAAGAAGCCCTACGTGCTGGTCGGCAAAGGCGTGGTGTTTGATACCGGCGGCCTGAGCCTCAAGCCCACGCCCGCTAGCATGGACATGATGAAGTGCGACATGGCCGGCGGTGCCGCCGTGGTGGGCACGCTCTACGCCCTGGCCAAAAACCAGGTGCCGCTGCACGTTATCGGCCTGGTGCCCGCCACCGACAACCGCCCCGGCGGCCTCGCCTTCGCCCCCGGCGACGTGATTACCATGTACAGCGGCCTCACGGTGGAGGTGATGAACACCGACGCCGAAGGCCGCCTGCTGCTCGGCGACGCGCTGGCTTTCGCCAAGAAATACGACCCTGAGCTGGTGCTCGACTTCGCCACCCTCACCGGCTCAGCCGCCCGCGCTATCGGCAAGGAAGGCATCGTGTGCATGGGCACCGCCGACGAAGACACGCTCAGCGCCCTGAAAAAGGCCGGTAATGCCACCCACGAGCGTCTGGTGGAGTTTCCGCTCTGGGATGAGTACGCCGACCACATCAAGTCCGACATTGCCGACATCAACAACATCGGCAAGGCCGAAGCCGGCGCCATTTCGGCCGGCAAGTTCCTGGAGCGCTTCACCGACGGCTACCCCTGGGTGCACTTCGACATTGCCGCCCCCGCCTTCCTCACCGCCCCCGACTCCTACCGCGGCAAAGGCGGCACCGGCACCGCCGTGCGCCTCACGTATGAGTTTCTGAAAGGCAAGGCCTAAGAACGTCCTGTAAAAGGCCGTCATGCAGAGCGGAGCCGAAGGCGTAGTGAAGCATCTCGCTAGTATGGTAATCACTACACTAGCGAGATGCTTCGGCTGCGCCTCTGCATGACGTTCAAAGCCACCTCAATCCCCAAGCCCTAACTAACATGCTTCCACGCATTGGTATTTCCGTCGGCGACCTTGCCGGTATCGGCCCGGAAATCATCTATAAAACCTTCCTCGACCAGCGCCTGCTCAAGTTCTGCACGCCGGTCGTGTACGGCACCGCCACGGTGCTCTTCGACGACTTTCCGGTGCCTGCCGATGGTGAGCCGCTCACGTTCCGGCAGGTGCGCGAAGCCGCCGACATTGCGCCCGGCAAGCACAACGCCGTGACGTGCTGGGAAGACGATTTCCACCTCACGCCCGGCCAGCCCAGCGCTGCCAGCGGCGCGGCGGCCCGCCAGAGCCTGCTCGCCGCAGCCCGCGACCTGAAAGCCGGCCTGCTCGACGCCCTCGTCACGGCGCCCATCAGCAAGGAAAACACCCAGGCCGACGACTTTCGCTACCCCGGCCACACCGAGTTCCTGACGGCCTTCTTCGACACCAAGGAGAGCCTGATGCTGCTGGCCGCCGACGAGCTGCGCGTGGCCACCGCCACCGGGCACATCCCCCTCAAGGACGTGCCGGGCCGCGTGACCAAGGAGCTGCTGAACGCCAAGCTGCGCATTCTGCTTAAGTCGCTAAAGCAGGATTTCGGCATCGAAAAACCGCGTGTTGCCGTGCTGGGCCTCAACCCCCACGCCGGCGAAAACGGCCTGCTCGGCACCGAGGAGCGCGACGTAGTGACGCCCGTGGTGCAACAATTGCTGCACGATGGCCACCTCGTATATGGCCCCTACCCTGCTGATGGCTACTTCGGCACTGGCCAGTACCGCCAGTTCGACGCCACGCTGTCATTGTACCACGACCAGGGCCTGATTCCGTTCAAAACCCTGGCTTTTGAGCGGGGCGTAAACTTCACGGCCGGCCTGCCCGTCATCCGCACCTCCCCCGACCACGGCACCGCCTACGGCCTGGCCGGGCAGTTCAAGGCCGATGAAACGTCGTTCCGGGAGGCGCTGTATATGGCTTGTGAGTTGGTGCGCCAGCGCCAGCTGCTGGCCGGCATCAAGCCGCTGATACCCGGCCCGCCATTGCGCGGCGGCCGCCACGAATAAGCTTCCGCCGGCTTTCTGCCTGCTTAAAAGCCGCTTTCTGCCTGCGTGGCGAAGGCGGCTTTTTATTTCTTAACTGAAACATTCTTTTCAAAATCGAAATTTTGTTTGGCCTTTCGAAACATGCACCGTAGCTTTGCAGCACAGTCAGCCGGTACCCGGTTGACGTTCTGTTTTCTGCATGCTGCTTCTCACTCCGCCTGACTACCGTACTGCCCTGCGCCGCCTCGACGCGTTGGTAGCCGCCGGCGTGGAAGGCAACGCGGTGCTGGAAGCCGAGCTGCGGGAGCTGATTGCAGCCCTCGACACCTACGAAGGCAAGCTGGGCCTGCTGCCGATTCCGAACCTGCCGACTTCACTGGCTGAGATGATTGAGCTGAAGCGCCAGCAGATGCGGCTCAAGCAGAAGGATCTGGCGCAGCTACTGGAAGTGCCCGCCGGGCGCCTCTCCCAGATTCTCAGCGGCAAGCGGCGCGTTACCCTCGACCTGGCCAAGCGCCTCTACGAGCGGCTCGGCATTCCGCCGGATTTCATCCTGAAATACGCCTGACCGCCCGCCAAACACTGTTATCAGCTTTTACAAAACGGGGAAAACTTGTTACTTTTGCCCCCTGCTACTTACTAAATCGTGAAGAAGGACTCGCAATACGACCTCAATATTGCCAAGCTGGCCGACAAAACGCACCACTTTGCGTTTGAGCTCGACCGTGCCTTTTTCGAGCAGTTCGACCAGCAGCTCATTCCCGATGGCACGGTGCACGCCGACGTGACGCTGCACAAAACCGACCGCCTGCTGACCCTCGATTTCGACATCAAAGGCACCGTACGCCAAGTCTGCGACCGTAGCCTCGACGACTACGACCAGGAAATCGACACGCAGGAGCAGTTGCTCGTGCGCTATGGCGACCGGGAAGTGGAACTCGACGACAACGTGCTGCAGATTACGGCCGACACTCAGGTGCTCCCCCTAGCCCAGCACCTGTTCGACTACATCGGGCTGGCGCTGCCCATGAAGAAGCTGCACCCGCGCTTCCAGAACGAGCCCGACGAAGACCCCGACTCCGCCACCAAGCTCATCTTCACCACCCGCCAGGACGGCGACGCGGGCTCAGATGACGAAGGCGACGACGATATTGACCCGCGCTGGAATGCGCTGAAGAACCTCAACTAAGCTTCGGCTTCGTTTCATTTCCTGATTTCAACTTTTCTTTTTTTAACTGTACCATGGCTCATCCTAAACGGCGGACCTCGTCCGCAAAGCGCAACAAACGTCGTTCACACGATAAACTGACTCCGAAAGCTGTAACGCTGTGCGCTACCACCGGCGACCTGCACCTGCGCCACAAGGCCTACGTAGTTGACGGCGACCTGTACCTGCACGGCAAAGTAGCCATCAAGAACTACGCTCCGGTAGCTGCTCCGGCTGCTGCCTCCGACAACGACGAAGAATAGTCGCATCGCCGCTTTTCCCGCGGCTACGCCCCTGTTAGTGGCCCCGGCCTGTGCTTCTGAGCGCAGGACGGGGCCCAGGGGTTAGCGGTGGGTTTCTCTCCCAGACTCCTCTTTGATACTCCGTACATGAAGATAGCCCTGGACGCTATGGGGGGCGATTTTGCGCCCCAGGCAGCTGTTGACGGTGCTGTGCTGGCTGCGCAACAGTTGGCTGGCAAGGCACAGATTGTGCTAATCGGCCAGGAAGATGCTGTTCGCCCGTTGCTGGAAAAGCATGGTGCGGCCGCAGCTACGCTGGAGCTGGTACCGGCCTCGCAGATTATTGAAATGGGCGAGCATCCGGCCAAAGCCTACCAGCAGAAGCAGGACTCCAGCATCGCCGTCGGCTACCGCCTGCTGCACGAAGGCCAGATTGAGGCCTTCTGCTCGGCTGGCAACACGGGCGCTATGCTGGTGGGAGCCATGTTCAGCGTAAAGCCGGTTCCCGGCGTGATGCGCCCAGCCATTGCCAACTTTGTACCCAAGCTGCACGGCGGCCTGGGTATTCTGCTGGATGTGGGCGCCAACGCCGAGTGCAAGCCCGAAATGCTGGAGCAGTTTGGTGAACTGGGTTCCCTCTACGCGCACTACGTGCTAGGCATCGACAAGCCAAAAGTGGGCCTGATGAACCTGGGGGAAGAAGAAGGCAAAGGCACTTCCATCACCCAGGCCGCTCATCAGCTGCTGAAAGTGAATCCGCACCTCAACTTCATCGGCAATATCGAAGGCCGCGACCTGTTCAACGACAAGGCCGATGTCATCGTCTGCGACGGCTACACCGGCAACGTGATGCTGAAGATGGCCGAGTCCATCTACGAAATCATGGTGGACAAGAAGATGCAGCAGGATCCGTTCTTCGACAAATTTAACTACGAAGCCGTCGGTGGGTCGCCCATTCTGGGCATCAACGACAACTCCATTATCGGGCACGGGGTCAGCACGCCGCTGGCTATCTGTAACATGCTGCTGCAGGGCTACCAAATGGCCCATTCCGGTATTGCCGACCAGATAAAAAACACTTTCAAGTCCTAGCGACTAAGTCCGGCCCCGGCCGGATTTTTTCTTGCCGCGCTCCCCGACCTTTCTTCAATGAGAATTACCGCTGCAATTACCGGAGTGGGCTCCTACGTGCCCGATTACGTGCTTACCAACCACGAACTCGAGAAGCTGGTAGATACAACCGACGAGTGGATCACCACCCGGACGGGCATTAAGGAGCGCCGTATCCTGAAAGGTGAAAACCAGGGCACTTCGGTGATGGCCATTAAGGCAGTGCAGCAGCTGCTGGAGAAAACGGGGACCAAGGCTGAGGACATCGACCTGCTGATTTGCTCGACTACCACGCCGGATCTGGTATTTCCGGCCACGGCCAACATCATTTCGGCGGCCGTGGGCACCACCAAGGCATTCAGCTTCGATATGCAGGCGGCCTGCTCGGGCTTCCTGTTTGCGCTGGCTACCGGGGCGCAATACATCCAGACCGGCACTTACCAAAAAGTAGTGGTGGTGGGCGCCGACAAGATGTCGTCCATCATCGACTATACAGACCGCGCCAACTGCATCATTTTTGGCGACGGCGCCGGGGCCGTGCTGCTGGAGCCCAATACCGACGGCTACGGCGTGCTCGATCAGGTGCTCCGCTCCGATGGCAACGGCGAGCAGTACCTGCACCAGAAAGCCGGTGGCAGCCGCCGCCCGCCTTCCTCCGAAACCGTGGCCAACCGCGAGCATTTCGTGTACCAGGAAGGCGCTACGGTGTTCAAGTTCGCCGTCACGAACATGGCCAACGTAGCGGCCCAGGTGATGGAGCGCAACCATCTCACCAACGAGGAGGTGGCGTGGCTGGTACCGCACCAGGCCAACAAGCGCATCATCGACGCCACCGCCAACCGCATGGGCGTGGGGCCGGAGAAGGTGATGCTCAACATCCACCGCTACGGCAACACCACCAACGGCACGATTCCGCTGTGCCTGGCCGACTACGAGCAGCAGCTGCGCCGCGGCGACAACCTCGTGCTTGCCGCTTTCGGCGGGGGCTTCACCTGGGGTTCCATCTACCTGAAGTGGGCCTACGACCCCAAACCCGATCCGCAGGCGGCCCTGGCATAGCGGCGCGAAAACGGAAAACCTCTATACTTGCACTCCCGTCGTGCCGCCCCGCCACTACTGCCGGGACGGCACTTCTTTTTTCAATTAAGAATTAAGGATTAAAAATTGGCTCGTTGCTTTCAGACAGATTTCCAGCCAATTGATAATGCTCATTTCTTAATTCTTGATTCCTAATTCTTAATTCCCACCCATGGCAACCACTGCAGATTTTCGCAACGGGCTCGTTCTGAACTACAACGGCGACTTGCACGTCATCACCGAATTCCAGCACGTGAAGCCCGGCAAAGGCCCGGCCTTCGTGCGCACCAAGCTTCGCAACATCAAAACCGGCAAAGTGCTCGACAACACGTTCAACGCCGGCGTGAAAGTGGAAACGGCCCGCGTAGAGCAGCGCCCGCACCAGTACCTGTTCAAAGACGACTACGGCTACACGTTCATGGACAATGAGTCGTTTGAGCAGGTAGTGCTGCCTGAGGCCATGGTGCCCTTCGCCGATATCATGAAGGAAGGCCAGGTGGCCACCATCCTGTTCCACGCCGAAACCGAGCAGCCCCTCACGGCCGAGCTGCCGACCACCGTGGAGCTGATGGTGACCTACACCGAGCCCGGCCTGAAAGGCGACACTGCTACCAACACGCTCAAGCCGGCCATCGTGGAAACTGGCGCCCGCATTCAGGTGCCGCTGTTCATTGATACCGATACCAAAATCCGCATCAAGACCAGTGATTACTCCTATGTCGAAAGAGTCAAGTAAGCAGCCCCTCAAGCCTTCCTCCATGAAAGCCAAAGAACTCCAGGAACTCATCGACTTCATCGCCAAGTCGGGCCTCAACAAGGTCAACATCGAAACCGAGGAATTTAAAATCTCGGTTCAGCGCGAGCCTAACACCCGCCAGGTAATGAGCGTAGCCGCGCCAGCGCCGCAGGCTGCTCCCGCTGCTGTGGCTGCTCCAGCCGCCGCTCCGGTTGCCGCCGCACCAGCTCCAGCTGCTGCTCCGGCCCCAGCCGAAGCCAGCAACATGGTTCCGCTGAAATCCCCGATGATTGGCACGTTCTACCGCAGCAGCGGCCCCGAAACGCCCGCTTTCATTCAGGTAGGTGACTTGGTAGAGAAAGGCCAGGTGATTTGCATCATCGAAGCCATGAAGCTCTTCAACGAAATCGAAGCCGAGCAGAGTGGCCGCGTGGTGAAAGCCCTGGTAGAAAACGCCTCACCGGTGGAATACGACCAGCCGCTGTTCCTGATTGAGCCGATGTAATTTCAGACATGAGAAATGAGAAGTGAGAAGTAAGAACCCTAAAACGGACCTGTCTTACTTCTCGCTTCTCATTTCTCACTTCTCACTAGAGCTGTGTTCAAAAAAATACTGATTGCCAACCGGGGCGAAATTGCCTTGCGCATTATCCGCACCTGTAAGGAAATGGGCATCAAGACGGTGGCCGTGTATTCGACCGCCGACAAGGAAAGCCTGCATGTGCGCTTTGCTGATGAAGCGGTGTGCATCGGGCCACCGGCTTCGGCCAAGAGCTACCTCAGCATCCCGACGCTGATTGCCGCCGCCGAAATCACCAACGCCGACGCCATCCATCCGGGCTATGGTTTCCTGAGCGAAAACGCCGAATTCTCGCGCGTATGCCACGAAAACGGCATCAAGTTCATCGGGGCCTCGCCCGAGATGATCAACCAGATGGGCGACAAGGCTTCGGCCAAAGCCACGATGATCAAGGCTGGCGTGCCCTGCATTCCGGGCTCGGTGGGCTTGCTGGAGTCGGTGGAGCAGGGCAAGAAGATTGCCGCCAAAATCAAGTACCCGGTGATTCTGAAGGCTACGGCCGGTGGCGGTGGGCGCGGCATGCGCATCATCAACGCCGAAGACGAGTTCGAGAAGGCCTGGAACGATGCCCGCACCGAGTCCAAGGCTGCTTTCGGTAACGACGGTATGTATCTGGAGAAGTTTGTGGTGGAGCCCCGCCACATCGAAATCCAGATCTGCGGCGACCAGTTCGGGCGGGTGTGCCACCTGTCGGAGCGCGACTGCAGCATTCAGCGCCGCCACCAGAAGCTGGTGGAAGAGGCACCGTCGCCGTTTATGACCGACGAGCTGCGCGAGAAGATGGGCGCCGCGGCCGTAGCCGGCGCGTCGGCCATCGGCTACGAGGGCGTGGGCACGATTGAGTTTCTGGTAGACGCTAACCGCGACTTCTACTTCATGGAGATGAACACCCGCATTCAGGTGGAGCATCCCGTGACCGAGGAAATCATCAACTACGACCTCATCAAGGAGCAGATCAAAGTGGCGGCTGGCATCCCGATTTCGGGCGACAACTACTACCCGCGCATGCACGCCATGGAGTGCCGCATCAACGCCGAAGACCCCACCAAGGACTTCCGCCCCTCCCCCGGCAAAATCACGACCCTACACATCCCCGGCGGCCACGGCGTGCGCGTGGATACGCACGTGTATGCGGGCTACCAGATTCCATCCAACTACGACTCGATGATTGCCAAGCTCATCACCGTGGCCCAGACCCGCGAGGAGTGCATCGTGAAGATGAAACGCGCCCTGAGCGAGTTTGTGGTGGAAGGCGTGAAAACGACGATTCCGTTCCATTTGAAGCTCATGGACAACGCCGACTTCAAGGCCGGCAACTTCACCACGAAGTTCCTGGAAACCTCCTTCGACTTCTCGGAACTGTAAGCTCCACCAGCTTCCCGCTTTTCTTTCAACGCCCGGTTTGCTTTGCAGACCGGGCGTTTTCGTGTGGCACATCTACCAAACAGAGCAACACAGCACCGGCTTTGATCAATATAGTATTATTACAAGCACATCATTCAGCACCTGTATAAACAGAACATGGGCATAAAGCCCAAAAACAGCATATTCAAGATGTCGCCCCAAATTCTGCACGTAAAAATTATTGGTCTTCAATTGAATAATTCTCATAAAATGAATAGTATTGTTTCGTTCTTTCTTACCACAACCAACTCCCACTTTTATGAGAAAAATGAACGCGCTGGCCCTATGGGGGCTGGCTGCCGCAGGACTGCTTGCGCAAGCCTGCACCAAGGATGCGGTGCAGCCCACGGCAGCCCCAAGCGCCGCCCCGGCCACGCAGAGTGCCGTGGTGACCAATGGCGTGATGATGCAGGCCTTCTACTGGGATGTCCCCATTACCAACACGCAAGGCACCTGGTGGCAGGTGCTGGGCTCCAAAGCCGCCGAGTTGAAAGCAGCCGGCATCACAGCTTTATGGCTACCCCCGGCGTACAAAGGCGGCAGCCAGAGCGACGTCGGCTACGGCGTGTATGACCGCTACGACCTGGGCGAGTTCAACCAGAAAGGCACCGTGGCCACGCGCTACGGCACCCTCGGGCAGTTGCAGACTGCAATTGGGGCCATGAAGGGCCAGGGCCTGCAGGTGTACGAGGACATGGTGATGAACCACATGACCTGGGCCGACGCGCAGGAAAACGTGAACGGCAACCTGGTGTACACCAAGTTCAACTTCCCGGGCCGCGGCAACACCCACAGCAGCTATAAGTGGAGCTTCAACAACTTCACCGGCACGCAGCAGGCGCCTAACAACGGCTGGTACCAGTGGAAAAGCTGGGACTTCCAGCCCTACGCCAACAACGACGCCTACGACAACCTGCTGGGCTCGGAAATCCAGTACAACAACAACGCCGCCAACCAGACTGAAACCATCAACTGGGGTAACTGGATTACCACCAAGATGAGCCTCGACGGCTACCGCCTCGATGCCACCAAGCACATCTACACGCCCTACGTGAACCAGTGGCTGGACGCGGTGAAAACCAACGGCCGCTTTGCCGTGAGCGAGGCTTGGTTCCGCAACCTGCAGGACCTGAAAAACTACGCCGCCGCCACCGGGGGCCGCACCAGCCTCTTCGACGTGCCGCTGCACTACACCTTCCAGGACATGAGCAACGGCAACGGCGCCTGGGACATGCGCGGGCTGCAGTTCGCCGGTTTCACCGAGTCGAACCCGACGCTGTCGGTGAGCTTCGTGGACAACCACGATACCGACCACCCCGGCGCCCTGTACTCGCCCGTGACCAACCTCAAGATGCTGGCCTACGCCTACATCCTGACCCGCGCCAACGGCTACCCCTGCGTGTTCTACAAGGACTACTACAACTACGGCCTCGGCAACCAGATCAAAACCCTGAACGGCATCCGCCAGGCCAACGCCTACGGTGCCGCCGCCGAGTACACCAGCATCAACGACGCCGACGTGTACGTGTACTCCCGCGCCGGCGACGCCACCCACAAGGGCCTGTTGATGCTGCTCAACGACGGCAGCACGGCCCGTACCAAAACCATCACCACGCCCTTCAAGAGCGCCACCCTCACCGACAAGACCGGCAACAACACCGGCACCGTGACCACCGATGCCAACGGCAACGGCAACTTCCCGGTGAATGCCCGCAGCTACTCGGTGTGGGTGCCCGGCGGCACCGTCACGACGCCTCCCTCCACCACTACCACGGCTGTTTCGTTTAACGTGACGTACAGCGGCACCACTTCGGGGCAGGATGTGTACGTGCTGGGCAGCACCGCCCAGCTCGGCGCCTGGAACGCGGCCAACGCCATCAAGCTGAGCGGCACCGCCTATCCGGTTTGGAAAGGCACCCTCAACCTGACCAGCGGCACCAGCGTGCAGTACAAGTACATCCGCAAGGATGCGGCTGGCAACGTACTGTACGAAGGCGGCGCCAACCGCACCTTCACGCCCACCGGCACCAGCCAGACGCGCACCGAAACCTGGCAGTAAGCTGGTTTCGATAACCTAAAAAAGAAAAAGGCCGGCTGCTTAGCCGGCCTTTTTCTTTATGCAGGAAGCATTATTCGGCGGGGCTGCCGTGCTCAATTTCGTGCACCAGTTCGCCGTACCAGTCCTCGCCGTACTTGCGGATGAGCGGTTCCTTCAGGAACTGATAGACGCGCACGCCCAAGTTAGCGCCGAAGCTGCAGGCCGGTGAGCAGATGCTCCACCGGTCGTAGTTGAGGGCCTCAAAGCCGTCATACTTGGTGATGCGGATGGGGTACAGGTGGCAGCTGATGGGCTTTTTGAAGCTGGTGGCGCCGGCCAGGTAGGCCTGCTCGATGCCGCATTTCAGGATACCCCGCTCGTCGTAGAGGGCGTAGGCGCACTCCCGGTCGTTGATGGTGGTGGTGCTGAAGTCGCCTTCCCAGTCCTTGATATACAGACCCTGCGCCTCGATGGCCTGCTGGCCGGCCTCGGTAAGGAAGGGCTTGATGTTGGCGTATTCCTGCTCCAGGATGGCCAGCTCGGCGTCTTCGAGCGGCGCGCCCAGGTCGCCTTCCACGCAACAGGCCCCCTTGCAGGCTTCGAGGTTACAAACGAAGAAATTGTCCCGAACGTCGTCGGAAATCAGGGTGTTCTGGATCTGGATCATGGGAATGGGGTTCCGCAGCACATGCCGACGGTTTTGCAGCGGAGTCAGAGGACAGCCTGGAACGGTAGTAAAACCGTCGGGGCCCGCGACAGGAAATCGGCAACACAAAGATACCCGCTTTTACCCCAGCCGCCACAGCACTTGTTCCGTTAGCTCGCACTGCCGGGTGTGGGCGTACGTGGCCAACGCCTCGGCCTGCCCTGCCGCCCCCAGCCGCTCGGCCAAACCGGGCTCCGTCAATAGCCGCTCGATGCAGGCGGCAAACGCGGCTTCGTTGCGCAGTTCGAACAGCAGGCCGGTGCGGTTGTCGGCCAGCAGCTCCCGGGTACCGCCGGCCGCCGCGCCCACCACCGGCCGGCCGGCTGCCAGGGCCTCAATGGTCACCATGCCGTAGGTTTCATTGGTAGAAGCCGTGATGGAAACGTCGAGGGCGCGGTAGGCGACTTCGGGCTGGGGCGTGAAGCCGCGCAGGTGCACGGCATCGGTCAGGCCCAGCTCCCGGATGCGGGTGAGCAGGGCCTCGTAGTAGGCAGTGCCTTCATTGCGGGTGGGCTCCCCGACGAGCAGCAGGTGCAGCTGCGGGAACCGGGGCCGTAGCCGGGCCAATGCCTCCACCAGAAAATCCTGCCCCTTGCCATCATCAAACCGCCCGATTAGGCCCAGCAGCACGGCCCCGGCGGGCAGCTCCAGGTGTAGCTGGCGGCGGGCTTCGGTGGTGGTTAGCTGCTCGTCCATAAACTTGTCCAGCTCCACACCCAGAGGCACTACGTGCAGCTTTTCGGGAGCCAGCCGGGTTTTCTCGAGCACCTGTCGGGCCAGGCCGGGCAGCGGCGCGAGCCAGGCGGCCAGGGCCTTGTAGCGCAGCGTGTGCACCAGCCCGCGCTTGGCCAGCCCCAGCTGCATGTGCTGCTGATACACCAGCGGCATACCGGGACTGTACAGCCGTTTGGCCAGCACGGCCACGCCCAGATCGGCGTTGCGGGTGATGAGCAGGGCGCCGGTGCCGAATGCGCGCAGTACCCCGACCAGCCGGCGGGCGGCGGGCACGTCGAGGGCTTTCCAGCGGTTCTCGAACGGCACTACGAGCAGGCCCAGCTCGGCGGCCCGGACGGCTAGCGGGGAGCCGGCGCGGGTGATTACCTGCACGGGCCAGCCCCGCTGCTGCATCCAGCCGGCAAACCGAGCCGTATTCAACTCCAGCCCGCCCCAACTATCCGACAGGCACAGAATGGACAGCGGAAACTTGGTTTTGACGGAAGTAAGCACGGCAGGATTCACCGGGCTAAGATACGGCGTGTAGTTCCTGCGTTGCTGCGTATGCTAGCTTATTTGTAGCTGAAGCTAACTCAAGCCATATCCCACCCAATACTAGAATATGGCCAACGAAGTACCCTACGATAAATCGGTTGTGGTTGCGCGTCAGCAGTATAATCAGCACAACTAACACTTGTATAGCCCCAATAGCTACTAGTAAAGCGCCAACTCCCAGAGGTAAACCCGGATTACACATATCGGCTACAGGCATGAATTGCGCCAATCCGAAGCAGATTCCGAACCCAAACCCATAATAAGCTAGCGCGGCAACAGCTCCAATCGGAGCGTTGTTGCGCCAAGATGAATGTATATAAGAGGTATCCATCCGTGATGGTTGTTAATAGCCACCGAAGATACAACCTCAATCTATCCGCTGTTAGTATCATTTCCTTCCCCCGCCTCAAAGCCCTACCTTTGCTAACAAGCCAACCGGCTTAGTTTCCGATTCTGACTTACCACGCATGGGACTCGATTATCACTCGTTACTGAACCCCTCGCAGGCGGCCGCCGTGATGCAAATCGAAGGCCCTTGCATGATTATAGCTGGCGCGGGCTCGGGCAAAACCCGGGTGCTCACCTACCGCATTGCCAATCTGTTGGAGCAAGGCGTCGATCCGTTCAATGTGCTGGCCCTCACCTTCACCAACAAGGCCGCCAAGGAAATGCGCGCCCGGATTGAGAAGGTGGTTGGCACGAACGCCAAGAACCTGTGGATGGGCACCTTCCACAGCATCTTCGCGCGTATTCTGCGCTCTGAGGCCGACAAGATGGGCTACCCCCGCTCCTTCACCATCTACGATACTCAGGACAGCAAAACCCTCATCGGGCAGATTCTGAAGGAAATGGAGCTCGACGACAAGCTCTACAAGCCCAATATGGTGCTGGGGCGCATTTCGTCGGCCAAAAACAAGCTGATTTCGGTGCAGCAGTACCTCAACGACCCCGTTATCCGGCAGGACGACGAGGCGGCGCTGCGGCCCAAGCTGGGCGCCATCTATCAGCAGTATGCCGCTCGTTGCTTCAAGGCCGGGGCCATGGACTTCGACGACCTGCTCTACCAGACCAACGTGCTGTTCCGGGAGCACCCCGACGTGCTGAACAAGTACCAGAACATGTTCCGGTACGTGATGGTGGACGAGTACCAGGACACCAACTACTCCCAGTACCTGATTGCGCGCAAGCTGGCCGCCAAGGAGCGCAACATCTGCGTGGTCGGCGACGACGCGCAGAGCATCTATGCCTTCCGGGGCGCCGACATTCAGAACATACTGAATTTCGAGAAAGACTACCCTGAGCTGCAGGTGTTCAAGCTGGAGCAGAACTACCGCTCCACCAAGAACATCGTGTGGGCGGCCAACTCGGTTATCAAAAACAACCAGGCCCAGTTGCGCAAGGACGTGTTTTCCGACAACGAGGAAGGCCCGCTGATTGAGGTACTGAAGGCCGCCTCCGACAACGAGGAAGGCAAGCTGGTGGCCCAGAGCATCTACGAGGACAAGATGAACCAGCATCTGTCGTACGACGACTTTGCCATCCTGTACCGCACCAACGCCCAAAGCCGGGCCATGGAGGAATCGTTGCGCAAGCTCAACATCAAGTACAAGATTGTCGGTGGCCTGAGCTTCTACCAGCGCAAGGAAATTAAGGATTTGGTGGCCTACCTGCGCCTCACGGTGAACCCCAACGACGAGCAGGCCTTGCGCCGCGTGATAAACTACCCCAAGCGCGGCATCGGCGACACGACCATTGCCAAGCTCATCAACGCGGCCGAGGAAAGCAACCACACCATCTGGGAAGTGGTGGCCAACGCCGACCAGTTTCTGCCCGCCCGCGCCGCCAACCCGATTGTGGACTTCGCCGAGAAAATCAAGGCCTACACGGCCGTGGCGGCCAAGGAAGACGCCTTCGAGGCCGCCAAGTTCATTGCCAAGAACTCGGGCATGATTGAGGAGCTCTACGCCGATAAAAGCATTGAGGGCCTGAGCCGCTACGAGAACATCCAGGAACTATTGAACGGCGTGAAGGCTTTCGTGGAAGACCCCGAGCGTGAGGAAAAAACGCTGGGCGCCTTCCTGCAGGACATTGCCCTGGTGACCGACGCCGACACCAAGGACGCCCAGGCCGAGGGCGAGCAGGTGACCATGATGACCATTCACTCGGCCAAGGGCCTGGAGTTCCGCAACGTCTACATCGTGGGCATGGAGGAAAACCTGTTTCCGAGCCAGATGATGATAACCTCCCGCGCCGACCTGGAGGAGGAGCGCCGCCTGTTCTACGTGGCCATCACGCGGGCCGAGAAAAAACTGACGCTCAGCTACGCCACCTCCCGCTACCAGTGGGGCAACCTGCGCAGCTGCGAGAAAAGCCGCTTCCTCGACGAAATCGACCCGAAGTATGTGGACTTCAAGTACTCGGCCGGCCCCGGGCCCGACCGCGCCGGACCGGGTGAGTCGCCGTTTGGGCACGTATTTGAGCGCCGCTCGAACCTGATTCCGCCGGCGCCGCGTAAGACAGCCGCCACCAAGTACGTGGCACCGGCTGATTTCGTACCTTCCGACACCAGCAACCTGCAGACCGGCCAGCGCGTCGAGCACCCCAAGTTCGGCTTCGGCCAGGTAACCAAGCTGGAAACCGTGCAGGGCTCCACCAAAGCCATCATCAACTTCGACGAGGTCGGCGAGAAGACGTTATTGCTGAGTTTTGCGAAATTGCGCGTGCTGGGCTAACCGTTGTTCCGGGCCGCACGCCGGTAGCCAGGCGCGCCTACCCACCGGCTAACGCTGCTTTGCTGGTACAGATCCGGAACAAAAGCCTCCTATTTTTGCACTGCCGCCGGCCTGCGCCGGCGCTTATTTTCTTAGAATGCCCCTTCCCATCTTACATAAACACGAGCTGCTCCAGCGCGAGTACGGCCAAACCACTTTCCAGCTCATCCAGGGCCTGCGCGAAGTGGAAGACAAGGCCGAGCGCACGCGCCGCGCCACGCAGATCGTGCAGCTGATTTTCCGGCTGCAGCCCAGCCTACGCGACCAGCCCAACTCCCAGGAAAAAGTCTGGAACCACCTCTACGAGATGGCCGACGAAGACCTGGACATTGACGCGCCCTTCCAGTTGAAAGGCCTGAAAGAGCTGCACCAGCAGCCCAAGCCCCTGGCCTACCCCGAGAAAAACCTCAAGCTGCGCGCCTACGGCCGCGGTGTAGAGCTGATGGTGGAAAAGGCCCTCACGCTGGAAGACCCCACGGAACGCGAGCAGGCCACCATCACCATCGGCCGCACGATGAAGTTTCTGTACCGCTCGCACAACAAGGAAAACGCCAAGGACGTCACGATCCTCAAGCACCTGAAAGACCTGTCCGGCGGCCAGCTCACCCTGGACCCGGCCACCGTGGAAGCGCAGAGCCTGTTTGAAATGGCCGCCGCTCCGGCAGCCACAGCCGGTGCCCGCCCGGCTCCGTTCATTGTGCCCCAGCCGCGCCAGGAGCGCGAAGGCCGCCGCGGCGGCAACGGTGGTAGTGGCGGCAACGGCAACCGCCGCGACAAGCAGCGCCGCGGGGGCAAAAAAGGCCGCCAGGAGCAGCAGCAGCCCCCACAATAGTCTAAGAGCTGCAAGCCGTACGCTACAAGCTGCACGCTTGCTGTTGCTCTGTCTTTATCAACCATACACAGCTTGCGGCTTGTAGCTTACGGCTTGCAGCTTACTCAACACATGGCTTCATTTGAAGTAATCGGCGGGCATCCGCTGAAGGGTGAAATTGTGCCGCAGGGCGCCAAAAACGAAGCCCTGCAAATCCTCTGCGCCGTTCTGCTTACGCCGGAGGCCGTCACGATTTCCAATATCCCCGACATCCGCGACGTCAACAAGCTGATTGAGCTGCTGCGCGACATGGGCGTGAAGGTGGGCAAGCTGGCTTCCGACACCTACCGCTTCCAGGCCGACGCCGTCAACCTCGACTACCTCGATACACCTGAGTTCATTGCTCAGGCCGGCGCGCTGCGTGGCTCGGTGATGATTCTGGGCCCGATGCTGACCCGCTTCGGCAAGTGCCAACTGCCCAAGCCCGGCGGCGACAAAATAGGCCGCCGGCCGATGGATACGCACTTCCTGGGCCTGGAGAAGCTGGGCGGCAAGCTCACGCTGGAAGGCACCGACTTCTACCGCATCAAGGCCGACAACGGCCTGACCGGCGCCTACATGATGCTGGACGAAGCCTCGGTAACCGGCACGGCCAACATTTTGATGGCCGCCGCGCTGGCCCAGGGCACCACTACCATCTACAACGCCGCCTGCGAGCCGTATCTGCAGCAGCTGTGCAAGATGCTGGTGCGCATGGGCGCGAAAATCAACGGTATCGGCTCCAACCTGCTCACCATTGAAGGCGTGCAAAGCCTCGGCGGCACCGAGCACCGCATGCTGCCCGACATGATTGAAATCGGCTCCTTTATTGGGCTGGCGGCCATGACGGGCTCGGAAATCACCATCAAGGACTGCCAGATTCCGGAGCTGGGCATCATCCCCGACACATTCCGCAAGCTGGGCATCAAGCTGGAGTTCCGCGGCGACGACATCCACATTCCGGCCCAGGACCACTACGAAATTGCCACCTACCTCGACGGCTCCATCCTGACGGTTTCCGACCACACCTGGCCCGGCTTCACGCCCGATCTGCTCAGCATTGTGCTGGTGGTGGCCACCCAGGCCAAAGGCACGGTGCTCATTCACCAGAAGATGTTCGAGTCGCGCCTGTTCTTTGTCGACAAGCTCATCGACATGGGCGCCCAAGTGATTCTCTGCGACCCGCACCGCGCCACCGTCATCGGCCTCGACCAGCGCCAGAAGCTGCGCGGCATCAGCATGACCTCCCCCGATATCCGGGCCGGCGTGGCCCTGCTGATTGCGGCCCTCTCCGCCGAAGGCCGCAGCGTGATTGAGAACGTGGAGCAGATTGACCGCGGCTACCAGTACATCGACCAGCGCCTCACGGCCCTCGGCGCCAAGATTCGCCGGCTGTAGTCTGTTCGCTTTTCCCGCGCACTAATGCCCAGTTGCCGCTTTGGCAGCCGGGCATTTTGCGTTTCAGCTGGCTGGCTTAGGTGTATTTGAAAGCGGCTATACTGTTTCAGTTGGCGGCAGCGTTTGCATGGTGAAGGGTTGGGAGTGGCGGCGGGCAGGTTGATTGTTTCACCTATTCCATTCCGTGCTATGCGTATCAGGCCACTTGCCCAGCTGCTGTTTGTATTGCTTGCAACATCTTGCGCCGACCACCCCGCCGAACCGGCCGGAGAAGTGGAAGCCGCCGGTGAAGCGCGGCCCGCCGTGATGATGGCACCTTCCTCTGCTCAGTACGAAGAATCGGTGGACAAGCTGGAAGTGGCGCCTGAAGCACCCGTTCCACCACCGCCCGGCGGCCTAGGCGCACCTGCTACCAATGGGGCCACTCCCGCGGCCACCCGCAAGCTGGTGTACCATGCCGAAGTCCAGATAAAAGTAGCCGACCTGGCCCTTGCCAATCAGCAGGTAGATAGCCTCATCCGCGCGTTTGGGGCCTACGCGGAGGAAATATCGGAAACCCGCGTAGACGAACGGTGGCAGCACGAGGTGAAGCTTCGGGTGGCGCCGGCCCGCTTCGAGGCCCTGCTCAGCGGCCTCAACCGCCTGGGCACCCTCCGCCACAAAGAGCTCAGCACTGACGACGTAACCACGCAGCACGCCGATATATCGGCGCGGCTACGCTCCAAACGGGCACTGGAACAACGCTATCTAGCCTTGCTGGGCCAGGCGCGCAAGGTGGCGGACATTCTGGAAATCGAGGAGAACATGGGCGAAATCCGGGAGAACATTGAAGCCACCGAAAGCCGCCTGCGCACCCTCGACAACGAGGTGGCCTACTCCACCATCACGCTGAACTACTACCAAGAACTGGCGCGCCCTACTCCTGACCAGCCGGTACTGTCGTTTGGAAGCCGGTTGCTGGAATCTTTCTACAGCGGCTGGCAACTGCTCACCAATCTGGTGCTGGGCGTGGTAGCCAACTGGCCGCTGGTTGCGTTGCTGGGGCTGGCCGTGGCAATGCTGCGCGTATGGCGGCAGCGGCGCCGAGGGGCAGCCTGACTGTTGGACTGCCCGGCGGCGGGCCTCAGCTCGTCGTCACGGTCTGCATATAGGCCTTAATGGGCGCCATCAGCAGCGGCAGGATGCTCTCAATAGCGGCCCGCTCGTCGGCGGTCCAGGTGCGGGGCTGCCCGAACAGGCAGGGCTGCAGGATCCCCCACAGCTGGCCGTGCTCGGTGATGTGCGCGTGAATGAGGGCCCGATGGCCGAAGGTTTTGTGCTCGAAGGCGCGGTTGAGCACCGTGGGCGGCGCGGTTTCCACGTCTTCCACGAACACCGAGGGCTTGGCCGCCAGGGCCGCCCGAAACAGCGGGTCTTCCTGCGGCAGGTCGGTGGTATCGTCTTGCCAGTCGTGGATGGGGTTGGGAATGTCGGTGTGGCGGCGCCAGCAGAGCGCAATGCGGCCGCGGCCAGCTGCCGGGTCGCGCACGTACAGAAAGCAGCGGTCGGCGGCCAGCGCCTGCCCGACGAGCTCCAGCACCTGCGTGAGGGCAGCAGCCGGCGCGGTTTCTGCCGCCAGCGTCCGGCGCACGTCGGTAAGTAAGGTAGTGGTCATGCAAATCAAGGTTATGCGTGAGGATGAGGCATAAAAAACCCCGGCTGCCTGTGCAGCCGGGGTTGTCTACGCTAACAGGCGCCGGACGTTAGTCCACCACCATGTCCACGATGGACGTCACGACGGACAGCACGACGCTGAAGAGCAGCGCGTACAGGAAATTGTCCACGGAAAAGCCTGCCAGCAGCGCATCGGCAATCATGACGATGGCCGCGTTGATGACCAGCAGGAACAGGCCCAGCGTGAGCACCGTAATCGGGAAGCCGAGCAGCTTGAGAATGGGCTTGAGCACGGCGTTGAGCACGGCCAGCACAATCACCAGCAGAATAGCGTCGCTGAAGCCTGCAATGTGGGCGCCGGGCAGGAAGTTGGCCAGCACATAGGTGATGATGGCCGTGAGCAGGAATTTGAGAATGAAACCTACCATAGGAAAGTGTGGTGTGAGGGAAGTGAAGGAGAGAAAATCTGGTCGGTGTACGCACCGGCGCAAAAAAGGATAAGCCCGGCGCTATACTTCCCTTACCTCCCACTGCCGACCGGCATTACGGCTACTTGTCGGCGCCCCGGTCCTGCAGGCGGCCCTGCGACACGCCCATCCAGTTGGCCATGCTGTAGAGCAGGCGGGCACCCACAATGGCGTTCCACTCGGTGTCGCCGGGGCCTACCTCGTTCAGGTCGCAGCCGATGATGGTGCGGCCCGAGCGCACCACGGCCCGGATCAGGTACAGCGCCTCCTCAAACTCCAGGCCGCCGGGCACGGGCGTGCCGGTGCCGGGGCACAGCTTAGGGTCGAGGCCGTCGATGTCGAAGCTCAGGTACACTTTCTGGGGCAACTGCGCGATGATTTTGCCGCACACCTTCTTCCACGACTTCTTGGCGAACCGCTCGTCGCTCAGAAACCGGTTGTGGAACATGGTGATGCGGCCCTTGCTCTGCTCCACCATTTCGGCTTCCTGCTGGCACAGGTCGCGGATGCCTACCTGCACCAGCTTCTTCACCTGCGGCAGCTTCAGGGCATTGTACATGATGGAAGCGTGCGAAAACTCAAACCCCTCGTAGGCGGGGCGCAGGTCGCAGTGCGCATCAATCTGCAGAATGCCGAACTCCTCATGGCGCTCGGCCAGCGCGTGCAGGTAGCCCAGGGGCGTGCTATGGTCGCCGCCGAGCAGGACCACGCCTTTGCCGGCGTCAAGGTAGGCACCGGTTTTCTGCTTGAGATACTGCAGCAACGCTTCGCCGCGCTGGTTGATGTGGGCCGGAGCCGTCGAATACTTGGCGTGGTCTGCTTCCGGCTCGCCCTCTTCCAGCCAGCCGATGTAGGCTTCGGCGCGGGGGCGCAGTTCCTGGCTTTCGGCCGCTACTTTTTCGTCGTTTTCTTCCATCGCCAAGCCCATGCGCCAGGCTTCGGGCAGGTCCGGATCGAACAAGTCTACCTGCAGCGAAGCGTCGCGGATAGCTTCTGGACCTTCGGCCGTGCCTGCGCGATACGACACGGTCACTTCCCACGGCACGGGCACAATCACCACTTGGGCCTCTTCTATGCTGAATGGCAGGCCATACACGCCACCCTGCGCATCGCCAAGAGCATTGGGGTCGAAGGAGGCAAGTTTTTTCTCAAGACTGGTTGGGGTCGAATGGGCCATACTACTGGGGAAACAGGGAAAAGATGGGCGAAAATAAATAACCACTCCGTAAGGGCCACCAAACGGCGACCTACAGAGTGGTTACAAAACAGGGAAATCGGAGTCAGCTAAGCCGGCGTGCCACCCAGAAAGTCGTACGTGCGGATGATTTCCAGGATCTTCATAAACGTCGGCCGGTCGAAGAACAGCATCAGCGGCAGCTCCACCGAGTTTTCTTTGTCGGAGAACTGCGTGATAACCGAGAAAATCATGGGCTGCACCGGCGGATGCGTTTCCAGCAGGTTTTGCAGGGCGTCGGCCATGTCGCCGTGGGGCGCGGATGGTGGCGCGCCGTAAATCTGGGCCTTCAGGATGTTGGCCAGCTGCGTTACCAATGCCCCGGTGATGATATTGCTGATTTCTAGCAGCAACGACTCCTGCATCTCGTCGATATCTGTCGAGGCAGTAGTATTCATCCGCAGGCAGACTTTAGATAACCGTTGCACATGCTGTCCGGAAAAGAACATCAGCGTGGTCCCGTTGAAGTCGCCGCGAATATCAGACAGGATGGGCACGTTGGTTTTCTGGATTTCCCGCACCATGTCCAGCATGCCGTTACCGGGCATCAGATCAAGGCTGGGAACTTCCAGCAGTACTTTTTCCTGAGCAATTATCGCAAACGAGTCGGCAGCGCGGGCCAGTCCTATGTTCAGAATCTCACGGACGACGTCGCGCTCCATCTCTGTCATGTGCAAGTCCATATGGTTCAGTCAGTTGGCCAAAGTTTACCGCGGAGCGGCTGCTTCGGAGTCAGCATTACGTATTTTCAGACTCGTCGGGCTAGAAACAGACGAGTTAAAGCCGGAACGTCCAGCACCAGACACACCTGCCCGCTTCCGAGCAAGGTGACGCCGCCGAACAATTCAATGGTATCCAGAGGTTTGCTCATGGGCTTGATGACGATATTCTGCTGACGCAGAAACCGGTCGACGATCAGGCCCAGTTTGCGGTTGTTGTAGGCAATGATGATGATGTCCTGGCGGCCTTCGAGCTCGGAGCGGTTAGCCGGTGGCAGCGGGCCGTCGCCGTTGTGCAGCAGGCGCCGCAGGCTCACTACCGGCACGTTTTCACCCTGTACTTCCGCCATCAGCACGCCCCCCACCACGTGCAGCACGTCCGGCATCAACGATACCACCGAGTCGGTGTGCATGAGCGGGATGGCGTAGTTACGGGCATCCAACTCGAAAAGCAGCGCGCCCTTTACGGCAATAGAGGTCGGCAGCACCAGCGTAAACGTGGTGCCCTGCCCAAGCACCGAATCTACCCGCAGCTGCCCGCCCAAAGAGTCGATGGCGAGTTTCACTACGTCGAGGCCCACGCCCCGGCCGGAAATTTCGGTTACCTCTTTGGCCATCGAGAAGCCCGGCTCAAACAGGAAGGCCCGCACGGCGGCATCATCGAGGTAGCGGGCAGACTCTTTGCCGACCAAACCACGCTCCACGGCCTTGCGGCGCACACTTTCCACATCAATACCACGGCCGTCGTCGGCCACCCGAATCAGCACGTCGTCGCGCTCGGTCTGCGCCGAAAGCACCAGATTGCCCTGGGCGGGCTTGCCGGCCTTTTCACGGTCGGCCGGGGTTTCGAGGCCGTGGCCAATGGCATTGCGCACCAAGTGCAGCAGCGCATCGGTAATGATTTGCAGGATGTTGCGGTCAATCTGGATGTCCTGGCCGCTGAGCGTCAGCTCTACCTGTTTCTGCTCGGTGGTAGCCACGTCGCGCACCACCCTCGGAAACTTGTTCAGCAACGAGCCCACGTTTACTAGGCGCGCATCCATCACGGAATACTGCAGCTCGTCGGTGATACGGAACAGGTGGGCGGCGGTGCTTTGCAGCGCCGGATGCCCGATTTCCTGGCTCAGCGTCAGAATCCGGTCCCGGTCGATAATCAGCTCCCCTACCAGATTGAGCAGGTGGTCCAGCTTCTTGATCTGGATATACACCAGGTCCGACAGCTCCAGCTTACGGTTAGCATCCTCGTCGTCCTGCTCTTCTTCGGCCAGAATGGGCTCTTCGCCGTTCACAAGCCGGTCCAGATTGTCCAGCAGCGCCGCGCTGTCGGGCATGGCCGACTCGTCTTCCACCGCCCGGATCATAGCCCCCAGCACATCAACGCCCATAAAGAGCACGGTGGCCAAGCTGCCGCTAAACTCCCGGTCCTTGCTGCGGATCAGGCCGAAGATGGTTTCCATGTTGTGGGCCACCTCCCCCACCTGCACAAATCCCATAGCCCGCGAGTTGGACTTGAGGTTGTGCATGAGCCGGAACAGCTCGTTCAGGGCCTGCTGATCCTGCGGGTTGCGCTCCAGCTCACTGATGTGGCGGCTCATGCCATCGTAGGCTTCCAGCGCCTCGGCCATGTAAATTTCCCGGTATTCCTGCTCGCGTGATTTCATAGGTTAAAAAGCGCGAGCTGAAGTAAGACGGGACAGGCGCGCTTCCGCGGAGGCCTGCTTAAACTGGGACACATGCCGCCCAATGGCTTTGGGCAGCTCATGAAGCGGAAGCACAGCATTGGCCCACCCGGCCTGAATCACCGATTTCGGCATGGAAAACACGGCCGATGAAGCTTCATCCTGCACCAGCACCGTGCCGCCATGCTGCCGGATAGCCTGGGCGCCCAGCGTACCGTCGCGGCCCAGGCCCGTGAGCACCACGCCGAGCACATTGCGGCCCACCGTGCGCGCTGCCGAGCGCATTATCACATCCAGCGAGGGTTCGTCGCCCGATGGGCTGGGCTCGGCAGTGAATTCCGTGTGCCACGCTTGCCAGGGACTGTTGGAGGCCGCCCTGACCAGTGTATTGCGCCCCCCGGGGGCCACTACAATCTGCCCGGGCTGCAGCAGTACCCCGGCCCCGCCCGCTACCACCGGCAGGGCAGTTGCGCGCCGCAAACGGTCGACAAAAGACGTAAGAAAAGAGGCCGGCAGGTGCACCGCCACCAGCACCGCACAGGCCAGCGTGGTAGGCAGAGCCCGCACCAGCTGTTCGACAGCCAGCGTGCCACCCGTGGAGCCACCTACTATCACCAGCCCGGTAGCAATACCCGGCACAGCAATGGAGGCCGTGGGCTGTGCTAGTGGGCGCGGCGCGGCAGGCATTGCCTGGCGCACTTTGCTCAGCAACTCAGCCGCCCATAGTGGCTGGCCGGAGTCGGGCTGAAAGTAGCCGTATACGCCCCAGGCAGCTACTTCGCGCAGCATACCCGGCAACGGCGGCGTTTCACCAAAAAGCAGCACTGGTATGCTGGCCGAACGGCGCAGCTGCTCAATATCGCGCAGCTGGTCCTGTGCTACAATGATCAAGCCCGGGCGTAGCCGGCGGGCCGTTGTCAGCAGGTTCGTATCCCCTTCTCCACTACTTACCACGTGCCAGTCAGGCTGGCCCTGAAACAGGCGCAACAGCCGTAGCCGCAGAGCGGTGGGCAGAGTGCCTAGCAGAATGGTGAAGGTAAGAGAGTGGTTGGACACGGAGAAATAACTAAGCAGATGGGTAACTGGCAACGGTTAGGGGTTACCAGATACCCACCAGAAAAGGCAATTCGGTAATCAGACTATTCGGCAGCCTGCAGGGCAGTGCTTACGATTTCCAGCACCTTCTCTTCGGAGAAAGGCTTGACGATATAGGCCGATGCCCCGCTTTCCAGCGCTTCGGTCACGATAACCTCCTGCCCTACAGCACTGCACATCACCACTTTCACGTCCGGGTCATTCAGGCGGATGCCTTTCAGCACGTCCAGCCCGGTGTTATCGGGCAGAATTACGTCCAGCGTAATCAGGTCGGGTTTGGTGGCGGCCGCCATTTCAAGCGCCTGCTGGCCGTTGGCGGCTTCTCCTACTACCTCGTAGCCGGCATCGGTGAGCATGTTCTTGAGCATCGTACGCATGTAAAAAGAGTCGTCGACGATGAGAATGCGGTTTTTCATAAGAAGCAATTCAGAAAACGGGAAGAATGGGGGCAAAAGGGAAAGCCGAGCTTTGTACGGCTAAGCGTCAGCAAAGATGTTAGCGCGTTTGCAGCTGCATAATCTCGGCGGGCGTCAGCAGCTTCATCATGTCGAGCACAATGATGATGCGGCCGTCTACCTTCACGATTCCCTCAATGTATTTGTCGTTGATGTTGATGTCTTGGATGAATTCCGGGGCTTTTTCGATGCTGGAAACCGGAATGGACAGCGGCGTAGGCACCTCCCGCACCACAATACCGATGGTGTAGTCCTTGGCTTCGATAGCCAGGGTGTAGGACAGGGCCGGCAGGTCCTCCTCGAAGCTTCGCAGGCCAAAGCGCTGCTCCAAGTCGATGATGGCAATGATGTCGCCGCGCAGGTTGGCAATGCCCTTCACAAAAGGCGGGGTTTTGGGCATGCGCGCAATTTCCGGCGTCAGCGTCACCTCTTTCACCTGCTCGATGCGCAGGCCATACTCCTCGCTGCCGAGCCGAAACACGATGAGCTGGATGATGGGGTCGGACTTCGGCGTTTTTTTCTCGCTGGCTTGTTCAGCTTCGGCCATATGGCAAAGATGGTCCTGGTTGGGGCTGACTTTCGACAGAAAAATCAGCCCTTCCGGGAGTTAACAGTTCAAGTGGCTATTTCGCTTCTTTGCGGCTACGGACGCGCGCAGGCTTGGCAGCCGGTACCTCGGCAGGAGCCTTGCCGTTAGAAGTCGCTGCTGCTGCTGGTGCCGCATCCGCTTTGCGGCGGCTGGCCTTGCGGCTACGCTGCGCTTCGGCCTGCTCGGCATTGGTTTGCTTGCGCACGGGTGCCGGGGCAGCAGCCGTAGCGCGGGCGTCGCCCCGGCGCGTGGTCGTGAGCGGACGGTTGGCTACGGCCTGGGCATGCGCGGCATCGGTAGCCGCATCGGCGCGGCGCACGGTGGCCCGGTCGCGCTCCGGCGTGGCCGAAGCCGGCTGGTGCGCCATGCGGCGCGACCGGTGACGGACAGGCTCCGGCTCCGGTTCCGGCTCGATTTCCTCCAGCAGCTGGAAGTTCGACAGCCCCAGCTGCAGGTCGTCGGCAATGTCGGTGAGGCGCTGGCTGGAAACGGTCAGCTCGTGCATGCTCGAAGAGAGCTGCTTGGCTGTGCCGGCTACCTGCTGCGTGCCCGAGGCCGTCTGCTCGGCAATGGCTACCACTTCTTCCACGTACTTCACCACGTCACCGATGGACGTTTTTTGAATCTCGGTGGCCGTGAGAATGTCGCGGGAGGTGCGCAGGGTTTCGCCCGAGCTGGTAGCAATGTTCTTAAAGGCTGAGCTGGCCTCGAAGGTGGCATTCTTGCCTTTCAGTACCCGGCCTTCCATGGTGCTGATGGCGGTTGCGGCCGAGGTAGTATCCTTTTTCACGTCGTCTACCAGCGTGCCGATTTCCGAGGCCGAGCGGCGGGATCCTTCGGCCAGCTTGCGGATTTCTTCGGCTACCACGGCAAAGCCGCGGCCGGCCTCACCGGCCCGAGCGGCCTCAATGGCAGCGTTCAGGGCCAGCAGGTTGGTTTGCGAGGCAATGTCGGTAATCACGCTCAGCGACTTGCTGATGTCCTGGGAGCGGGCCGACAGAACTTCGATGGTTTTGGCCGTCTGGGCCGCTGCCGCCGAAATTTCCTCCATGTTTTTCACCACTTCCGCCACGGTCTTAAGGCCGAGCTGCGAGGTTTGCTCACCCAGGATGGCCGCCTTGATGCCCACATCGGCTTTGCCGGCGGTTTCTTTGGTGGCCTGCATGATTTCTTCGATCAGCTTGAAGGCCTGGTCGGTCTTGAGAGCTTGGTTCTGGGCCCCTTCGGCCATTTGCTGCATGGCCAGGGCCACGTCAACCGTCACCCGGCTCATCTCCTGTCCTTTCGCCGCCATGTCTTCCGACGACGTGCCTACCACCTGCGACGACTCGTTGATTTCGGCCAGCAGGTCGTTAAGGTTGTCCACGGCCAGGTTCAGGGCGTCAGCCATCGACTTGATGTCGCCGGCCGTCTGGATTTCCACTTGCTGGGTCAGGTCGCCTTCGGAAATGGCCCGCACTACGCGGCTCACTTCCAGTACCGGCGAGGCAATGGATTCGAGCAGGTCGTTGAGCGTATCCACGATTTCCTTCCACGAGCCGCTCACGCCGCCTACCGTGGCGCGTTCGGTCAGCTTGCCTTCCACGCCGGCCACTTTGGCCACGCGGCTAACTTCCTGCGCCAAGCGGTTCAGGTCGTCCACCATGCGGTTGATGGTGTCGGCCAGCTCGGCTACTTCGCCTTTGGCCTCCAGCGTTAGCTTCTGGGTCAGGTCGCCCTGCGATACACCGGTTACCACCTTGCCAATGCCCCGCACCTGGGTGGTGAGGTTGGTGGCCATGGTGTTTACGTTGTCAGTCAGGTCTTTCCAGACGCCGCTCACGTTCGGCACGTCGGCTTGGCCGCCGAGCTTGCCCTCGGTGCCCACTTCCTGCGCCACGCGGGTTACTTCGCCGGCGAAGATGTTGAGCGAGTCCACCATCCGGTTGATGTTGTCCTTGAGGTCGAGCAGCTCGCCTTTTACATCTACCGAAACCTTCTGGCTTAGGTCGCCGCGGGCTACGGCGGTGGTTACGTTGGCAATGTCGCGCACCTGGCTGGTAAGCGAGGCGGCCATAAAGTTTACGTTATCGGTGAGGTCTTTCCAAGTACCGCGCACGTTCGGTACATCGGCTTGGCCGCCGAGCTTGCCCTCGGTGCCTACTTCGCGGGCCACGCGGGTTACTTCGTCGCCGAAGGTGTTGAGCGAGTCCACCATCTGGTTGAGGTTTTCCTTCAGCTGCAACAGCTCGCCGCGCACGTTTACCGTCACTTTCTGGCTCAAGTCGCCTTTGGCTACGGCCGTGGCCACGTTGGCAATGTCGCGCACCTGAGAGGTCAGGTTCGAGGCCATCGTGTTTACGTTGTCGGTCAGGTCCTTCCAGGTGCCGCTCACGTTCGGCACCGACGCCTGGCCGCCCAGGATACCCTCGGTACCTACCTCGCGGGCCACGCGGGTTACTTCGCCGGCGAAGATATTGAGCGAGTCCACCATCTGATTGAGGATGTTCTTGAGGTCGAGAATCTCGCCTTTCACATCCACCGTCATCTTCTGGGTCAGGTCGCCTTTGGCTACCGCGCTGGCTACGTTGGCAATGTCTCGCACCTGAGAGGTCAGGTTGGAGGCCATGTAGTTTACGTTGTCGGTCAGGTCTTTCCAGGTGCCCGACACGCGCGGCACGCTGGCCTGGCCACCGAGCTTGCCTTCGGTGCCTACTTCGCGGGCCACGCGGGTTACTTCGTCGCCGAAGATGTTGAGCGAGTCCACCATCTGGTTGAGAATGTTCTTCAGCTCCAGGATTTCGCCTTTCACATCCACGGCCATTTTCTGGCTGAGGTCACCGCGGGCTACGGCCGTGGCTACGTTGGCAATGTCGCGTACCTGAAGCGTCAGGTTCGAGGCCATGTAGTTTACGTTGTCGGTTAGCTCCTTCCACACGCCGGCCACGTTGGGCACAAGCGCTTGGCCGCCGAGCTTGCCTTCGGTGCCCACTTCCAATGCCACGCGGGTTACCTCGCCGGCAAACAGGTTGAGCGAGTCCACCATCTGGTTCAGGTTCTGCTTGAGCTGCAGCAGCTCGCCCTTCACGTCAACCGTGATTTTCTGCGACAAGTCGCCTTTGGCTACGGCCGTCGCTACGTTGGCAATGTCCCGCACCTGAAGCGTCAGGTTCGAGGCCATGTTGTTCACGTTGTCGGTCAGCTCCTTCCACACGCCGGCCACGTTTGGCACGTCGGCCTGGCCGCCGAGCTTGCCTTCGGTGCCCACTTCCAATGCCACGCGGGTTACCTCGCCGGCGAACAGGTTGAGCGAGTCCACCATCTGGTTCAGGTTCTGCTTGAGCTGCAGCAGCTCGCCCTTCACGTCCACGGTAATCTTCTGCGACAAGTCGCCTTTGGCTACGGCCGTGGCTACGTTGGCAATGTCTCGTACCTGAAGCGTCAGGTTCGAGGCCATGTTGTTTACGTTGTCCGTCAGGTCTTTCCACACGCCGCTCACGTTCGGCACCAGTGCCTGGCCGCCGAGCTTGCCTTCGGTGCCCACTTCCTGCGCCACGCGGGTTACCTCGCCGGCAAACAGGTTGAGCGAGTCCACCATCTGGTTCAGGTTCTGCTTCAACTGTAGCAGTTCGCCCTTCACGTCCACGGTGATTTTCTGGGTCAGGTCGCCTTTGGCTACGGCCGTGGCTACGTTGGCAATGTCCCGCACCTGAGAAGTCAGGTTGGAGGCCATGTAGTTTACGTTGTCGGTCAGGTCTTTCCAGATGCCGCCCACGTTTGGTACCGAGGCCTGGCCGCCCAGTTTGCCTTCGGTGCCTACTTCCTGTGCCACGCGGGTTACTTCGCCGGCAAAAAGGTTGAGGTTATCGATGGTCTTGTTGATGGTTTCGGCCATCACCTTGAAGTCGCCGGAAACCGGAATCTGGAAGGTTTCGTCGAGGTTACCCTTGCTGATGTTCTTGAGCACTTTGCCTACCTCCAACACCGGCACGGCAATGCTGTCAACCAGCCCGTTGATGTTGTTGATCATGTCGCGCCAGAAACCGGCGGCATTCTCAGCGGAAGCGCGGGCCTTCAGGTTGCCTTCCACCCCGGCTACCTTGGAGATGCGCGACACCTCGCCGCCTACCCCGCCAATCATTTCCACCATGGAATTGTAGGCCTCGGCTATTTCGGCGAAGATGTCGTCGTTCTGCTTGGTCAGCCGCACCGACACGTCACCTTTCTTGAAGGCGTCGAGGGCGTACAGCACCCGGTTGAGCTGCTCGTTGACGTAATCAGTATTTTCCAGCGTCCCCGTGCCGCGCAGGTTAGAGCCTTTGGCACTACCGCTGCGGCGGGCAGCGTCGCCGACGGCGGCCAACTTGCCATTAGCAGGCTTGGCAGCCGCTACGGCCGTGACGGCCGGAGCCGAAGAACTGTCGGCCGGGGCGGAAGCGGCAGAACGACGGGCGGGAGAGGGTGTCTTACCTGATGCCATATAGCAAGGAGTATCGGGGCTTCGGAGGGCAGCTGAACCGGGTGCAATGCACGCCCGGCAAGGGTTGCCCATGCTGACAAAGGTAGCGAATACGCCTGTTTCCCCTAGAAGGATTCTACACCAATTCGCCCCACCTCAGAACTGGCTTTTGGTGAACCAGTTGGACTGCTGAATTTGTTGCCTGCACACGTCCCCGGCCCTGGCTGGCTGGCCGCCATTCTGCCGGGCAGCAACGGCGGGCCGGATTATTCCAGCATCTTTGCGGCAAAATTCAACTTCTTGCCCGCGGGCCCGTTTTCTATTGGAAAGCGCGCTAGCTTGCCTCCTTCCGTCTCCACCTTCCCCCATGGTTAAAAATCTAGTCATCGTCGAATCCCCCGCGAAAGCCAAAACCATTGAAGGCTATCTGGGCAAGGATTTCGTCGTCAAATCGTCTTTCGGGCACGTCCGCGACCTGCCCAAGGACAACAATGCCATTGACGTAGCCAATAACTTCAAGCCCACCTACGTGGTGTCGGCCGACAAGCGGGAAATTATCAGCCAGCTCAAGAAGCTGGCCAAGGAGGCCGAAACCGTCTGGCTGGCGAGTGACGATGACCGGGAGGGCGAAGCCATTTCTTGGCATCTGGCAGAAACCCTGAACCTGACCGGCAGCCCTAAGACGCGCCGCATCGTGTTCCGCGAAATCACCAAGAATGCCATCCTGCACGCCATCGACAACCCCCGGGAAATCGACCTGAATCTGGTGAATGCCCAGCAGGCCCGCCGTGTCCTCGACCGGCTGGTAGGCTTCGAATTGAGCCCGGTGCTCTGGAAAAAAGTAAAAACGGGCCTTTCGGCCGGCCGCGTGCAGAGCGTGGCAGTGCGCTTTGTGGTGGAGCGCGAGCGGGAAATCAACCAGTTCAACGTGTCGTCGGCGTACCGGATTACGGCCCGCCTAGACGCCGGCAAAGGTGCGGTGCTGGAAGCCGACCTGCCCACCCGCTACAAAACCCGTGAAGAGGCCGAATCCTTCCTGGCCCGCTGCGCCGGCGCCGAGTACCGCATTGAGAACCTGGAGAAAAAGCCCGGCAAGCGCAGCCCGGCGCCGCCCTTCACCACGTCTACGCTGCAGCAGGAAGCCTCGCGCAAGCTGGGTTTCTCGGTGGCCCAGACCATGAGCGTGGCCCAGAAGCTGTACGAAGCCGGTAAAATATCCTACATGCGGACCGACTCGGTGAACCTCTCGCAGGATGCCCTGGCCGCCGCGCAGGCAGAAATCAGCCGCGCCTACGGCCCCGAGTACGCCCAGACCCGTCTGTACAAGACCAAGTCGGCCTCGGCGCAGGAAGCTCACGAAGCTATCCGCCCCACCGACTTCGCGCTGCTGAAAGCCGGTTCCGACTCGCAGGAGCAGCGCCTCTACGACCTGATCCGGAAGCGGGCAATGGGCTCGCAGATGGCCGATGCCCAGATTGAGCGCACGGTGGCCACCATCGGCATCAGCACCCAGCCCGGCGTAACGCTCACGGCCAGCGGCGAGGTTATCACCTTTGAGGGTTTCCTGAAGGCTTACAGCGAGTCGAAAGACGAGGATGAGCAGGACGAAGCAGCAACCGAATCGTCGTTTTCGCGCGGTTTGCCACCTTTGGCCGTGGGCCAGCTGATGCCGCTGCTACAGCTGCGCGGCGTGGAGCGCTACGCCTCCCCGGCCGCCCGCTACACGGAGGCTTCGCTGGTGAAAAAGCTGGAGGAAATGGGCATCGGCCGGCCTTCTACCTACGCGCCTACCATCAGCACCATTCAGAAGCGCGGCTACGTGGAAAAAGACACCCGCGAAGGCAAGGAGCGCAAGTTTCATGTGCTGACGCTGGAAGGCCACGAGGTGAAGACGGAGGTAAAAACCGAAACCTACGGCGCCGACAAAGCCAAGCTGTTCCCCACGGACACGGCCATGGTGGTGAACGATTTCCTGGTAGAGCACTTTCCCGTGATTGTGGACTTCCAGTTCACGGCCAAGGTGGAAGGCGAGTTTGACCGCATTGCCGATGGTGAAGAGCAGTGGACGGACATGCTGGCGGGCTTCTATGGCACATTCCACGAAACCGTGGAGCGCGGCAAGGACATCGAGCGCAACACGCTGGGCAGCAACCGCGAAATTGGACTACACCCCGAAACCGGCCAGAAGCTGACGGCCCGTCTCGGCCGCTTCGGCCCCTACGTGCAGATCGAGCCCAAGGAAGGCGCGCCTGAGGACGAAAAAGCGGTGTACGCCAGCCTGCGCAAAGGCCAGTTCATTGAAAATATCACGCTGGAAGAGGCGCTGGAGCTGTTTAAGCTACCCCGCGTGGTCGGCGAGTTCGAGGAAAAGTCGATGACGGCCGCACTCGGCCGCTTCGGCCCCTACATCCGCCACGACAGCAAGTTCTACTCACTCACCAAGGAGCAGGACCCGCACACCATTACGGCACCCGAGGCGGTAGAGTTGATTGAGAACAAGCGCAAAACCGACGCCGAGCGCCTGATCAAGACCTTCGAGGGCCGCGACGACGTGCAGGTGCTGAACGGTCGTTTCGGGCCGTACATCGTGGTGGGCAAGAAGAACGTGAAGATTCCGAAAGGCGAAGAGCCGGCCGACCTCACGCTGGAGCGCTGCCTGGAGCTGGGCGAGCTGACGCCCGACAAGCCCGCCAAGGGCGGCCGCTTCGCCAAGAAAGCCCCCGTGGCCGACAAGGCTGATGCCGCCGATAAGCCTGCTAAAAAAGCAGCGGCCAAGAAGCCGGCTGCCAAAAAGCCTGCCGCGAAGAAAGCAGCCGGCACTACCGCCAAAAAACCGGCTGCCAAAGCCAAGTAGCCGATTCGACTACCATACATCAAAGTCCCCGACCTTTCCAGGCCGGGGACTTTTTTTTGTATTATTGGGCTTGAAATACCGCTCGCTGAATATCGTTATGCGGCTATTCTACTTGGTGCTATCTATTGCTTGACATGCTGCCAATTCCGTTTTCCTTCCTGCTGCTCAGCTATGCCGCTTCTATGGGCGCGGCTTCCGCCCGTAACTCCCCGCCTGCTCCGCCACTGACTCCTGCCGTAGCCGCGCCGACGGCGGTCAACCCCTATGCATGGCTGCCGGCCGGGGCTTACGATGCCCGCCGGAGTCTGGCGGCCCGGTTTGCGCCGCCGCGCGGCTGCGTGCGGGTGGCGGTGGCGCCGGGCTCGTTCGGGCAGTGGCTGGGTGGGTTGCCGCTGCTGCCGGCCGGCACGCCCGTGAAGCTCTATAACGGCCAGCTGAAAGATCCACAGGACGTGCACGCCGCGGTGGTCAACATTGATGTGGGCACGCGGGATTTGCAGCAGTGCGCCGATGCCGTTATCCGGCTGCGGGGCGAGTACCTGTTTGCGCAGAACCCGGCCCAGGTGCATTTCCACCTCACCAGCGGCCACGATATCCGGTTTGCCGACTGGTACGGTGGCAAGGGTTTCCGGGTGAGCGGCAACGAGGTGCTGCCGGCGCCCCGGCCCGTGGAAGCGCCCACCCACGCCACATTCCGCCGCTACCTCGACCAGATTTTCACCTACGCCGGCACCCTTTCCCTGGACCGAGAGCTTACGCCCACGCCGCTGGCAGCGGTGCAGCCCGGCGACGTGCTCATCCGGGGCGGCTCGCCGGGCCACGCCGTGCTGGTACTGGACGTGGCCGAGCAGGCTGGCAGCGGCCGGCGCTACGTGCTGCTAGCCCAGAGCTACATGCCGGCCCAGCAGATTCATGTGCTGCGCAACGCCTGGGGCGACCCGGCTTTGGGGGCCTGGTTTGCCGTGGACCCCAGCCAGGCCCGATTCAGCACGCCGGAATGGACGTTTCGGCGGGAAGAGCTGAAGCGGTTTTGAAGTGAGTTCAAAGCGGCAAGCTTTGAGCTGCAAGCCACAAGCTGTATGAACATGGCTATATCCTGTGTGCTATGAGCTGTAGCTTGCCTCATGCAGCTTGAAGCTTATAGCTTGCAGCTTTGAACCCTTGCAGCTTCAGTCATGGCACAGGCTAAAGCCTATGCTACATTATATTTATACTATGAAAAAGAAGAAGATTGTCGCCCTGACCGGCGCGGGCATCAGCGCGGAAAGCGGCCTGGCTACTTTCCGCGGCTCCGATGGACTGTGGGAAGGCCACCGCATTGAGGACGTGGCCACGCCGGAGGGCTGGGCGGCCAACCCGGAGCTGGTGCTGGAATTCTACAACCAGCGGCGCGCCGCGGCCCGGGCCGCCCAGCCCAATGCGGGCCACCTGGCGTTGGCCGCGCTGGAACGGGAGTTTGAGGTGGTCGTAGTGACGCAGAACGTCGACGACCTGCATGAGCGGGCCGGCTCCAGCCACATTATCCATCTGCACGGCAAGCTGCTGGAAGCGCGCAGCTCCCGCTTCGAGCATCTGGTGTACCCGATGGCTACCGACCGGATTGAGCTGGGCGAGTTGTGCACCAAAGGCCACCAGCTGCGGCCCAACATTGTGTGGTTTGGCGAGGCCGTGCCGCTGATGGAGCACGCCATGGAGGAAGCCGCTACGGCCGATATTTTTCTGGTGGTGGGCACTTCGCTGCAGGTATATCCGGCGGCCGGCCTGGTCAGCTACGCCCCGGCCAGCTGCCCGGTGTACATCATCGACCCCAGCCGCCCCCCGGTTTCGGCGCGCCGCAACCTGCATTTCATCACCGAGCCGGCCAGCACCGGCGTGCCCCGGCTGGCCACCGAGCTAATGGGCCATCAGTAGCGCGAACTTTGCAGTTCGCGCCCCCACGCCGTTCGGTTGGTTCTGACGGCGCGGGGGCGCGGACTACAAAGTTCGCGCTACTGCCCCGCTTCTTACCTTCTTCACTCTCACAAATGGCGTCCATTTTCGGACATTGCGCCCTGGGCGCCACATTGGGCAAGCTGCTGCTGCCGGAGCGCCGACACTGGCGCTACTGGCTGCTGGCCGCCGCCTGCGCCTTCCTGCCCGATGCCGACGTTATCGGCTTCAAGTTTCATGTGCCGTACGCCAGCCTCTGGGGGCACCGCGGGCTTACGCACTCGATTCTGGCCGCCGCAGTGGTGGCGTCAGCGCTGGCCGGGCTGGCGCACGTTCGCCGCACGCCCGGCACCCCGCCGGCCGGGCGGCTGTGGCTGCTGCTGTTTCTGGCCACCGTCTCGCACGGCGTGCTCGATGCGCTGACTACCGGCGGGGAAGGTGTAGCATTTTTCAGCCCTTTCGAGCAGCAGCGCTACTTTTTCCCGTGGCGGCCGCTGCAGGTTTCGCCTATTGGGGTGAAGAAATTTGTGGGCGAATGGGCGGCGCGGGTGCTGAAATGTGAGTTGCTGTGGGTAGGTCTGCCGTGTCTGCTGGTGTTGGCTCTGCGCCGGGTGCTGGCCCCACGCCAGCGGCCCGCGGCGGCGTAAGCAGCGAGACTGTCTTCAAAATTAAATTTAGGTTAAATCGACTTGCACGTTTCTCCGTATGGTGGTGTCTAGCTCTCTTTCTATGCACTCACTCTACCGCCGTCTGCTGCTGGCCTCTCTGGGACTGACTCTGACGCAGCCCCTGCTGGGCCAGACTGCCTCCTCCCCGGCCCACACGGTTTACCTGCTCGGCAACACCGCCACCGCCGACCTCCCGACGGCCCGCCTGCAGGCCCTGCGCCGCACGCTGGAGCAGCAGCGCGGCGCCTTCACCGTGGTGCACCTCGGCGACATTGTGGGCCACGATGGCCTCGGCACCAAGACCGATTCCAGCCGCGCCGGCGAAACGGCCCGCGCTGATGCCCTGATTGCGCTGGTGCAGGGTTTGCCCAACGGCAAAATCTACTTCGTGCCCGGCGACCGGGACTGGGCCAACTCCGGCCCCGATGGCCTGAAGCGCGTGCGCCGCCTCGAAGACTACATTGAGAAGCGCCTACCCGGCCAGAACGCTTTTGCGCCCACCGGCGGCTGCCCCGGCCCCGAGGTCATCGACGTCGCGCCCAACGTGCGCGTGGTGGCCATCAACTCGCCCTGGTTCACGCATCCCTTCGACCGGCCCGAAGCTCCCGACACTGACTGTAAAACCCTCACTCAGCAGGAATTCCGGGAGCAGCTCCAGGATCTGCTGGACGATACCAAGGGCAAAAACGTGCTGCTCGTGGGCCACCAGCCCGTTATCAGCAACGGCGTGTATGGTGGCAAGCAGCCGCTTAGCCGCCACCTGCTGCCCCCGGTGCTGGGCTCGGTGTACGCGGCCTACCGCCAGAACGTGGGCACCCCGCGCGACCTGGCTAATCCGCAGTACCAGGAGTTTCGCAAGGAGCTGCTGGGCACCCTCAAAGACCACCCCGGCGCCGTGTACGCGGCCTCGCACGACTACAGCCTGCAGCTTACTCGCTTCGAAGACAACTACCACCTCATTTCTGGCTCCTTTGCTGAGAAGGAGCACGTTGGGGCCGATGGTAGCGCGCAGTTCAACCGCTCTGAGGAGGGCTTTTCCAAGCTGGAATATTTCGCCGACGGCACCGTGAAGGCCTATTTCTACGCCTTTGGTTTGGCGGATGCGGCAGTAAATGAAACCTACAATGCCGTGCTGTTTCAGTCGGCGTGCCAGGAGCCGCGCCTGCCCAACGTGCCCGTGAACAGCTTCATTCCGGAGTGCCCGTCGGCGCCGAAAGGCGTGGCCGACGTGAAGCCGGACGCGCCGTTTCAGCCCACCCAGACGCTGGCCGCCGGCAAGCAGTACGCCGGCTCGGGCGCATCAAAGTTCTTCCTGGGCGAAGGCTACCGCACTTCCTGGACCCAGCCGGTGCAGGTCCGTACCCTCGACCTGGCTGCCGAGAAAGGCGGCCTGCGCGTATTCGGGCGCGGCGGCGGCCGCCAGACCACCTCGCTCAAGCTGATTGCGGCCGACTCGTCGGAGTACGTGTTCCGGTCCGTAGACAAAGACGTAACCAAGATTCTGCCGCCGGAGCTGCGCAACTCGGTGGCGGCCGACGTGCTGCGGGGCATCACGCCCACGGCTCACCCCTACTCGGCGCTGGTTATCACCTCGCTGCTCGATAAGACCGACATTCTGCACGCCCGGCCGCGGCTGTTCGTGCTACCCGACAACAACCAATTGGGTGCCTACCGCCAGGAGTACGCGGGCCTGCTGGGCACCCTGGAAGACCGGCCCAGCGACCCCAAGGCCAACCTGCCCGGCTTCGGTGGGGCCGACGACGTGCGCCGCTCGTTCAGCTTTTTCCGCCAGCTCTACAAAGACCACGACAACCGCATCGACGCCCAAGCCTTTGCGCAGGCCCGCGCCTTTGATATGCTGGTGGCCGACTTCGGCAAGCACGAAGACAACTGGAAGTGGGCCGGCTTCAAGCAAGGCAAGAACACCGTGTACAAGCCCATTCCGCGCGACCGGGACCAGTCGTTTACCCTCTGGAACGGCCTGCTGACCTACCTGGCCAACCGCGAATGGGCCGTGGGCAGCATCGAGGATTTCCAGGGCGAATTCCACGACCTCAAAAGCCTGAACTGGCCAGCCAGGGACCTTGACCGGTTCCTGTTACAAGGCCTCACGCGGCCGCAGTGGCAAGAGGTGGGCCAGTATATGCAGGCCCGTATTACGCCGGCGGCCATTGATGAGGCCATGGCCCAGCTGCCGAAGGAGCTGATGCCCCTCTCCGGCAATGATTTGAACAATAAGCTGAAGCAGCGTATTCAGGAGCTGCCGAAGGTACTCGACGACTACTACCTGATGCTGGCCAAACGCGTGGACGTGGTGGGCTCCAACAAGGCCGAGGTATTCCAGGTAGACCGCCAGCCCGACGGCAACATGCGCGTGCGCATGTTCGATAAAGGCAAGGACGGCGACGCGCCCGAAGGCGAGCCGCTGTTCGACCGGACTTTCTCACCCAAGGAAACCGAAGAAGTAAGCCTCTACGGCCTCGACGGCAAAGATGTATTCACGGTGACCGGCACAGCCAAAAACAGCGTGCTGCTGCGCATTATCGGCGGCGACGGCAAAGACCGGATTGCCGACGACTCGCGGGTGAGCGGCCTGCGCGCCCTCACCAAAGTGTACGACGTACCCGACACCGACCTGAAACTGGGTTCGGAATCCGACAACCGCACTTCCAGCGCCCCCGACGTGAATTTGTATGAGCGGGAGTCGTTCCAGTACAACAGCTACGCGCCCCGCGTGACGGTTATTTTCAACAGTAGCGACGGTATCGGGGCCGGAGCGGGCGTGGATTTTGTACGGCAGGGCTTCCGCAAGCTGGGCTATAAGAACCTGTACAGCTTCGATATTCAGGGTACTGCTAACGGCAACTTTCAAGTGAGTCTGGCCTCGCGCCACCGCCATGCCATCGGCCTGTGGGATATTGGGGCCCGCGCCGAGTACGGCAACTTCTTCCAGTTCTACAACTTCTTCGGGCTGGGCAACAACACCTCCAAAGACGACAACCTCTACGATAACAACTTCTATAAAGCGCGCTACAAAGGCTACACGGCCGGCTTGTTTACGGAGCGGGTATTCTTCCAGCGCAGCCTCATCCGGCTGGGCGGCGGCTACGAGCAGTACAGCACCAACTTTGCCGGCACCAGCTACTTGGGCCGCCTGGAGCAGGACCCCACCGCCAGTGACCTGCGCCCAAACACCGGCTTTCAGCGCCTGGTGGGCCTGAACGGGCTGTTTGACCTGGACCTGCGCGACCGGCCCCGCTTTGCGCGCCGCGGCGTGCGCCTGCGCGCCCAGCACGACACCTACTTCCAACTCAACCGCGACAAAAGCAACTTCGGCCTCTCCCAGGGCTTTGCCGAATACTACGGCACCACGCGCCTGCTCATCCCCGTTACGCTGGTACTGAAAGGCGGCGGCGCCAAAACCTACGGCCCCGACGACGAAATTCCGTTCTACAAATTCGCCAACCTTGGGCAGCGCGAAAACCTGCGCGGCTACGTGCGCAACCGCTTTACCGGCGACGCCAGCCTCTACCTGAACACGGAGCTGCGGCTAGCCCTGGGCCAAGTGAAAACCAACTTTTTGCCCTTCTCCTACGGCGTGTTCGGGTTCTTTGACCGGGGCCGCGTGTATTACAAAGGCAGCTCGCCCGATGGCTGGCACGATGGCTACGGCGCCGGCTTCTACCTGGCCCCCGTCACCGACCAGCTAGCCCTATCGGTTTCCTATCAGATTTCGCCCGAAGAAAGCGGCCTAATACAGCTCGGCCTCGGCTTCCGGATCGACCAATAAACCACGGCTCCAGGTGCCACTCGCCCGCCCTGCTACTTGGCTGTAGCGGGGCGGTTTTGTGTACCGAGCCCAGCAGCTGCCGCAGCGCCGCCACGTGTGAAAACAGCACCAGCGGCACAATGAAGGTGGGCAGCCACACAAAAGGCCAGTGCAACACCGCTACGTTGGGCTGCGAGAACCCTACCTGCTGCCACGGTGTGGGCACACTGCCGGCCGCCAGCACCACCACGTTCAGCAGCAGCACCAGGCTGCCGCCGTGCCAGAGCAGCAGCAGTCGGCGCCCCATCAGCCGGGTCCGGAACCAATACGCGGCCAGCGGGGCCGTGAGGCCGGCGGCCAAGTCGAGGTTGCGGTCGGCGAAGGTGATGAGGTCGGGCACCAGGTGGTGCAGCGCCAGCCCGTATAAGCACAGCTCCACCGGAATTCGCACTACACTCAGCCACGTCAGGTCCACCAGATCAAAGCGAGCGAGCAGGCAACGGCCGGAACCGGTGAGCAGCAGCCCGGCAATGCCTATCAGCGGCGGCCCCACTCCCAGCACCAGCAGGCGCGGCGGCAGCGCGTAGAGATTATCATAGAACCCCAGGTAAACCAGCACACTCTGCAGCAGCAGCCACCAGCCCAGCAGCAGCGCCGGCGGCAATAGCCACAGGTCGGCGCAGTAGCACAGGTGCAGCAGTTGGCCTGCAGCCAGCAGTACGATGCCCAGAAACAACGCTACCAGCCACAGCGGCGCCTGGGCATCCAGATAAGTCAGGTCCGAAAGCATGAGCGGGCAGATTGATATAATTCAATTTACTATATATTTAGTTACAATGCATGCCGTTTTCCTATTTGCGGCCTCATGAATGGCCTGTTTTGCTCAAACGGCTATCTTTGCCCTCTCTCCTCGCCAACTCCACTGCCTGTGCAATATCCTCTGCTGAAGCTTGCCGCCATTGATATCGGTTCCAACGCTGTTCGTTGTCAGATTTCAGCAGTTCTCCACTACGGCGACCGATACCGGCTCAAGCGGGTGGAATATGTGCGCTTTCCGCTGCGTCTCGGCGAAGACGTATTTGCCACCGGCACCATCTCGGAGAAGAAGCAGGAGAAGTTCATCAAGTTTCTGCACGCGCTGAAGCTACTGATGGAGGTGCACGACGTGGCGCCCAACCACTATCTGATCTGCGCCACCTCGGCCATGCGCACCGCCACCAACGGCGCCGAGGTAGCGGCCCGCATTCAGCAGGAGCTGGGCATGACGGTGCAGGTGATTGACGGCCAGGCCGAAGCGGCGTACATCAACCGCGTGATTGAGCATTTGCTCGAAGACAAAAAGCACTACCTGCACATCGATGTGGGCGGCGGCAGCACCGAGTTCAACATCTACCACGACCGCCGCAAGGTGGCCTCGCAGTCGTTTGAGATTGGCTCGATTCGGCGCATGCAGCAGGAAGAAAGCGGCCTGGCCAGCACCGACGCCCAGGCCAGCCTGTGGCAGCGCATGGAAGAGTGGGTAAAGGAAAACGGCCGCCGCTACCACGTCACGCGGGCCATCGGCACGGGCGGCAACATCAACAAGCTCTACAGCATGGCCCAGCCGCAGCAGCTCGACAAGTCCGTGACGCGCCGCCGCATTGCGGCCGTGCTGCAGAATCTGACCGACATGAGCATGGACGAGCGGGTGAACGTGGCCATGCTCAACCCCGACCGCGCCGACGTTATCGTGCCGGCCGGCCACATCTACCTGTCGGCCATGGAATGGGCTAATATCAATCAGATGATTGTGCCCGACATCGGCCTGAAAGACGGCATGCTGCAGACGCTGTTCGAAGAGCATTTCGACGAGATTCGTGCCCGCGACGACCACTCCAGCCGCACGCCCATTCCCACCATGCAAAGCCGGCCCACCGAAGTGGAATAGCGGCAGCTTGCAGCACTAGCGGCATACAGTTGCCCGCAATACGCATCAACTTAAATGAAAAGCCCTCCGGCTTCAGGTAATGAACCTGCTGCCGGAGGGCTTTTCATTTAAGTTGATGTGGCGCACAAAACGAAAGCACGGCTTCGCTTCCGCCGGACTGACTAACAGTTAGGCGTTGGTGCGCGCAGCTTCTGCCTTGTCTTCAGCTTCGGCCACGACAATGTATTCCACCGTCTCGGTTTCGGGCTCTTCGGCCGCTAGTTCTTCTTCGGGGCCGCAGGCTTCCACGGGTTCTTCGGCGGCGGCGAGGGCGGCGGCTTCAGCATCCTTGGCGGCCGTCAGCAACACCAGCATGCCATCGGGCGTGGCGTTGGCGAGGCGCTCTTCGTCGCGGCGGTAGAAGTCTTTGTGTACGTTCACAATCACCTCGTCGGGCTGCGGCTGGCGCCGGATGTAAGCGCCGTCCTCGCGCATCACGTAGCTGTTCTGGTTGTCGAGCAGGTTCAGCATCAGAATGCCGATGGCTTCGCGCTTGAGCTGCGGATTCACAATCAGGAACAGCGCCTCGATGCGGCGGTCGAAGGAGCGCACCATCACGTCGGCGGAGCCGGCATAGAGGCGCGGCTGCCCGGCTTGGTGGAAGTAGAACAGGCGCGAGTGCTCCAGCAGGTCACCCACCACGCTGCGCACCTCAATATTCTCGCTCAGATTGATGCGGCCCGGCCGCAGGCAACAGATGCCGCGCACAATCAGGCGGATAGGCACGCCGGCCTTCGAGGCCTTGTACAGTTCATCAATCACCTCCTTGTCTTCCAGAGAGTTGATTTTGATGACAATGCCGCTGGGCAGGCCTTTTTTGGCGTTGCGCGCCTCCTCTCGGATCAGGTGCACCAGCTGCTGGCGCATGTCTTTGGGCGCCGTGATGAGGTACTCATAGTCGTCGGGCTGCGAGTGGCCGGTGATGACGTTGAAGAACTCCGACACGTCGTGGCCATACACGTCGTTGGTCGTGAGCAAACTCACGTCGGTATAGAGCTTACTGGTTTGCTCGTTGTAGTTGCCGGAGCCGATGTGCACGTAGCGCGTCACCTTCTCGCCTTCCTTCCGGATGACCATCAGCATCTTGGTGTGCGTCTTGTACTTGCTCACGCCATAAATGACGAAGCAGCCGGCTTTTTCCAGCCGCGCGCCCTCGCGGATGTTGCGCTCCTCATCAAAGCGGGCCTTTATTTCGAACAGCACCGATACGTGCTTGCCGTTTTCAGCCGCCTTGAGCAGCGCTGCCGTCACGCGGGAATCGTCGGCGAGGCGGTAGATGGTTTGCTTGATACCCAGTACCTGCGGGTCTTCGGCGGCCTGCTCCAGCAGCCGCACCATCGGCTCGATGCTGTTGTAGGGGTGGTGCAGCAGCACGTCGTGGTGCTTGAGGTATTCAAACAGGTTCTCGTCGGCGCCTTCGGGCAGGCTCAGCGGCGCAATCGGGGCGGGCTGGCGGGAGGTTTTGCCGCGGAAGTTGGGGTGCTTCAGAATCTGCAGCAAACCCTTCAGGTCAATCAGCGAATTGATAACGAACACGTTGCCATTATCAATTTTCCAGCGCTCCTTAAGCACGGTCATCAGCAGCGCCGAGGCGTTGGGCTCCACTTCCAGGCGCACCACGCGGCCGCGCTTACGCGTCTTGAGGCCCTGCTGCAGCTCCTTGATAAAGTCGGTATCGATGTCCTCGGATTCTTCCAGCGTGAAGTCGCCGTTGCGCGTGATGCGGAACAGGTCGGCCGACTCGATTTCCACGTTGCGGAACAGCTTGGGCAGGTTGGCCCGCACGATTTCCTCAATCGGCACGAACAGCACTTTTTCCTTGCGCGTGAGCTCAAAGAAGCGCGTCAGGTTTTGCGGAATCTGCACGAATGTGAGCCGCTCCTGCCCTTTCTCAGTTTCCAGGTCGCCGGTACCGGTGCGCGTCACCACGCCCAGAATCAGCATCTGGTTCATCATCAGCGGGAAGCCGTGGTACGAGTCGTACACCATCGGCGTGAGCAGCGGGAAGATGGTGTTTTTGAAGTAGCCGTCGGCCTTTTTCAGCTCCAGCTCCGTCAGCTCATCCATGCGCAGGATGTTGAAGCCGTTCTTTTCGAACTGCGGCTTCAGCTCGTTCAGGTACGTCATCGACTGGTCGTTGACGAAGCGGTGGGCGAAGTCGAGCAGCTTGCGCCGGAAGGGCAGTTCCCGCAGCCCCGAGTAGTCCACCCGCTCCTTGCCGTAGTCGAGGTAGTTGTAGAGCGAGCCGACACGAATCATGAAGAACTCATCCAGATTCGACGAGGTGATGGCCAGGAACCGCAGCCGGTCGAACAGCGGCCGGCCGGCATCCTTGGCCTGGTCGAGCACGCGGTAGTTGAAGCGCAGCCAACTCAGGTCGCGGCTGATGTATTTGCTTTTGCGGATAAGGTCGGCAGACTTGAAGAGTTTCATAACAGAAGAAAGGCATCCAGAAGGCAGTACGGCAAGATACACGCTAGTGCCGGACCTTCTGCAGCGCTTTTAATAAATGTAGCTGCTTCTACGTGGTTTGCTGGTTGGCAGACATCCATAAAAAAGCCCGCTTACTCAGCGGGCTTTTTTATTCTCAGAACGTTACACGTCCAGCTTGGCGTACTTGGCGTTTTTCTCGATGAAGTCGCGGCGGGGGGCTACTTCGTCGCCCATCAGCATGGAGAAGAGGTGGTCGGCTTCCACACCGGAGTCCACATCCACGCGCTTCAGGGAGCGGGTGGCGGGCTGCATGGTGGTGGTCCAGAGCTGCTCGGCGTTCATTTCGCCGAGACCTTTGTAGCGCTGCACGTTCACCGTTTCGGGCTTGCCGCGGCCCAGTTCCTCCTGGGCGTTCATGCGGTCCTCTTCGGTCCAGCAGTAGCGCTCTTCCTTGCCGCGCTTCACCAGATACAGCGGCGGCAGCGCAATGTAGATGTAGCCTTTCTCGATCAGCTCCGGCATGTAGCGGAAGAAGAACGTCAGGATCAGCGTCCGGATGTGCGAGCCGTCGATGTCAGCATCGGTCATGATGATGACCTTGTGGTAGCGCAGCTTGTCGAGGTTCAGCGAGCGGGTAGTGCTGCCGTCGTCTTCGTCGGTCTTCTTTTCGAAGCTCACGCCGAGGGCCGTAATCATGTTCCGAATTTCCTCGTTTTCGTAGATACGGTGCTCCTGCGCCTTCTCCACGTTCAGGATCTTGCCGCGCAGCGGCAGAATCGCCTGGAACGCGCGGTTGCGGCCCTGCTTGGCCGTGCCACCGGCCGAGTCACCTTCCACCAGATACAGCTCGCAGATGGCGGGGTCCGATTCCGAGCAGTCGGCCAGCTTGCCCGGCAGCGAGTTGGAGCCCAGCACCGACTTACGCTGCACCATTTCGCGGGCCTTTTTGGCGGCCACGCGGGCCTTGGCGGCCAGAATCACCTTCTCCACGATAACGCGGGCCTCCTTGGGGTTTTCCTCCAGATATTGGTTGAGAATCTCGCCCACTACCTGGTTCACCGCGCCGCTCACTTCGGAGTTGCCCAGCTTGCCCTTGGTCTGGCCTTCGAACTTGGGCTCAGCCACCTTCACCGAAATAACGGCGGTGAGGCCTTCGCGGAAGTCGTCGCCCTGAATCTCAATCTTGGCCTTGGCCACCTCGCCCGATTTCTCGGCGTAGGCTTTCAGCACCCGCGTTATGGCCGAGCGGAAGCCCGCCACGTGCGTGCCACCCTCGTGGGTATTGATATTGTTGACGTAGGAGAAGATGTGCTCCTGGTACGAGTCGTTGTACTGGAACGCCACTTCCACCGGAATACCGCGCTCCGTAGCCACGTACACAGGCTTGGTCATGAGCACGGTGCGGCTGCTGTCGAGATACTGCACGTACTCGGCCACGCCGCCTTCCGAGTAAAACTCGGTGCGCTGCGGCTGCCCGTCAGCACCAACGCCCTGCTCACGCAGGTCGGTGAGGATGATGCGGATGCCGCGGTTGAGGTAGGCCAACTCCCGCAAACGGGTGGAAATCCGCTCGTAGGAGTACTCCAGCGTTTCGTCGAAGATGGTTTCATCGGGCTGAAACCACACGTAGGTACCGCGGCCGTCAGCAGGCCCGATTTCGCGCACGTCGTACTGGGGCACCCCGATGGTGTATTCCTGCTCGTACATGCGGCCGTCGCGCTGCACCTTCACGTGGGTGTGGGTGCTGAGCGCATTCACGCAGGACACGCCCACGCCATGCAAACCGCCGGAAGTCTTGTAGCTATTCTTATCAAACTTGCCGCCGGCGTGCAGCACGGTCAGGGCAATTTCGAGGGCTGATTTGCCGAATTTCTGGTTGATGCCAACGGGGATTCCGCGGCCGTTGTCTTGGACCGAGATGGCGTTACCGGGGTGGATACTCACCTCGATTCGGTCGCACTGGCCGGCCAGCGCTTCATCGATAGAGTTATCGACCACTTCCCACACCAAGTGGTGCAGGCCCTTGGCGCCAGTGTCGCCGATGTACATGGAAGGACGCTTGCGTACCGCTTCGAGCCCTTCGAGTACCTGAATGCTATCCGCGGAATAGTCCGAGGCACCGATTATCTCTTGTGTTTCGCTCATGTTTCGGGCGTAAGTTCAGCTAGGATGCTATCCTACAAAAGTACCGAAAATATCCCGTTTTTGCTAGCGCCAGCCCCGAATAAGCCTGCCGGACAGCTGGCTAAAACCCCGCCTCCGGCAGCCCCGAAAAAGGCCTATTCCGCTAAGCAGAACAGGCCTTTGAATAATCCGATATTGTTGACGTGCCGGGCGTTTAGCGCACTACCAGCTTCTGGCGCACCAGGCCGTCGGGAGTGGTCAGTTCCAGCACGTACACGCCCGCTGTTTGCTGGCTCAGATCCAGCGCCAGCGGGGCCAGGGCGGGCGAGGTCCAGGTTTGGGCCAGCACAGTACGGCCCAGGCCGTCGAGCACGCGGGCCGGAGTGGCGGCCTTCAGGCCGGCGGCCCGCACCAGAAAGCGGCCATCGGGCGCCGGGTTGGGGAAGGCACTAATGCCCAGCCGCGCCGCCAGCGCCGCGTTGGTGGCCAGCGTAATGCCCGTGTACTTGTTCATGCCGTTGCCGCCGTCGGCGTCGCCGTTGGCATCTACCCGCAGCCCACCCGACCAGCCCACGCTCGGGCTGACGAAGTCCACCAGCACATGATTGACGGTGGACTCAATAGCCACCCAGGTCTGACCGTCGTCGGTGGAGTAGGATGAACCGGGACCATAAGCGCCAAACCCCGTGGACACGTAGGTGCGGGTGCCGGGCACGTTGTCGAGGCCGATAGTATGCACGGGGCCGGTGGGGCTGATGCGGGCCCAGGTGGCGCCCCCATCCGTCGTACGAACGTAGTTGCCGTCCTCATCCAATGCCAGGCCGTTGAGTGCATCGCGGAACGCCACAGCCTCCAGAAATTCCAGCCCGGTGGCAGCCACGGTCCAGGTCAGGCCGCGGTCGGTGGAACGCAGGATCCGGCCCTCATCCGTTCCGACCCAGATGCTGTTGCCGGCCTGCGCTATCACCGGGATACCCGGCACCAAATCCTCCACCCCCTGCGCCTGAGGAGCATTGGCGGCCGGAATGGTCGTCCAGGTAGCGCCGGCGTTGGTGGTGGTATAGATTTCAAATCGGCCATTGTTGGGGTTGCCTACGGCCACCCCGTTCAGCGCGTCAAAGAAGCGCACTACAGTCGGAAAGCTGTTGTTGCCGGCGAACTGGGTAGCCGTGGTCTGGGTGACCCAGTTCGCACCGCCGTCGGTGGTGCGCAGAATGCGGCCGGGCCCTACGAAATCTGCTGCCACCGTCACCCAAGCCGTAGTGGCGCTCTGGGCATAGATGCCGGTTACGAGGTCGTTGGGCGTCAGACCCGGAATGGCCGTAGTGGTCCAGGTGGTGCCGCCATTGATGGTGCGGCTGAACAGCTGGCTATAAAACTCTTCTCCCCCAGCTACAGTGGTCCAGGCCACGTTGGCGTCGACGGCCGAAATGGCCAGATTAACGTGGTCAGGAGTGGAATTGGTAACGGGTTGGTTTACCCATTGCGCCTGGGCAGTGGCGCCCACGGCAAGAAATGCGGACAGGAATAGTAATTGTTTGTGCATGATAAAAGAAGAAAGTGAAGGAAGTTGACGATAAGAGCGCAAGGATATAAAAATGGTTGGTTGGCGGCACGTAAATAGCAAAAAAAGCCCCCATTCGACGTGAATGAGGGCTTTTTGGTAAGCGTATGTCGCTAGATGCTATTCCACCACCAGCTTCTGCTGCGCTACACCTGCTTCGGTGCGCAGCTCCAGCGTGTAGATGCCGGCCTTCTCGCTGCTCAGGTCTACCGTGGTAGATTTAGCGGCTACGGCCGTGGCATTCAGCGTCTGAGTAGTAACCTGGCGGCCTACCACATCAAATACGCGTACCGTAGCACCCGATTTCAAGCCCGAAGCGAGCTGTACCGTGAATACACCAGTTGAGCTAGGGTTAGGATAGACGGCCAGCGCCTGCTGCAGTTCGGCGTTGCGGTTAGCCAGGATATTGCTACCCGTGTACTTACCGATGCCACCGCCGCCGGCAGGAGCCGTGAAGCCACCAGCCCAGCCCACCGTGCCAGAGGCAAAGCTAACCGACAGATACTGCGCCCGGTTGTCGATTGTCGCCCAGGTAGCGCCATTGTCGCGGCTGATGGACGTACCGATATCAGTAGCAGTAGGTGCTGCCACACGCGCATCAAGACCAACTGCCACGTACGTGTTGCTGCCGGGAATTGCCGTTACGTCGGAGTCACGGAAAGGCGTGGTGTATGTCTGGGTTGCCCATGAGGTACCGCCGTTGGTCGATACGCTCAGATTCTCGGCATTCCACATGAGGCCGTTGGTAGCATTGGAGAATACCACGCCCGACACCCGGTTGGAGATATTGCTGTTAGAGGAAGTCCAGTTCAAGCCACGGTCAGTTGATTTGAATACGCGAGCCGGCGACGTGATAGTTTCCGGATCGTACAATGAGGTGAACCAAATTGTATTACCTACGACACTATACTGGTTGGTTACCCCATACTCGTTGCCATTGCTGGTCAGGCCCGCAGTACGGTCAACACGTGTCCAAGTGGTACCACCGTTAGTAGTGGTATACACTTCAAAAAATTTGGTCGAAGCAGCAGCAGTCCTGTTAGGGTCACCCATGCAGACTCCGTTATTAGCATCCCAGAAATACACCCAGTTAGCAAAGCCATCCGGCGCCGTAAACTGGCGTGCCCCGGAAGCAGAAGGGTCAGTTTGGGCCACCCAGGTAGTACCCCCGTTCGTAGTTTTAGCGATTACACCACCCCCGCTAGGACCATACATAGCCGTCCAGGCAGTAGTGCTGTTGAGGGCAAAAAGATTACCCGCATTATAGCCGGTAAAGTTTGGGACTGCAATTGAGCCACCTTGCCAGGTAGTACCACCGTTAGAAGTCCGCAAATACGTGTTGGCATCGATGCTGGTACCAGCTGCACTCAACGTGCCAGACAACCCCCAAGCTGTATTGGCATCAATGGCCTGAATACCTACAATACGATAATCAGCAGGCAGATTGGAATTTTGTGCGGTAAAGGAAGTGATAGCCGGGGTGCCCTGGCTATAGCCCTGTAGGCCTAGACCTAACAGAAATGAAATGCCGAGTAATGTTTTCTTCATGGTGCGGTGGTGTTGGAGTTGAGAATATGAGAAAAACAGAAGTTTTCGCAGCTCAATGTAACGGTTTTCCTGTAATCCGGCCAACTCCAACGCAGTATGCTTCCATTTCACCCTTTTAGCGCTACATACACCTAATACCTCTGCTTACCGTTTATCACCACTACCAGCCGGTGCTACTCAACATTACGAGATGCTGCAGGCAGCGACATACACAACCAACAGCCATCAATTATCTAAAGCTGCAGTATCCCGTGGAACGTACTGCAATGGCCAATATGCGGAGTAAAAGGCTCCTATTTGTACCGGATATTTCATCCGTCTGAAAGCAATGGAGCACTGCGCATCATAAAGAACGCAAACAAAAAAGCCACTCAGCTATTAAGCTAAGTGGCTCATTATCAACGTGGCCCCGATGTGATTCGAACACATGACCGGCTGCTTAGAAGGCAGCTGCTCTATCCAGCTGAGCTACGGGGTCAAAAACAAATAGCCGCCCGCCCCAGAGGTGGGCTGACGGCTATTCGATGGTCGGGGTGGCAGGATTCGAACCTGCGGCCTCCTGCTCCCAAAGCAGGCGCGATACCGGGCTACGCTACACCCCGAAAAAAGAATGAGGAACTGAGAGTGTGAGATTTGCATCTCGAGAGCAATTGGTATTGCCTGTTCTCAATTCCTCATCTTAAAGAATTGTGGAGAGGGGGGGATTCGAACCCCCGGTAACCTTTAGAGCTACGGCAGTTTAGCAAACTACTGGTTTAAGCCACTCACCCACCTCTCCATTGGTGGTCCCTTCCGGTTGAAGAGTGTGCAAATATACTAGGAGAACCGATAAACACCCCTTTTTCAAAAAAAATATCTTCAACTTGATGAGGCCAACGCCTACCTATCGGGCTGCGCTAACGGCTATCTTTGCCCACCACTACCTCACCCGTCGCGGCGCTTTTCGCATGATTTTCATTTCGTTGCCCACTCTTCTGACATGTTAAACTGGGCTTATTCTGTGTCGTGGAAAGAGGTGGCGGCGCTCAGTATTTTTTTTGCGCTTTACCTCGGATTTATTTTCCGAACCCGTCGATTGGCAGCTCCGTTTGCCCAGAAGGGCTGGCGACTGGGCTGGAAACTGACACTTCGTTTCCTGTACATAGGCTTGCTGGGTGCGGCCTTGCTGGGCCCGGCTTATGGCCTCACCCGGCAGCCCGTGCGCACCACCGGAAAAGATGTCTGGCTGCTCGTCGACCTGTCGCGGTCCATGGATGCCCCGGATATAGCGCCGACCCGCCTGCAGAAAGCCAAAGCGGAGCTGGCTCAGCTGGCCAGCCGCTTTCAGGCCGACCGCATCGGGCTGATTGTGTTTGCGGCGGAAGCCTACGTGCAATGCCCCCTGACCTACGACCAGAGCGCGCTGCAACTGTTCCTGAGCACCCTGCAAACCAACCTAGTGCCGGGAGGCACCACCGACCTGACGCCCCCGCTGGAACTGGTGCTGGCGCGCCTCAATAAGCTGCCAGCGGCTACCTCCCCGCGCGCCACAGCCCTGGTCCTCGTCAGCGACGGAGAGGATTTTGGGGACAACCTGGAGCCTACCCTGCGGCTGCTGGCCCGCTCCGGCGTGCGGCTGTTTGCGCTGGGGGTTGGCACGCTCGATGGCTCCCGGCTACCCCGCGAAAAAGGCGGTTTCGTGCGCGACGCCCGGGGCCGCGACGCAGTGAGCCGCCTCTCGCCTGCCCCACTGCAACGGCTGGCCGAGCAGACCGGCGGGCGGTACTTTGAGCTATCCGACCGGCGCGACGAGTTTTCATTGCTGGTGAATGCGCTCAACCGGCTGGAAGGCCAGACTGAGCAAGTGCGCACCGTATCCGTGGCCGACAACCGCTACCGCTATCCGCTAGCCCTGGCCCTGGCCCTAATGGCGCTGGACATTCTACTCACCGTTCGCGTAATCAAGTTATGAAGTACGCTGGGGTTCTTTTGCTGACGGTCCTGGGAGGCTGGGGCAGTTTGAATGGCATCCACGACCGGAATGAAGCGGTGCGGCAGGCACAGAGTGCTTACCGGCGCGCCGATTTTGCGCAGGCGGCCCAGCTCTATAGGAAAGCGGTGCAGGAACTCGGGGCCACGGACGAAGCCATTGTGCTCAACCAGGGTCACGCCAGCGCCCGCGCCGGCCAGACAGCCTTAGCCCGCACTGCCTATGGCCAGCTGCTGACCAGTCGCTCGGCGGTGGTGCGTAGCATCGCCCAACAGCAGCTGGCCGTGCTGGCCACCCGCAAAGGCGACTATGCGCAGGCGCTGGGGCTGTTGCGGCAGGCGCTGCAAACCAATCCCGCTAATGCGCTGGCCCGCTACAACTATGAGGTAGTGAGCGACTATCTGCTGCGGCGCGAACAGGACCCCACTATTCCGCCGCCCGCTCCGGCCGAGGCTCCGCCCGGCACCGATGGCCAGCCGGATAAGTCGGCGGGGCCGAGCCCCGCTCCGCAGCTCCGCGCCGGCCAGGACCAGCCGGGCCAGCTCGATGACCCCTCCCGGCCGCAGGACCAGCGCAATCCGGCGCAGCCGCGCCCCGACCAGAACGGCCAGCGCGACCCCAGTCAACCCAGTACCCAGCCCGGCAGCAGCGCCGACGGCAACTTCCGGCCGGGCCAAGGCGCGCAACGCAACGTGGCGCAGGGCAGCCAGCCCGGCAATACCCGTGGCCTCAGCAGCGCCCCCGATGGCCCGAGCGCCGCGGGGGGCGCCAACGGCCAGCCCGGCACCGAAATGGCTGCTCCCGACGAGGCCCAGCTGCAAACCCAGCGCGCCCGCCTGCAGCAGATGAACCTGAGCAGCGGCCAGGCCCGGCAGATTCTGGACGCCCTCAGTGCCGCCGAGCAGCAGTACCTGCAGCAACTGCCGCGCCCGGCCACCACCCGGCCCGACCCCAACAAGCCCACTTGGTAAGCCGGCGCCAGGCGGCACGCACCTGAAACGGGGCTGCTGGTCGCCTGCAGCCCATTCCCTAATCACTCGTACCTTTACCCATAGATTCCAACCACTTCCCCACCCCCTGTTTTATGCAAATCAAAGAAGTAGTAATTGTATCGGCCGTGCGCACGCCCATCGGCTCGTTCGGCGGCAGCCTGGCTTCGCTGTCGGCTATTGAACTGGGCGCCATTGCGCTGAAAGGTGCGCTGGACAAGGCTGGCGTTGATGCCTCCGAAGTGCAGCAGGTGATTATGGGCAACGTTATTTCGGCCAATCTGGGCCAGGCTCCGGCCCGCCAGGCGTCCAAAAAAGCCGGCCTGCCCGATACCGTAGAGTGCACTACCGTAAATAAAGTATGCGCCTCGGGCTCGAAGGCCATCATGTACGCCGCCCAAGCCATCATGCTGGGCCAGGCCGACGTGGTGCTGGCCGGCGGCATGGAAAGCATGTCGAACGTGCCCTATTACCTCGATAAAGCCCGTTTCGGCGCCAAGTACGGCCACGGCCAGATGATTGACGGCCTGATGAAGGACGGCCTCTGGGACCCGTACCACGACTTCGCCATGGGCGTAGCCGCCGACCGCACCGCCACTCACTACGGCATCACGCGTGAGGAGCAGGACGCCTTTGCACAGCAGAGCTACGAGCGGAGCGCCGCCGCTGCTCAGGCCGGCAAGAAAAAAGACGAAATCGTGCCCGTAACCATTACGGTGCGCGGCAAGGAAACCGTTATCAGCGACGACGAGGAGTATACCAAGGCTGATTTTGCCAAGTTTGCCGGCCTCAAGCCCGCGTTCGGCAAGGAAGGCTCCGTGACGGCCGCCAACGCTTCTACCCTCAACGACGGTGCCGCCGCCGTGCTGCTGATGAGCCGCGAGAAGGCCGAGGCCCTGGGCGTGAAGCCGCTGGCCATCGTGCGCGGCTTTGCTGATGCCGAGCAGGCGCCGGAGTGGTTCACCACCACGCCGGCCCTAGCCATTCCGAAGGCCCTTAAGCACGCCGGCCTGGATGCTTCGGAAGTGGATTTCTACGAAATCAACGAGGCTTTCTCGGTGGTTTCGCTGGCCAACAACAAGCTGCTGAACCTGGAAGGCAAAAACGTGAACGTGTACGGCGGAGCCGTGAGCCTGGGCCACCCGCTCGGGGCTTCCGGCGCCCGCATCGTGACGACGCTGCTGAACGTGCTGCAGAACGAAGGCGGCAAAATCGGCGTGACCGGCATCTGCAACGGTGGCGGCGGCGCGAGCAGCATCGTGCTGGAGAAACTCTAAATCACGGATTTAACCGGATTATTCGGATTTCGCGGATTTTACACTCGATTTCCGGAGTAAATCAAGCCCTGCTGCACTGGTTGCGGCAGGGCTTTTGTTTGGTGGGCCGTACGGCATTGCCCTAGTGGCTATCTGTCCGGTGCTAACTTTGACTTCCTTCTTTTGCACCGATGGCGGGAACTACGACGTTGTATCTCACAGCCGCGAATCGTCCATAAAATCCGTGAAATCTGCTCCAATCCGTGCCAATCCGTGATCCTATGAAAAGAATTGCCTTTGCCCTACTCCTGCTCACGGCCGCCACCACGGCCCGGGCCCAGAAGATGCGGCGCTTCACCACCTACTACGACTCGACCAACACCCGCAAGCGCGAAATCTACTCAGCCGTAGTGGCCGGTGATACGGTGATGGAAGGGCCCTACAAGCGGTTTTACCGCTCCGGCAAGCTGGAGGCCCAGACCCGCTACGCCGGCGGCAAGCGCGACTCGGCGTACGTGGAGTTTCACCCCAGCGGCCAGCGCCGACTGGAGGTAACCTACCAGCAGGGCGTGCGCCAGGGGCCGTTCAAAACCTACTACGACAACGGCAAGCCAGCCCAGGAAGGCACCTACGACAACGACCAGCCCACCGGCACACTGCGCTATTATCACCCCAATGGGGAGGTGAAACTGGAAACCACTCTCGCCAACGGCCAGCCCGCCGGCGCGGTGCGCGAGCTGTACCCGTCGGGCAAGCCCAAGGTGGAAATCACCTACCAGAACGGGCAGGCCAACGGCCCGGCCAAAACCTACTACCCCAACGGCCAGCTCCAGAGCGAAGCCACGTACAGCCGCGGCCTGCTGGCCGGCCCCTACAAAACCTACTACGACAACGGCCAGACCGAAACCGAAGTGCTGGCCGATAAGTCGGGCAAGGGCAGCTACCGCAGCTACTACCGCTCCGGCAAGCTCCAGACCGAGGGCAGCTACGTGGCCACCACCTTCGCGGGCCGCGCCGTGAAAAACCCGCTCGGCGACGACCTTACTAAGCAGGCCCGCAGCCTGGCCGGCGGCACCTCCAACCTCGAAGGCCCCGCCAAAGCCTACTACGAAAGCGGTGCTATCAAAAGCAAGATGACCTACCGCCAGGGCGTGCTGACGGGCACGCAGGAGGATTTCTATGAGTCGGGGAAGCCGGAGCAGAAGGTGGAGCACGCCAACCAGGGCCGCGACCGGAAAGTGACGGCCTACTTCGAGGATGGCACCCTGAAGGCCGAGCAGCAGTTCAAGGCCGGGCAGCCGGCCGGGCAGTGGCGCACCTTCCACCCCGGCGGCAAGCAGCCTGCCACCCAGGAAACCTACCTCAACGGACGCCTGGCCGGCGAAAAGCTGAGCTACTCTCCTACCGGCACAGTACTCAGCAAGATGCTCTATGAAAACGGTAAGCCCACCGGCCTGGGCCAGGAGTTTTATGAGTCGGGCAAGCTGAAAGCGGAAACCACCTATGTGAAGGGCCTCAAAACCGGCGCCTTCCGCCAGCTGCGCGAAGATGGCACCCCGGAAACCACTGGCTTCTACCGCAACGGCAAGCAGTCGGGCGTCTGGACCACCTTCGGGCCCGATGGCAAGGCCGTGCAGCAGAAAACCACCTACCGAAACGGCCAGGTAGTGCCCGAAGGCGCAGCCTCGCCCACCGCCCCCAAAGTCCCGGCCGCCAAGCTGCCAGCCAAGGCAAAGCCCCGGTAGTTGCCGGTGGGCCGCTGTGTTTGGCGGCCAGTAATTTCTACCTGATTAATAGCGCCCCGCCGGGCCCGAAACAGCGTGCCAGTAAATGGGCACGCCGCCGGGCCCGGCGGGGCGCCGTGCGTTCGGGCGGGCTCCAGAGCTACCAACCAACGACTTAGGGCGGTGAGGGAAATATTTTTTCAGCCCCAGGCTGCCCTTTGCGCCGGCGGCGCATCTGATTACCTGGATGGCTACAACTGTGGCCTGTTGAGCGGAAATCAACCTTTTCTGGTTGATTGGCAATGAACGGCACTGGTCATCAACCTGCTTATCTGCAACTCCACAACGGCGTAACACAAAAATAATCTATCCAGTACCTTGCGTCGCATAGTACCTTTAGTTACCTTTGGATCATTAAGTAGCAAATCTCTCAGCCGCCTGTGCTGCTCCTGAACCGGAGCCCACCCGCGGCCACCGCCAGACACCTCCGCGCCAGCCGGGCCGGTAGTGAGCAGCTTGCCAGAAACCTACGTTTCCGGCCGTTAGCCTCGTGTTTTGGTTTCTTTGGTACCTCAGGTAAGGCCTGAGCGTCGCCCCTCTTTTTCGTGCCTTTGTCACGGGCAAACAGCCTCCCAGCGGAACCGCGGCCGCCTGGAACGGCTCCCCTTTGCCTAGTTTGTTTTCCAACTCACCACTCCCCATGACCTCCTCTACTTCTTTCAGCCAGGCCCTCAAAGGCCTGGGGTTCCTCGCTATGCTCGCTCCCCTGACCGCAGCAGCCCAACAGCCCTCCGGCGCGGTTTCCGGCACTCTCCTCGATCAAACCAGCGGGCAGCCACTGCCTTTTGCCAACGTGGTGGTGCTGCGGGCCCAAGATTCTACGTTTGTGAGTGGCGCCCAAACCGGCGAAAACGGCACCTTCGAGCTGGCCTCGCTGGGGCTGGGCTCCTACCTGCTGAAGGCCTCGGCCATCGGCTACCAGGGATTTCGCCGGACGGTGGCGCTGAGCAGCGCCGCGCCCATTGTGCGGCTTGGGGCCCTGAAACTGACTCCAACGGCCACGCAGTTGAAAGGCGTGACGGTAACCGGCGAGCGGGCAACCGTGCAGAATGAGCCTGGCAAACGCATCATCAACGTGGAGAAAGACCTAGCCAGCGTGGGCGGTATGGCCACCGATGTGCTGCGCAACGTGCCCTCCGTGGCTGTGGATGCCAACGGCACCGTGAGCTTGCGCGGCTCGTCCAACCTTACGATTCTGATTGACGGCAAGCCCGCCGGCGGCTCCAACGGCAGCCCGGGGTTGCGCCTCGACCAGATTCCCTCGTCACGCATTGCCCGGATTGAGGTTATCACCAACCCTTCGGCCAAGTATGACGCGCAGGGCACCGGCGTGATTAACGTCATCATGAAGAAAAACGGCAAGGACGGCATCAATGGCCAGGCCAGCGTGCTGGGCGGCACCGGCGACAAGTACAACGCCAGCCTCAACCTGAGCCGCCACCACGGCCCGCTCACCGTAAATGCCAGCTACGACCGCCAGGACGAAAACTACCGTGCCCGCACCAGCAGCGACCAGACCGCCCGCGTCGGCTCCGACCTGGTACGCACCAGCCAGACCGGCCGGGGCCTCGAAAACAACCACTCCCACAGCCTGCGCCTGGGCCTTGACTATGAGCTGAATAAGGAGCAAAGCCTGAGTGTGAATGTGTCGCCGACGCTGCAGGGCGAGGTGGACTCCAACAACCTGCTGCTAAGCACCGAGCGGCCTGGTTTGCCGGCTACGTCGCAGCAGGGCACGCAGTTGATGAAGGTGGATGTGCGGGTGCTGGAAAACACGGCCAGCTACCGCCGCACCTGGGCTGCCCACGAAGGCCGCGAGCTGACGGCCACTGCCGGGGCCGTGTTCGTGGAGGCCAAAGTGCCCGTGACGCAGACGCTGAGCGAAGGCGACCTGCGCGGCTGGCGCCAGCAGATGGACGTGAACCTGGGCGTGCAGTTTGCGCAAATCGACTATGTGCACCCGCTGGCCGATGGCAAAGGCAAGCTGGAAACCGGCCTGAAAGCGCAGCGCCAGACCAGCCGCGGCATTGCCGACCTGCTCACCCAATCCAGCGACAATCCCACTGAATACGTGCGCGACCCGGCCCGCTCGCTGGCTTACAACTTCGAGGAATGTGTGCCTGCTGCCTACATCACCGGCCAGCGCCGCTGGGGCAAGGGCTGGAACGCCGAGGGCGGCCTGCGCACCGAGTACACCAACACCAGCGGGGCCGTGGAGGGCGGCGCCGGCAGCTTCCAGCTCGATTACCTGGCCGTGTTCCCGACGGCTAGCCTGAGCAAAAGCCTGGGCCGCGCCGACTCGGCCAGCGGCGGCGAGCAGCCACAGCGCCTGCAGCTCAGCTACGCCCGCCGCCTCGACCGGCCCAACTTTATGCAGCAGTTGGCCGTGCCCCTCTACCAAGATCCGCGCTCCTACCGCCTCGGCAATCCGTCCCTGCGGGCGCAGTTCAGCCACAACCTGGAGCTGGGCCACCAGCTGAGCTTGCCCGGCGGCGCCGAAATCACCACCACGCTCTTCGGCCGCTACACAACCCAGGCCATCCAGCGCCTGCGCTTCGTGGATACGGTGGCCACGCGCCTCAACCCCGCCGCCGGCCTGGTGCTGGCCGAAACCTACCGCAACTCGGGCACTACCACCAACGTGGGCCTGGAAATGACCTGGAGCCAGCCCCTGACGAAGTGGTGGCGCGTGCAGGCCACCGGCTCGGCCTACCGCACCCAGCTGCAAACCAACGCCTCCAACATCGGGGCCCGCCGCGCCCTCATCGGAACCGGCCGCCTCACCCAGAACTTCACGCCGCTGCCGACGCTGGATGTGCAACTCACAGGCTCCTGGGAATCTGCGAAGCTGACGGCCCAGGGCCGCAGTCAGGCCGTGGGGGCCATTGACGTGGCCTTGCGCCAGCGCCTGTGGCAGAACCGCGCCGCCCTCACCTTCCGCGTGTCCGACGTGCTCAACACCAAAGTGTACCGCACTGTCATCGACTCGCCGGAGCTGACTTCCAGCTACTACTCCAAGCCTGAAACCCGCGTGGCCTGGCTGGGCTTCACCTGGTACGTGGGTGCCAGCAAAGCCAAAGCCGGCCGCATTGAAGGCGCCCCCAAAGGCGGTGGCGGCTTCGGCGGCTAGACCTCCGCAGTACTGCAATAAGTTGTCAGTTGGTAGTTGCTCGTTGTCAGCCAACTAACCAATCAAGACTAACAACCGACAACTATCAACTGACAACTATCAACGAACACACGCATTCCAACCTTTCTGAGCATCATGAAAACTTCCTTTTTGAACCGCACCCTTGTTGGCTTCATTTCTTCGCTGGCTGTTCTGCAGCTCTCGGCCCAGGTGCTGGGCCACGGCACCGTCAGCGGCAGCCTGCGCGACGGCGACACCCAGGAGCCCATTCCGTACACCAGCGTGGTAGTGCTGCGCGCCGACAACCACCAGCTGGCCGCTGCCGGCACCACCGATGCCCACGGCGACTTCCAGTTCAAGTACCTGCCGCTGGGCCGCTACATCGTGCAATCGACGGCGCTGGGCTACCAGCCCCTGCAGCCCACGGTAGCGTTCCGGCCTTTGCACAACCGCCAGCAGCTGGGCACGCTCACGCTGCAGTCGTTGCCGAGTCAGCCGGCAGTGGGTGCCCGCCGGGGCGTGGCTCAGCGCAGCAGCAGCCAGCCGACCAACGTGCTGGCGCAGCGCCTGGGCTCCTAGCCTACAAAAAACAGCTACACTAGTCCATCTAGACGATGAAATACGGTAATTAGCTATAGCTATAGTACATTATGCCAGTGGCACCACGGCATACGGAGCAGTGGTGCCACTGGCATGAGAGGTTGGCCAGGATGGATGGCCATTGCGTGCAGGAAGACACGGTCAATCCCAAGTCACCTCCGAACTTGCGGGCTATGTCAGCTGCTTTTACCGCCTTTATCTTGTTGCTGATGACCGGCGCGCTGCTGCCCGTCAACCGCCGGTTCCGGCAGACGCCCGATGGCGTGCCCGTGTTTGTGGTATCCAACGGCACCCACACCGACGTGGTGCTGCCGCTGCAGGAGCCGCGCACCGGCATCAGCTGGCTGCCCCACCTACCCGATTCCACGCTGCGGGCCCGGTTCGGCGGCTACCCCTACGCCGCGTTCGGCTGGGGCAGCGAAGGATTCTATCTGGCCTCCTACGGCCACCAGCTGCCGGGCCCCGGCGTGGTGCTGCGGGCCGTGGTGCCGGGCCCCACGCTCATGCACATGCGGTTTCTGCGCCAGGCCCCGGTGGCTGGGCCCCGCGTGGTGCCGCTGCGCATTTCGGTGGCTCAATACCAGGCGCTGGCCGCTCAGGTGGCCGCCTCGTTTCAGGCCGACAGCCTGCAGCACTATCAGCTGCGCAACGCTGCCGGCTACACGCCCACCGACTTCTTCTTCCGGGCCACCGGCCGCTACCACGCCCTGCGCACCTGCAACGACTGGACGGTGCGCAGCCTGCGCCGGGCTGGGCTGCGGGTGCCGCTGAAGTCGCCGCTGGCGGCGCCGGTGCTGATGCAGGCGCGGCGGGCGCGCTAAGCGGGCGCCCATTTGCTTACCTTCGCGCCATCAATCCGCCCCGTTTCTGATGAGCGTTCAAAAACCCAGCATTCCCCGCGGTACCCGCGACTTTGGCCCGGCCGTAGTGGCCCGCCGCAACTATATTTTCGGCGTTATTCGCCGTGTGTTCGAGAAGTTCGGCTACGCGCCGCTCGAAACACCGACCCTGGAAAACCTGTCGGTGCTGACCGGCAAATACGGCGACGAAGGCGACCAGCTGCTGTTTAAAGTCCTGAACTCCGGCGACTTCGCCAAGGACGTGACGGCCGACGACCTCGGGGCCGATAATCGCAGCAAGCGCCTGCTGCCCAAAGTGGCCGAGAAAGGGTTGCGCTACGACCTCACAGTGCCCTTCGCGCGCTACGTGGTGATGAACCGCGGCACGCTCACGTTCCCGTTCAAGCGCTACCAGATCCAGCCCGTGTGGCGCGCCGACCGGCCCCAGCGCGGCCGCTACCGCGAGTTTTACCAGTGCGACGCCGACGTGGTGGGCACCGACTCGCTGCTCTGCGAGGCTGAAATCGTGCTGATGATGAGCGAGGTGCTGACCACGCTGGGCCTCACCGACCACACCATCAAAATCAACCACCGCCGCGTGCTGGGCGCGTTCTATCAGGCGCTGGGCGGCGAGGGCACCGAAACCGACCTGTTCGTGGCCATCGACAAGCTCGACAAGATCGGGCGCGAAGGCGTGGAAAAGGAGCTGGCCGAGCGCAACTTCTCGGCGACGGCCATTGAGCGGCTATTTGATCTGCTGGGCGTGGAAGGCAGCTTCGAGGAGAAGCTGGAGCGCCTGCTGGCCGGCTTCGTGACGGCCGGCGTGGCGCCCGACAACGCCACCGCCGACGGCTACAAAGGCCTGCAGGACCTGAAGCGCGTGCTAGACTACCTGCGCGGCTTCGGCTTCGAGAAGTGGGACAACCTGGAGTTCGACGTGACGCTGGCCCGCGGCCTGAGCTACTACACGGGCTGCATCTTCGAAATCAAGATCAACAACGTGAACATGGGCAGCGTGAGCGGCGGCGGCCGCTACGACAACCTCACCGGAGCCTTTGGGCTGCCGGGCGTATCGGGCGTGGGCTTCTCGTTCGGCGTCGACCGCCTCTACGACTGCCTGGAGGAGCTGCAGCTGTTCCCGGAGGCAGTAGCCACCACCACCCGCTGCCTGCTCACCAACTTCGACGCCGATAGCGAAACGGCCGTGCTGCCGGTGCTGCGCGCCCTGCGCGAAGCCGGCGTGGCTTCGGAGTTGTTTCCGGAGGCTGGCAAGCTGGGCAAGCAGTTCAAATACGCCGACGCCAAGGGCATTCCCTACGTGCTCATCCAAGGCCCCGAGGAGCGCGCCGCCGGCCTGTTCAAGCTCAAAACCCTGGCCAGCGGCGAGGAGCGCACCGTTTCGCTGGCCGACGTGCTGGCTGAGCTGGCGCAGTAGCCGGGCCAGCCGGAGCATCGTCCAGATCAAAGCCCGTTATGCCCCGCCCGGCATGACGGGCTTTCTTGTTGCGCGGGAAAACCTCACTTTTACTCTCCACCCCAGCCCACCCGCTGCTTTTCGCCACCCATCATGCCCGACGACTACGTTCTTTCGCCCGCCACCCACCTCGACCTCGCCACCCTCGACCAGCTGCTGCGCACCAAGGCCCGCGTGATGCTCGGCGACGACGCCCGCCAGCGCATCGACACGTGCCACCAGTACCTGCGCAACCGTCTGGAGCGCACGCCGGAGGCCGTGGTGTACGGCATCAATACCGGCTTCGGCGCTTTGTGCGGCCAGGTTATTGCCCCCGAACAGCGCCAGCAGCTGCAAACCAATCTGCTCATGTCGCACGCCTGCGGCACGGGCGAGGAGGTGCCGGCCGAGCTGGTCCGCCTGATGCTGCTGCTGAAAGTGCAGAGCCTGAGCTACGGCCACAGCGGCGTGCAGGTGGCCACGGCCCAGCGCCTGCTCGACTTCTACAACCGCGGCATGCTGCCGGTGGTGTATCAGCAGGGCTCGTTGGGTGCCAGCGGCGACCTGGCCCCGCTGGCGCACCTGTGTTTGCCGCTGCTGAGTTTGGGCGAAGTCAACTATGAAGGCTACCGCCTGGCCGCGGCCGACGCCATGAGCCTGTTCAGCTGGGCGCCGCTCACGCTGGAAGCCAAGGAAGGCCTGGCGCTGCTCAACGGCACCCAGTTTATGCTGGCCTACGCCGTGCACGGGCTGCTGCGGGTGCAGCGCCTGCTGGCCGCCGCCGACGTTATCGGGGCGCTTTCGCTGGAGGCGTTTGATGGGCTGGCCGAGCCGTTTGATGCGCGCCTGCACCAGCTGCGGCCCCACGCCGGGCAGGTGGCGGTGGCGGGCCGCGTGCGGGCGCTGCTGGCCGGCTCCGAGCTGCAGCGCCAGCCCAAAACCGCCGTCCAGGACCCCTACTCGTTCCGGTGCATGCCCCAGGTGCACGGCGCCTCCCGCGACGCCGTGGCCTACGTGCGGCAAACCGCGGAAACCGAGTGCAACGCCGTCACCGACAACCCCACTATCTTCCCCGCCGACGACCTTATCCTGAGCGGCGGCAACTTCCACGGCCAGCCCTTGGCCCTGGCCCTCGACATGCTAGCCATTGCTACGGCCGAAATCGGCAGCATCTCGCACCAGCGCACCACCCAGCTCATTGGCGGGCAGCGCGGGCTGCCGCCGTTTCTGGTGGCCGAGCCTGGCCTGAATTCGGGCCTGATGATTCCGCAGTACACGGCCGCCGGCATCGTGAGCCAGAACAAGCAGCTCTGCACCCCGGCCTCGGTGGACAGCGTGGTGAGCAGCAACGGCCAGGAAGACCACGTGAGCATGGGCGCCAACGCCGCCACCAAGGCCCTGCGCGTGGTGCAGAACGTGGAGCAGCTGCTGGGCATCGAGCTGCTGAATGCCACCCAGGCGCTGGAATTCCGGCGGCCGGCCCGCACCTCTGAGGCGCTGGAACAGGTGGTAGCCGCATTCCGCGAGAAAGTATCCTTCGTGAGCCAGGACCGGGTGCTCTACCCCGACCTGCACGCCGCCGCCGACTTCGTGCGCAGCTACCCGTGGCAGTAGCGCGCTGAGCACGCGGCCAGGTCCGGCGGCGCAGGCGTATGCCGTTTGTGGGTATCTTGGCGTTAGGGTCTGGCCTGGTTCCGCTCCGTTTCATCTGCTGCTATTCTATGCGTTCCGTGAAGTTTCTCTACCTCTGGTTGTTGCTGGGGGCGCTGCTGGCCACCAAGGCGCCGGCCCTGGCCCAGCCCTGCACCTCGTCGCCGAACCCGCCCGCCTGCACCTTCGTGGCCGTGGATGTGCTGACTAATCGCATCGTGGAAAAGCTGTGCGTGGGCCGGGCCGTCCGGTTTGACCTATGCGCGGGCCGGCCGCCGCTGGTATACTTCTACCAAGTACTGCCGGGCACCAACACTTACCCTAACCCCTGCGGCCCCGGCCTGCGCCCCTCGCCTTTCATCTACACGCCCACCGCTGCCGGCCCCGTCACGGTCACCGAGAACGGCCAAGCGCAGGCGGGCGGCGGCGTTTCCACCATCTATTTCCGGGTATTTGAAGTCTACGACAACCCGATACCGGCCTTCACGGCGGCGGCCTGCTCGCCGGGCTTCGTGCAGCTCACGCTCCCTGGCGCACCTTACAACAGTTACTCCGTCCAGATTGGCAGCAGCACGTTTGCGGCCCAGCCCGGGCAGGTGCGCACGTTTGCGGTGCCAGCCGGCGCCACGTCCATCACGGTGGCCGGCGTCTACTCCGACAGCGACCTGTGCACCCGCTCGGCCACGCAGCCGCTGCTGCAGCTGGCCGCGCCGGGGCCGCTGGTTATTCAGCGCCTGAGTGTGCAGGGCAGTTCAGTGGTTCTGGAAACCGCGCCGCTGGTTGCCGGCTACTTATACACCGTCGAGCAGGCCGATTTCACCGCGCCAACTACTTTTCAGGCAGTACCGGGAGCCGTGGCCAACGGCCTGAGCGGCTTCACGGTACCGGCCGGCCGCCCCGGCTACTACCGCCTGCGCCGCACCGACATCTGCCAGCAGGCTCAAGCTGTTTCCGAACCGGTGAGCACGCTCACGCTGACGGTTCAGCCGGCTGAGCGCCGCAACGAGCTGGCGTGGCAGTTCGGCCCCAGCCCTGCCACCTACGAGCTGACGCGCAATGGCACTGCCCTGCCCGCCCCGCCGCCCACCGCCCGCTCCTACTCCGATACGGCCGTGGCCTGCGGCATCCGCTACACCTACCGCCTCACGGCGCGGTATGCGGGCGGCGTCACGTCAGTTTCGGAGGCCGTTTCGGTGCTGGCCGCGGCCACGCAGGCGCCGGCCACACCACGGCTGGTGGCTACTTTCGATGAGCGCAACCGGGTGGTGCTGACGGCCAGCGTGGCCCGCTTCCCCAGCACCGGCCAGCTCACCTACCTGCGCGACAACACCGTGCTGGGTACCACGGCGGCCCGCGCGCTCCGCGATTCGCTGGCCAGCTACAGCCCGGATTTGGCGCCGTGCTACCAGGTGCGGTTCGAGGACGACTGCGCCAACCGCTCGGCGGCCAGTGCGGCCTTCTGCCCGGCCGTGCTGGCGGCCGAGCTGGCCGGCACCCGCAACTCAGCGGTGCGGCTGCGATGGTCGGGGCTGCGGGGCGCGCCAGCTGCCACCGACTCGCTGCGCTACCGCCTGCTGGTGCTCAACCCCGACAACTCGGTGCGCAACAGCTACGCCGTCGGCTCCCGCGGCACCTACCTCGACCAGCTGCCCCCCACCGACCTACAGGCCGTGCGCTACCGCCTAGAAGTGACGGGCGCGGGCCTGCCCGCCGCCAGCTACTCCAACATTGCCAGCGTGGTGCGCCCCCTCGAAGCCTACGTTCCGACGGCCTTCACCCCCAACGGCGACGGCCTCAACGATGTACTGGAAGTGAAAGGCCGCTTTCTTCGCACCTACACCTTCACAGTGGTGGACCGCAACGGCCAGGAAGTGTTCCGCGGCACCGACCGCACCCAAGCCTGGGACGGCCGCATCCGGGGCCAGCCGCCAGTGTTGGGGGCCTACGTCTGGCGGTTTGAGGCCGTGGATGCTGCGGGCAAAACCGTAGTGCAGCACGGCACCGTCACGATAGTAAAGTAGGCCCGCCTGCACCCGCAGAGGGGATTTTGCCAGGCTTGGCAAAGACAGTTGCCAGCAGTAGCAGCGTGGTAGAAACCGTGCCTTTATCCGGGATACACTACCGAAAATGTAGCGCAACCATCCGTTTTTGCGTAGGCAGATTTCAGTTGTACCTGTTTTCTGCCTATGCTGCTCGACGTCAAGCTTCCCGTTTACTACATTTTCAAGCGCATCCTGCCCGACATTCTGCGGGTGCTGCTCATTTCTATCATTTTCCAGGTGCTGAAGTGGTTTTTCAGCAGCTACCTGCCAGAGATACCGCTGCAGCTGGCCACTATCCTGGGCAGCTCCATCTCGCTGCTGCTGGCCTTCAACGTTAGCCAGTCGTACGAGCGGTGGTGGGAAGGCCGCAAAATATGGGGCGCCGTTGTGAACGACTCGCGGACGCTGGTGCTGCAGGTGCGCAGCTTTCAGCAGGCTGACGGGCTACCCCCGCACGAGGCCGCCAGCCAGCTCACTGCGGTGGCCCACCGCCAGATTGCCTGGTGCTACAGCCTGGGCGAATCGTTGCGCGGACAAGACCCGCTGGCTTCGCTGGCAAAGTTTCTGCCGGAGCCAGAGCTAGCCTATGCCAAAACCCAGAACAACCGCCCTCTGGCGTTGCTGGCGCTACACGCCGCTCAGTTCAGGGAGCTGCATCAGCGGCAGACCATCAATACCTTTCAGCAGGTGCAGCTGGATTCCACGCTGGTGCGCCTGTGCGAGTCGATGGGCCAGGCCGAACGCATCAAGAGCACCGTATTTCCGGCCAACTATCGGCTGCTGGTGCATTTCCTGATCTACCTGTTTCTGGGCACCTTGTCGCTGAGCCTGGTAGAGTCGATGGGGTTCTGGGAGGTTCCTGTACTACTTCTCATTGCGTCCACCTTCTTCCTGATCGAGCGCACCGCCCGCTACCTGCAGGACCCGTTCAACAATGCCCCCACCGATACGCCGGTCACGGCCATTGCCCGCAACGTCGAAATCAACCTCAAGCAGCTGCTGCAGGAACCGAACGTGCCCGCTACCCTCACCTCCGACACGTTTTATCTGATGTAGTGTCCGGGGCGGCCGTGGTTCGCGCTGTATCTGGCAGGCCAGGCAAGCCGTGGGAGACGGCGCGAGCCGCGGCCTTTTATTGGCAAACCTGCTGCATAATAGGCGGGCCTGCTGCAAATCACTAATATTGCTGCCGCTGGGGCAGGCTGCGGAGGACACTCGGTAGCCTGCCCCGGCAGGTCAGGGCAGCCAGGACCGAAGATATTTGCGGTCGACCCCTGTGCTTATGAACAACTGACCATGCACTTGCAGCACCTTATGGCTTCCAATTCTCCCGCTGATATTGCCACCGACTTGAACATGTCTGTCGAGAAGATGGAGAAGGTGGCGTTCATTCTCAAGACTACGGCGCATCCTACCCGCATTGCCATCGTGCAACTGCTGGCCCAGCACGACAGCCTGTCGGTGAACGATATCTGTGAGCGGCTGAGTGTGGAGCAGAGCCTGGCGTCGCATCACCTTTCCGGCATGAAGCTGAAAGGGATTCTAAGCAGCTCGCGCGAGGGCAAAAACGTGTTTTACAGCCTGAAAATGCGGGAAGTGGTCGACGTTATTCAGTGTCTGGCCGCTTGCACCTTCCTGTAAGGACAGTACTTTTTTTGCCTTTATGCATGAATGAATCTTCATGTATATAAGGCAACTTCCGGAGTTCTGTCCGCTGCTTGTTGCCTTTTGGGCGTATGTGTACCGTAAATTGCGCCCGGCTTACCCGGTTTACTGGCTGAGCTGTTGCAAACCGGATGCTATAGTGTGCTTCTCCCGGCTGGCTTGGCGGTGAGGCAGCCCCGGCAACCGTCACTTTTCTAACCCCTTTCCGGCTCGCCGGAAATAACGACGCGAAACCTATGTTTGATATGATGGGCATGATGGGCAAAATGAAAGAGCTGCAGGAGAAAATGCAGCAGGCCCAGCAGGAAATGCAGTTTGTAACGGCTACCGGCGAGGCTGGCGGCGGCCTGGTGCGCGCCACAGCCAACGGCCAGCGCCGGGTAATCAAGCTCGAAATCGACGATTCGCTGCTTTCCGACCGCGAAATGCTGGCCGACCTGGTGGTAGCCGCCGTGAACAAGGCCCTTGATGAGGCCGGCGACAAAGCCAAAGAGGAGCTGAAGCGCAAAACCAGCGGCCTGATTCCCAACATTCCCGGCCTCGACCTCGGCGGATTTGGCCTCTAGCAGTTCCCCGGAATCTGCGGTGGCTACCTGCGCCGATGTGGCGGTGGTGGTGCTGAACTGGAACGGCGCGGCCCTGCTGCGGCAGTTTCTGCCGTCGGTGCTGGCTCACAACCACGCGGCTACCGTTTGGGTGGTTGATAACGCCTCTACCGACGATTCGGTGGCGGTGCTGGCGCGCGAATTTCCAGCGGTGCAGGTGCTTCGGCACGCTGCTAATCTGGGTTTCTGCGAAGGCTACAACCAGGCCCTGCGGCAGCTGCCCGCCGCATTTCAGTACGCCGTGCTGCTCAACTCCGATGTAGAAGTGACGCCGGGTTGGCTGCAGCCGCTGCGCCAGCTGCTGGAGCAACGCCCCAGTGTGGCCGCCGTGCAGCCCAAAATCCGGGCCTACGCCGACCAGACGCAGTTCGAATACGCCGGGGCTGGCGGCGGCTACCTCGACCGGCTGGGCTACCCCTTCTGCCGCGGCCGCCTCTTCGATACGCTCGAAGCCGACCACGGCCAGTACGACGACGCCCGGCCGGTGGCCTGGGCCACCGGCGCCTGCATGGCAGTGCGCCTGAGCAGCTGGCACGCGCTGGGTGGCCTGGAACCCGAGTTTTTCGCTCACATGGAGGAAATCGACTTGTGCTGGCGGCTCTGGAATGCCGGCCACGAGGTGTGGTACCACGGTGGCAGCACGGTATTTCACGTGGGTGGCGGCACGCTGCATAAGTCCAACCCACGTAAAACCTACCTCAACTTCCGCAACGGCATGGCCTTGGTCTATAAGAACACGCACCCGGCGGAGCTGGCCAGCACGGTGGCCGTGCGGGTGCTGCTCGACTGGGTAGCGGCCCTGCGCTTCCTGCTGCAGGGGGCCACCGCCGACGCCCGCGCCATCCTGCGGGCCCAACGCGACTTCTACCGCCGCCGCACCTACTGGAAACAGAAGCGGCAGCAGTTTCCACCCCGGCTCACGCTGGCAGAGCGCCCCGGCGTGTATCGCGGAAGTCTGGTGTGGGCCTATTTCGCGCAGGGACGGCGGAAGTTTTCGGAGCTGGATGCGGAGTTATTGACCTGAGCAGCAGGCATACAGTGTAGGCAGCTTGCGGAAATTACCGACGAAGGAATCTGTGAAATCCCCTTTCTTAATCTACAAAATCTGCGATACAAAAAAGCCTGCCCTTTTGCAGGAGCAGGCTTAGAAATCATTTGTAGTAAAGTCTACTGATCAGCTTACAAATCCCAGACGGTGCTGCGCTGCCGGCGCATGGCGCGGCGTACGTTCATCCAGAAGGCCAGCGCGAAGTACAACACAATGGGCGAGCCAAAGGTGAAGAACGAGGCATAGACAAACGACAGCCGGACGCTTCCCGTGGAAAAGCCCAACCGGTTGCCCAAGGAGTTGCAGACACCAAAGCTCTGCTTTTCGATGTAGTCGGTAAGTCGTTTCATAACGGTTGGTGGTAAGTGAGGTCTGCTGCTAACCTGGTACAAGATAGCACGATACGATAGCGCAAGCAAGCGGAAGCAGGGTAATTTCTTTCGAAGATACGTCTCCCTCCCGCGGTTTTGCGTTTGTTGTTGGAAATTCCGCCCCGATTCGCCCTGTATGAGAAGCCCGTTGCCCCGTAATCTTTCTATTCTGCTGCTGGCCCTGGCCGGTACGCTCCCTGCTTGTACGCTGCCCAGGATGCTGAAGGTTGCGCAAAGCGGCCAGCAAGTGAGCGTGCAGCCCGCAGTACTCGAAAGCAACGGCGAAAACGTGCTGTTTGAAGTAACAGCCCGCGTGCCGGCCAGCCACCTCAAAAAAGGCGCCGCCTACGGCCTCAACCTGCGCTACGTCTACGACAACGGCCTACGCGAGGATACGCTGGGCCGCCTCAGCTTCCAGTCGGGCGAGTACGTCTACGACGAGGACAAGAAGGATCAGCTGGTCATCAAAAAGCAGCTTTCCTTCCCGTATGCGCCCAACAAAAACCCCGGCCAGCTGCTGGCCCTGGCCGAAGTGCGGGAGCTGAAACCGAAAGGCAAGCGCCTCAAAGGCCAGGAAACCCGGCTGGCGCGGGGCGTGGCCAGCACCGGCCGCCTGGTAGTGCGCCAGGACACGGCCATTGGCCTGCTGCCCGAACTGGCCGACAACAACATGAGCGGCACCCGCGTGCTGCCGTTCTTCTTCGACGCCGGCCGCTCGGAAATCCGCAATTTCCTGGGCACCAACGTAGCAGCGCTGGAAGACTTTATCGAGGCTAACCAGCGCACCGAGAAGGTGATGATTGTGGCCGGTCACTCGCCCGACTCGCTCGATGCCCACGACTTGCGCTTGGCCGACAAGCGGGTGCAGGCGCTGCAGCGCTACTACAAAAACCGCGTCGACACCGACTCCTACCTCAACCAGGTGCGCGACATCGACTTCGAAACCGAAGCCTACCACCGCCGCTGGGACCTGTTTTTGAACAAGGTGCAGGAGTCGGCGCTAAAGCCTGCGCAGGTCGATTCGGTGCTGCTGCTCATCAACGACACGCCCGGCACCTACGCCCAGAAGGAGAAAAGCCTGCACAGCTTGTCGTTCTTCGACTACCTGGAGCAGTACATCTACCCTGTCATGCGCTTCGGTACGGTGGCCGTGCAGTACACGGCTCCCAAGCGCTACGATTCGGAAATCTACCTGCTATCCAAGAAGATTGTCGACAAGCAGCTGGAAGTGGATGCCCTCACGCCGGAGGAGCTGCGCTACTCGGCCACGCTCACGCCGCTGCTGGCCGAAAAGCAGCGCATCTACGAAACTTCGGCCGCCACTACGGGCCGTTGGGAGGCCTACCACAACCTGGCCGTGGTGCTGCTGCAGCGCTCCGAAAAGGAAGTCAGCGACAAGGTGCGTAAGGCCTACCTGCGCCGCGCGGCCGTCAATTTCACGCTGGCGGCGCACCGCAACCCCACGGCCACCATGTTCTACCGCGTGGCCACCGCCTACCACCGCGCCGGCGACAAGCTGGAGGCCCTGCAGAACTACGACTACGCCATCAAGCTCGGCGGCGCCCGCCCGGTCCTCGACAAAGTATTTGCCGACAAAGCCGCGCTGGAAATCGAAATCGGGCAGATTGATGATGCGCTGGGCAGCCTCAGCTACAGCGCCAAGAGCTACCAGAATACCATGAACCGCGCCCTGATCTATCTGCTCAAGGGCAACTACGACGGCGCCGCAGGCATCTACCAGGAGGCCCTCACGCTGCAGCCCAACGACCCGCTGGCCTACTACTGCCTAGCCGTTGTAGCCGCCCGCCAGAAAGACGAAGCGAAACTGGGCGAGAACCTGCGCCGCGCCGTGCAGCTGGACCGCAAATATGCCAACCGCGCCGTTGAGGACCTGGAATTCATGGATTACGCCAGCGGTAAGGTGTTTCTGGAGACGCTGCGGTAAAGGCTGTCATTGCGAGCGGAGCGAAGCAATCCTTCCCCTCGCAGCACACACTTTCCTCATCGCAAAGTTCTCCCAGCAATGGGTTAGCGACTTACCAATGGAGGCTTTCTGCGAAGGGCTGCTCAGCAAATTAAGAGGAAGGATTGCTTCGTTCCGCTCGCAATGACAAGTGGTTATTTGCCCAACCGCGCTACTCGTTGTAGCTTTACGCGCCGGCTAGCCCGGCTTTTTCATTCTGACTTTCGAACTGCCACAGACTATGCGGACCATCCAATTCCGGGAAGCCCTGCGTGAAGCCCTGTCCGAAGAAATGCGCCGCGACCCGCGCGTGTTCCTGATGGGCGAAGAAGTAGCCGAATACAACGGCGCCTACAAAGTAAGCCAGGGCATGCTGGACGAGTTTGGCCCGGAGCGCGTGATTGACACCCCGATTGCCGAGCTGGGCTTTGCCGGCATCGGCGTAGGCGCGGCCATCAACGGCCTGATTCCGGTCATTGAGTTTATGACCTTCAACTTCTCGTTGGTGGCCATTGACCAAGTGATTAACTCGGCCGCCAAAATCTATTCGATGTCTGGCGGGCAGTACTCCTGCCCCATCGTATTCCGCGGCCCAACGGGCAGCGCCGGCATGCTTAGCAGCCAGCACTCGCAGAACTTCGAGAACTGGTTTGCCAACACGCCCGGCCTGAAAGTGGTAGTTCCTTCCAACCCTTATGATGCTAAAGGTCTGCTAAAAAGCGCCATCCGTGACCCGGATCCAGTGATTTTCATGGAATCGGAGCAGATGTACGGCGACAAAGGCGAGGTGCCGGAGGAAGAGTACCTGCTGGAAATCGGCAAAGCCAACATCGTGCGCGAAGGCAAATCGGTGACGCTGGTGAGCTTCGGCAAGATGATGAAGATTGCCCTGGCCGCCGCCGACGAGCTGTCCAAGGAAGGCATCGAAGCCGAAGTAATCGACCTGCGCTCCGTACGTCCGATTGACTACGACACGCTGGTGAACTCCGTGAAGAAAACCAACCGCATGGTGGTGGTAGAGGAAGCCTGGCCGCTGGCCAGCATCAGTTCGGAGCTGGCCTACACCGTGCAGCGCCGCGCCTTCGACTACCTCGATGCCCCGGTAGTGCGCGTGACCTGCATGGACGTGCCCCTGCCCTACGCCCCTACCCTCATTGAGGCCTCGCTGCCGAACGTGAGCCGCACCATCAATGCCGTGCGCGAGGTGATGTACGTGAAGAAATAAGGAAGCTCCGGTTTCCACGAAAAAGCCCCACAACCAGCTTGGTTGCGGGGCTTTTTCGTGGAAACCGGTTTCACCACAACATCCGCGGGCCCAACTCCAGCGTGGCCTGCGCTGTGGCCGAGGCCCAGAAGCAGAGCGCCACAAACCCCACGTACGCCACGCCTACGCCTACCAGCTGCCGGCGCGGCAGCCGGGCCGGGCGCCACTTGGCGGGCAAGCCGAAACACAATACGGCGTACAGGAGCAGGTGCAGTGGCAGTAGAAAGCGGCATTCCATACTCATGGGCAGCATGGGCACGCATGGCACCAGCAGCACGGCCAGCACCAGCCACTGCGGTGGCGTGAAGCAGCGAAACCGGGTGCGCAGCAGCATCAGCCCGGCCCCAAACCACACCGTATAGTTCAGCCATGCCAAGCCCCAGGTCGGCACGTACACCTGCTTGATATAGGGTGTCGGGTACTGAATATCGAGACCATTGAAGAGCCGCCACGCATACATGCGGGCAAACAGCACGGGGTGGCGCAGTACCAGCTGCAGGTAGCTGCCGTAGGAGTTGAACCAGCCGATGTGCTCCTGCCGCACCAGCGCTTCGCCGGCATAGTCCCGGAAAATCATGACCCGGTCCGGGTAGTCATCGCCGATGCGGGTTTCGTATTTCTGGTGCAGCAGTCCCCACTTCAGCTTTTCCCGGTAGAGGTTGTCGGTTTCCAGGTTTTCATCCTGGGCTAGCACCAGGGGCGTGTTCTGGTGGAAATGGCGCTGGTTGATAAGCAGCTGCGGCCCCAGTACCAGCGCCGCCCCGGCCAGCAGCGCCAGCCCGCGCGCCAGCCGCCCCAGCTGTGAAGGCGCGGGCAGCACCAGCGCCAGTGCTACAAAAAACGGCGCCGCAATCAGGTAAGAAGGCCGGATGTTGCAGGCCGCCGCCAGGCAGGCCCCGGCCAGGGCCGTCCAGCCCAGGCCGCGCCGGTAGAGCAGCAGCAGCCCCAGCAGCAGTGCCCCGAGGCTTGGGAAGTCGGTGAGGGGGAAGTTGAAGTAGTCGCGCCAGAGGGCGAAGCCCAGCGCCGCAAACGCCGCCCGGCGTGGCCAGCTCAGCGGTGGTCTTTGGCTGGCCGTCTGCCAGAGGCGCGGCCCCAGCCAGCCAAAGACCACCGCCGCCAGCACCGCCCCAAATACCTGCGCAAACAGGATGACGGGCAGTCCGCTGTAGAACTGCGTGATGCGCAACGGCAGCAGCACCAACGGCAGCAGATACCCCCGGAAACTGTCGTGGAAGTTGAGCAGCGACAGGTGGCCGTCTTTGTGGAAGAAGATGGAGATGAACCAATAGTTCAGCGCATCATTGTAGAGCATGGGGTAGCCCGACAGCGGCAAATACACCAGATACACTACCAGAATCAGCGTCGTCAGGCGCCAGTAAGTTGGCACCGCGGCACGGCTCACAGATAGCAGGGAGGGGAGTTTCAAGGGTAGAAGTCTATGGAAAGCCAAAGGCTTAGTCGTCGACCAGGGACTTGCCGTGGTCGGGCTGCAAGTTGCGGAAAGTGGCGGCCGAAAGCCAGAAGCAGCCACCCAGCCACAACCCGGCCACCAGCACCACGGCCCGCGCCCGGCCGGGCCGGCCACGCAGCAGCCACTGCCAGTACGATGGTGAAAACCCGAACGCCGCCACTGCCAGCAGCAGCAAGTGCAGCGGCAGCAGGAAGCGGCACTCGATGGCCGTGGGGATGCCGGCCATGCAGGGCAGCAGCAGAGCCAGCAGCAGCAGGGCCCGCGGCCACGTCAGCCAGCGGGTAGGCCGGCGCAGCAGCGTGAGCAACCCCACGCCCAGCGCAGTGTAGTTGAGCAGCTGCACCCACGGCCGCTCCGGCCCATAGTCGCGGATCAGGTAGGGAGCGGGCTGCTGCACGTCAAGGCCGTTGAAGAGGTGCCGCAGGTAGCGCACGGTGTAGTCGAAGGGATGGTGCAGCAGGATACCCAGAAACTGGCCGTAGGAGCCGTACTCGCGGATTCCTTCGGCCCGTAGCACGGCCAGGCCGGCCGGGTCGGCGTAGATAAGGCGCTGCTGCAGGCTGGTATCGTAGCGCAGCACGCGGGTGCCCCAGGTGAGCTGCCGGAGGTAGAGCGGCGTGGTGTCGGTGGGATTTACACGGGCCAACACCAAAGGCGTATTCTGCCCGTAGTAGCGCCGATTGATCTGCCACTGCGGGGCCAGCACCAGCGCCATGCCCAGCAGCAGCACCGTCCAGCGGCTCCGGCCATGCCGCCGGCCATGCCGGAGGCTCCACCACACTGCCAGCCCCAATACTGCGGGCACCGCTGCCAGATAAGCCGGCCGGCTGTTGCAGGACACCGCTAGACTTAGGCCCGCCAGCAGCCACCAGCCTAGCCCAACCCGACTTAATGCCCATAGCGCCAGCAGCAGCAACGATAAAGCGGGCATGTCGGCCATAGAAAAGCTGAAATGGTCGCGCCAGAAGGCAAAGCCCAGCAGCAGTAGCAGTAGCCAGCGTCCTCCGGCCACGCGCCCCAGCCCCATGCTTCGCCACAGCGCCGGCAGCAGCCACGCATACAGCAGCGTGGCCCACGCTACGCCGGTGATTTTGGCGGCCACCGGCATCGAGCAGTGCGTGATGAAGCGCACAATGAGCGCCGGAAACTGCAGCAGCGCCGCGCAGTAGCCACGGGTGGGGTCCTGGAAATTGAGCAGCGAAAACCCGGTGGCCGGGTCTTTCAGCGCTACGGCCAGCTCCCAGTAGTGGCCGGCATCGTAGGGCATTCGTTCCCCGGTGAGGCCCCCGCCCAGCAAGAAGTAGCCCCCATAAAGCACCAACACCACCAGTACCCGCACGGGCAGCGGCCACTCGCGGCGCAGCAGCCCAGGCCCGGGCGGCACGGCGGCGTGTGGCGCAAAACCAGAAAGCGAAGCAGGCGGAACAGCCATATAACCGGAAGCAAGAACCCGCGTAGAAGCCAGCGGCGGGGATTTGTGTACCTTTTGCCCAAAGCTACGCTCTAACCGCCCACTCCCCCGCTACGCCATGAATCATCGTCTGCATTTACGCTTCGAGCAACTCGAACTAGCCACCACCCATCTGCTGCAAGCCGCGGAAGCGCTGGGCAGCAGCGCCCACCAGTCGCCGGGGCCGGGGCAGTGGTCGGCGGCGCAGGTGGTGCAGCATCTGCTGGTGTCGGAAGCCGGCATCGAGCAGTATCTGGAGAAAAAGCTGCAGCAGACGGAAGAGCTGGAGAAGGCAGGCGTGCTGCACACGCTCAAGTCGCTGCTGCTGCGCGGGTTGCTGCGGCTGCCGTTCACGCGCTTCAAGGCCCCCAGGCGCCTGGCCGAGCTCACGCCCGAGCAGGTGGAGCCGCTGCCGCAGCTGCAGGCCGAGTGGCAGTCGACCCGGCGGCGGCTGGAGCAGCTGCTCAACGAATACCCCGGCCGGCTCCTGGACCGGGCCATCTTCAAGCACCCGCGCTCCGGCATGCTCACCATCTACCAAACCCTGGACTTCATGCTCGACCACGTGCTGCACCATCAGCGCCAGATGGAGCGCATTGCCAAAGCCCTGAAAAAGTCTTAAGGCGCCAGCAACAGATGATTTCATCCAGAAAAAAGCCCTTGGCACACTATTGTGCCAAGGGCTTTTTTCTGGATCGGATACCCGAGCAGTACCGATCATAAACTGGGTTTACTCCTCGGTTTTCTTTTCGCGCATGATATCAGCGTAGGTGGCATGGCGGGTGATGCCGGTGAAGGCGGCCACCAGCTCGGGCGGCGGCAGCGTGAGCTTGCGCAGGCGCAGATCCAGCCAAGCGCCGTCGACGGTCACGGTGGCAGCTTCGCGGCCATCAGCTTTATAGAGGGTGTGGATGATGCGCCAGCGCGAGCCGTCGGCGCTGAGGCCGCCCAGCTCCGCCGATACGCGGATGGTTTCGCTCATGTGGACTTCCTTGAGAAACCGGGTGTCCTCACGAAACAGGATGGGTCCGATTTGCAGCTCGGCGAAGTGCCGCATAGTGAAGCCCTGGTCGGCCAGAAACTCCAAACGCACCTGGGCGGCGTAGTCGGTGTAGGCGGAGTGGCGCATGTGCACGTTGGGGTCCATGTCGGCCCAACGCACGGTGTAGGTTTTGCTATAGCTCATGGTAGCAGCGTACTTGTGGAAGCAAAAAAAGGTTGAATCATCCGCCGGAACACCCCGCCACGGAAATTACCTAGCTGTTGGCGAGCGTGAGGCGCACCAGGTACTGCTGCTGCTCGTCTTCGCCCAGAAACTCCACTTCGTAGCCGGCTTCTTCGGCGTAATCCTGCAGAATACCGGCCCCGGCGAACAGCCAGTGGAAGGCTGCACCCTGCTCGGCACCGTACTGCATCGTGTAGGTTACTTCGCCGTGGTAAGGGCCGTTGAGGTCGAACACCAAAGCGCCATCCTCGTCCTCGTAGAGGTAGCTGATGTCGGAGGAAGTGGCCAGAATCTGGCCGCCGGGGGCCAGCAGCTGGCGCGCGTGGCGCAGAAAATCCGCCAGCCCGTCGAGGGAACCCACCAAGCCCAGCCCGTTCATGAGCATGAGCAAGGTATCGTACTTTTCGTGGGTGAGGGCGGCGTCGCGCAGGTCGTGGTGCGCAACCTGGTGTACGCCGCGGGCCTGCATCACCTGCACCGCCCCGGCCGAGGCATCAATGGCCTTCACCTCGAAGCCCCGGCTTTGCAGCTCCAGCGCGTGGCAGCCGGCGCCGGCCCCCAGGTCGAGCACGCGCCCCTGGCACTGCTCCAGGGCCTGCCGCTCCAGCTCCGGCATCTCCCACAGGCTCCGGAAAAAATAGGAGGCCGGCAGCGGCTCCTCCTCGGCTACGTCACTGAATACGGTGAGGGTGGCCTCCAGTCGGCCATGCAGATAGTCGAGCAGGGCGTGGCCCAGGGGGTCGGCAGAAACGGGCGTGGCAGCGGCGGGCATAGGCATCGGGGGAAAAGTCAGGCGCCGGCCAGGCGCCGGCGCTGCAAGGTACGGCATCGGGCGGGGCCGCAACAGCGGGGCGGGCTCAATAAAGTTTCGCATATTTCTACTGCCGCGCTCGGCTGGCTCGTTTTCAACCGCTTATCCGCCATTCATTCCTTATATGAGTTACTCTTACTTACTACTGCCGGCGCTGCTGACGCAGCTTGCCGGCGCCGCCCAGGCCCAACGTGCCAACGAAGGCGGCAGACTCAACAACTACGACTACATCAACCGGGAGCTGGGCCACCGGCGCGACGGCCAACCCGCCACCGGCAGCCCGTTTCTGCTGCCCGGCTGGGCGCTGGGCACCGTGCTGCTGCGCACTGGCAACGTGCAGCGCGGGCAGTGGCTGAAGTACGACCTTTCGGCAGAGCGGCTGCTGTGGCGACGCCCTCAGGGCGACTCGGTGGAGCTGTTCACGACGCTGGTGCGGGAGTTCACGCTCCGCGACTCGGCCACACACCAGACACACCTTTTCCGGCTGTATCCTGAAGTAAAAACCGAACAGCCGGTGCTGCGGGCCACTTTTTTTGATGTGCGCTATGATGCCGGCCGCACGGCGCTGCTCCGCCACCTCACGCGGCAGGTCCGCACCCAATCTTCCAATGGCGCCATGACCACGGTAAAGAAGTCGGAATGGAGCAGTAAAACCGTGTATTTCCTGAAGCTGCCCGACCAAGCACTGGTGCCCGTGCGGCTGAGCAGCCGGAGCGTGCTGGATGCGCTGGCGCCACAATACCAGGCGCAGGCCAGCGCCTACGTTTCCCAGCAGCAGCTCAACCTGAATAAGGAGGCCGACGTGGTCCGGCTGCTGACTTACTACGACCGGCTGCAGCCCTAGCCAGCCGGCGCTGCATCTTTCCTTAGCCGGCTACGTTTGCCAAGGTTCATGTCTGACTCTCTTTCCTATGTCCACTAACCTCGACTACCTCGACCCCAACCTGCTGCCGCTGGAAGACAAGCTGAACGCCTATCTGGCTGCTGAAAAAGAGTTGCGAACCGCCAAAACCGACAGTGCCAGCCTGCCACAGCAGCAGCAACAGCAGGCCATAGCCGCCGAGGAATTTGAGCAGCGCTCCGCTACCGGCAGTTTCCCGCAGCACGCCGAGGAAGTGCGCGACCAACTCACTGATCTGCAGCAAGACCTCGACCGGCTTCGCCACGAAATAATAGCGCTGCTCCCCGCGCGCAACGAATGGGTGAAAGTCAATCTAGGTTATGGCCCCAGCCGCGTCGGAGCGTTCGAACTCCCCGGCCAGCCAGCGGGCACCTATGAGCTGCGCGTAGTACACTAAGCGTTCTATGTTCTTGTCTTGGGCAGCGCCCGGTAGCCACATGGCTGCCGGGCGCTTTGCTTTACAAGAGCCTCCGAAGGAACAGGACGGCGCATAAAAAAAGGACGACCAGTAGCCGTCCTCTTTCCCACAACCAAAACACCTAAATATTATTTAGATGTTTTTGCTATCCTCAATTATCGGGCCAGAATAAACAATAGAGAATCCGGCAAGACACTTTGCAGTCTTCAAATCACGTTTATGCATTATACCGCTATAATCTTTTCACAACTTCATCAAAAAATAATGAGCCCAATAGCACCAGATGATAAAATACGCTTATAATTGTGCTCAATAAGCGCACTTTAATTTAACTATTTCAATAAATCCATATAAACAATTACTTTACTATATATTGAAATAAACCAAGAATGCCTTCCACTCCTAACCCTTCCACAGATGAAAACACTATTTCCCAAATGGCCTGGAGCAGCTTCTTCCATACGGTACCTTGGCGGCAGTCTGTTGCTGGGCTCACTGCTGAGTACTACGCTGGGTTGCTTTTCAGAAGCACGGGCGCAATTCCCACGAATTGAGTCGTTTAAAAACAATTCGGCTACGGGCTTCACGGTGGGGGGCAGTGCCTCGCTTACCGGTGGCGCAGGCGACCCGAACGGCCAGGGCTATCTGCAGCTTACCTCAGTAGTCCTCAATCAGTCGGGCTTTGCGGTAGACCAGACGGCCTTTGCTGCACCGCAGGGCTTCGGTATATCGTTTGAGTTTTTCGCGTATGGCGGCACCGGGGCCGATGGATTTTCGTGTTTTCTGTTTGATGGCAGCACAGTTACGTTTGCGCCGGGGGCTTCGGGCGGCTCGCTGGGCTACGCGCAGAAAACCGTTGACCCCATCAGCAACGGGGTGCCCAATGGCTACATCGGCATTGGCATAGACGAGTTCGGCAACTATGCCAACCCTACAGAAGGGCGCATCGGCGGCCCAGGCTCCACGCCGGATGCCGTGTCCATCAGAGGCGCTGGCAACGGGCGCAGCGCCACCGACTATCCCTATCTCGACGGGAGCGGCACGCTTCCTTTCAGCCTAGACGTTCCCACGGCCAGGGCGCAGGTAGGCAGCGGCGACTACCGCCGGGCCTACATCGACCTAGTGCCCACCAATGGCACGTACCAGGTTACGGTTCGAATTCAGCACGGCAACCAAGTGACTACGGCCATCCGCAGCGTACCGGTTCCGACGCCGCCCCCTACCCTGCGCATCGGCTTCTCGGGTTCGACCGGCGGTAGTACCAACGTACACGAAATCCGCAATCTGGCCATTGTGCGGGCACCGTTTGCCAACGACGACCTGGCCGGCACGCCCTTCAACCAGGCCGTTAGGCTGAATGTCCTGGCCAATGATGTTGCGCCGGGCAGCAATTTCGACCCGGCCACGGTAGACCTCGACATCAGTGCTACCGGGGTTCAGCAAACGCTGTTGATACCGGGCCAGGGCACGTTTTCGGTGACTGCGCAGGGAGAGGTGGTCTTCACGCCTTCGGGCACGTTCTCGGGCGTGGTCACGGTTCCGTACACGGTTCGCAATGTACTCGGCGACCAGTCCAGCCCGGCCAATATCACCATCATCGTGCAGGGAGCCGATGTGGCCACTACCGTAAGCGGCCCCAGCACTGCCAATCCTGGTGCCCGCATCACCTACACGCTCAACACCACCAACCTGGGCACTGAGCCCGCCACCAGCGTGGTGCCCACCATTCTGCTGGCACCCAACCTGCCAGCCGGCAGCGTAACGCTTCCGGCCGGTGCCACTTACACCGCGGGCACAGGTCTGGTCACGTTTGCTACCATTCCCAGCATTGCGGCCGGCGCCAGCCCGTTTACCAACTCCGTGACCTTCACGGTGCCCGAAACCGGCACCACAACCATCACCGGCACGGGCAACTCGACGGCCGCCACCCCGGACCCGGTTTCGACCAACAACACGTCGGCCATTACCACCCAGGTAACGGGCCTGGCCAACATCGACAAGGTCTGCTCCGAGCCGGGCAAGGACGGGCCGGGCGCGCTTACCGCCTCCTCGGTGCCCAACACCTACTTCCAGATAGCCAGTGGCACCGTGGTGAATGCCGGCAATACCAGTATTCCACTGGCGGCGGCCGCCAGTGGCAGCACGCCCATCAGTGCCGGCGATATTGTGCTCATCATGCAGATGCAGGGAGCTGATATCAACACAACCAATACAACGGCCTATGGTACCAGCACCGGCAACTACACGGCCGGCCAGTATGAGTATGGCATTGCGCTGAACAGCGTACCAACCACCGGCGGTACGCTCACGCTGGTGAAGGGCGTAACGAACGGCTATGTAAACCAGGATTTCGGCGGTACGCTCACGGGCCAGCGCCGTTTCCAGGTGATTCGGGTGCCGCAGTACTCCAGCCTGAACGTGAGTGGCGCCGTTACGGGCGCTGCCTGGAACGGCCGCGCAGGCGGTGTCCTGGCCCTTGATGTAGCCGGCAAAACCACGTTTGCCACTAGCGCTTCCCTAAACATGGACGCCAAGGGCTTCCGGGGCGGCGCCGGCCGTAATTTGGCCGGCAGCACGTCTTACAACAGCGCCATCTTTGTGGCACCGGCCACTAACGCCGCACACGCTGCGAAAGGGGAAGGCTACGCGGGCACGCCCCAGTACACGTACAGCGGCACCGCTTTGCAGAACAACTTAGTGGAAGGCTACTTCGGCGGCAGCCAGGGCCAGGGCGCCCCCGGCAACGGCGGCGGCGGCGCCACCGACTACACCCCCGGCACCAATTCCGGCAATGCCGGTGGCGGCGGCGGCAGCAATGGCGGCGCGGGTGGCACTGGTGGCTTTGGCTTTGGCTCAGGCGGCACCGGTGAAATAGCAGATGGGGGACGAGCCGCTTCCGGCACTTCGGCCAGCCGCTTGCTGCTGGGCGGCGGCGGCGGGGCGGGCTCTTCCAACGATGCCACTGCCCTGCGCGCCAGCGGCGGCACCGGCGGCGGCATTATTGTGCTGCGTACGGGAGCCATTGCGGGCACGGCCACCCTGAGCGCCAACGGCGGCAATGCCCCCGCTACTCCGAGCGACGACCAGGGCGGCGGCGGCGGCGGCGCGGGGGGCGCTATCGTGGTGCTTGCCACGCCTCCCAGCGGCGTGGCCAATGGCCTGAGCGGCCTGACCATCAGTGCCATTGGCGGCACCGGCGGCAGCGCCAATACCGACCAGAACCAGACTACTCAACGCACTGGCCCCGGTGGCGGCGGCGGCGGCGGACTTATCTTCAGCAACGGGGCATTTGCTAATTCTGGTGCAACCGGCAATACGTCACCTGTACGCCCCGGCGCAAACGGAGTTACCGATGGGAACAGCGCCGCTGCCTTCGGGGCAACGGCTGGCACTACCGGCATCATCACGCCCAGCGTTGACCCCGCCACTACGCCCATCGTGGCCGGGGCCGGGGCCTGCGAGCCGGTGCTGAATGCTGCCCTGAGCACCAGCACCCCTAATATTACGCGCACTGGCGGCGCGGGCAGCGCAGTCAATCCGGCTACCTACCTGCTGGCCGTGTCGAATACGGGCGGCGCGGCTACCAACGTTACGGCCACTGCCTCGCTGGCAGCCAACATTGTGGGCTATGATGCCTCGTTTTCGCCGACGGTGACGCTGACGCTGGCCAACGGTACCACCTCCACGCTTGGCAGCGGCAGCTACACCCTTCCCACGGCCGATGGCACCAGCACGCCGGCTTTCGGCGGCCTGAGCATTCCGGCTGGCGCCACTACCACCATTGCCTTCCGCGCCCGGCTGGCGGCCACCGCGCAGGACAACTTCGCATACCAGGCCAGCGTGCTGCTGCAATACCTCGATCCGACGCGCCTGACCACGCCTAAGACGGTACAGCCGGGCCTGACCTACGACAGCTACACTGGCGCCGGGGCCGGCGTGGCCGCCGCCCCCGGCAATGGCTACTCCGGTAGTTTCAGTACGTCCGAAGATGTGACCATCGCGCGGCCTTTGCCAGTGGAGCTGAAAGCTTTTGAAGCCAAAGCCGTGCAGCTGGATGCCTTGCTGACCTGGACTACCGCCAGCGAGGTGAACAACGACCGGTTTGAAATAGAACGCTCTTTCGATGCGCGCAGCTTTGAGCAGGTAGGCACTGTACGCGGCCAGGGCACCACCAGCCGCAGCACCGACTACGGCTTCACGGATGCCGGGGCCGGCCGCCGCGGCTCCCAGCTCGCCTACTACCGCCTGCGCCAGGTTGATACCGATGGCAAGGAGTCGCTCAGCCCGGTGCGGGTAGTCCGGTTCTCCGGGCTCGACAAAACCGCCGTCAGCCTCTACCCGAACCCAGCCCCGGGCCGCACCACCCTCGACCTGACCGGGCTGCCCGCCGGCACCTACCAGATCCAGGTGCTGGACCTAGCCGGCCGCGCGGTACAGAACTACACCTTGGAAGGCGCCAATAAGCATCCGCTGAACCTGCTCAGCCTGCCACAGGGCTCTTACGTGGTACGTGTGGTAGGCCAGGGCGTGAGCCTGGCACTGCCTCTCACGCACCACAACTAGCGCTTGCTGATAGGCAGAAAACCTAAAAAAGCCCCTTCGGATGTTTCCGAAGGGGCTTTTTGCATCAGGCAATCTGTTGCCTACTCTTTTACAATCCGGCTTACCATACGGCTTCCCTCCGACTCTACCGTGAGCAGATACACGCCCGGCGCTACTCCGGGCAGCAGCAGCGTCTGGCGGTTGGCGCCCGCCCGAACGGCAATGGCCTGCGTGGCGACCGTGCGGCCCAGCAAATCCTGGATCTGCAGGGTGCCGCTGTTGGCGCGACGGGCCTCAAACGTCACCGTCAGCGCGTCGCGAACGGGGTTGGGATAGGCCGCGAAGCTCTCAGCAACCAGCGCGGCGGGCTGCGTAGCCAGCACAATACTCAGGTCTTTGGCGCCACGGAACACCTGGCCGCGAATTTCGCCGCCGGGGTTGGCCGCCGTGTGGATGTTTACATACATACTGTCGCGGCGGAACTGCAGGGCGCGGCGCGCCGTGAAGGGCCGGGTAGCGTTGGTGCCGGCATTGCCAGTGGGCTGCCAGAAACCCTCGGCCGAAATGGCGGCTCCGCCGCTGGGCCCGAAAAATGGCGCCAGATCAAACACCACCGGGCCAGCCTGCGTGCGTAGCGCCGAATGGAAGTGCCCTACTGTGACGGGGCCACTCAAGCCGCCCCAGGCCATACTGAAGTGCACGTTGCTCTGGTCGCGGTCCATGCTCACGAAGCCGGAGCCGTAGCCAGCGCTGACGACGGGCGTAGGCCGCTCTTGGGCGCCATTCATCGAGAACGTATAGCCTTCCCGCGCTAAGCGGTAAACCTGACCGCGAATTTCACCATTGGGATTAGCGGCTGTGGTGAAAACCATGTTCACGCCACCCTGCAGAAACAGGTTTATCAGCGCCGGGGTTGGACTCGTGAACAGTACCGAAAACGCCGCCGGGGTTCCGGCCGGAATGGCGACGTTGGCTATCGGAGCAGCCGGGTTAGCCTGCCCGGCATCTGCCTGAAACAGCGTGAAGTTGGTGGGCGCACCGCTCAGGCCGGTGTGAGCCACAAAAAGCCGAAGCGAATCCAGCGTGGTATTAAGCCGCAGAAACGAGACGGCCCGGGCCGTCGTCGTGACAGCCGGCACCATTTGCGCCCCGTCGAGGCGGGCATCGTGGCTCAGGTAGCGCGCATCCCGGATCAACTGGCCCCGAATTTCGCCGCCAGGGTTGGCGGCCGTATGCACGTTGATGTAGATCTGCCCGGCCAGCATAGCCGTCACGATGGCGGGCGTGGGCGCCACCTCGCCCTCAATTACGTTGCCGCTTACAAACGACATCAGGTCCAGCACCACGGGGCCTGCGGCACCGGCGGCACCTTGGTGGAAATGGCACATGGTAATCGGGCCGCTCAGCCCGCCTACCACTACCCGAAACTTCAGCTTGTCCTGGCTCTGCGCCAGATTGAACGTGCCAACGCCTACGCCGTTGGTTGTTACGGGCGGCACTTCCTGCGCGCCCGATAGCGACGCCACAAACTCTTCGTCCTTCTCCACCTCAATCTGACCCCGGATTTCACCGCCGGGGTTGGCCGCCGTATGAATGTTGAGGTAGTAGCCGCCCCGCAGGTAGCGGTCCAGCTTGCCCCGGTCAATGTCGGCCCCGGTCAGGAAGCCCTGGATGCGGTTGCCGCGGATAAAGCGGAACAGATCCGTCACGACTGGCCCGGCCACGCCGCGAAAGCCGTTGTGGGTGTGGGCCATCGTAATCGGGCCGCTCAGCCCCGTGAAGGAGCCCGAAATAAAGAGTGTGTCGCGGGTAGGATTGAGCGTGAAGCTGACGGCCCCGCGGGCAGCCGTCGTGACGGCTGGCACTTCCTGGGCCCCGCTGAGCGAAGCCCCCAATAGCAAATGTGCCCGCAGGTGGTCGGCAAAAGCCGAGCTACTGCCGAGTAGCGTGCACAGCAGCAGCAAACGAGTAAGAAATTGTTTCATGGAACCAGGAAATAGAAATGAACGGAATGACAGTTGGTTATCAGGCCAACTCGTTGTAATCTACCATTTCGTTGTCTGCAGGTTATGTATAAAATTGCGTCATTGCGGGCTTACCCGCCGTTGTCGCGGCCACTGGCGGCACCAAACCGTCTTTTCCGTTCTCTATTCTACTCCTTTATGGAAGCTCCCAACCCCGAATTCATGCGCGAAGCCATTCGCCTGTCTATTGAGAAGATGCAGGCCGGCCACGGCGGGCCGTTTGGCTGCGTCATCGTCAAAGACGGCCAGATCATTGCCCGCGGCTTCAACCAAGTCACCAGCACCCACGACCCCACCTGCCACGCCGAGGTGGATGCCATCCGGAAAGCCTGCGCCACACTGGGCACCTTCCAGCTCAACGGCTGCGACCTGTATACCAGCTGTGAGCCCTGCCCCATGTGCCTGGGCGCCATCTACTGGGCCCGCCCGCGCCGGGTGTTCTACGGCAACACCAAGGCCGATGCCGCCGCCATCGGCTTCGATGACCAGTTCATCTACGATGAAATTGAGAAGCCCCTCTCCGACCGGCAGATTCCCATGACCGAGTTGCTCCGCGACGAAGCCACGGCTGGTTTCCGGGCCTGGGAACAGCACGAAAGCCGCACAGATTATTAAAAGCATTTATTATATAATTCCGCTGCGAAACTTCACCCGGCCTGCCGCAAAAAATGTGCGGGCCGGGTGTTTTTTTTTCTTTCACCAGCCCAAAACATCATTCATAAGTCCATTAAATAGACAATAAGTCCATAAAATATAAACTATCATTCGCTCTTACCCTGCTTTTCCAGACTCTAACTTTGTATCATAAATATGATTAAACAAATACTCATAAGTGAAGCCATTACCTTTTCTGCTTGCGGCAGTGTGTTGGATGTTCTGCCTGAGCAGCCATGCCCAAACCGGCGCCTGGCTGCCTGCCGGCGCTAACGCGGCATATCCGCGCACCCTGCTGCAGGCCGCCGACATTCCGGCCGTGCAGGCTACGCTGGCCGGCAGCCGCAGCGCCTACACGCTCTACGCCGGCCTGTATGCCGGCACCGGTGCCACCCCACCCACTGATAACACCTCTTCCGGCGGCCGGCGGGCGCGGGCCACATTTGCCAAAAATACGGCTTTCGTGCTGCTGCTGAACCGCCGGCCCGATGGCGCGGCACTGGTGCCGCTCACCGAGGCCGAGCAAGCGGCGCTGCTGAGCGGCGCGCAGTCGGCCCTGGAAACGCTGAACTTTGCCGTAGAACCGTTTGCCAGCTTTGCGGGAGCCAGCTATACGGAGTGGCAGTGGCGCTCCAAGGAGCTGATTGACTACCTGATTGCCTACGACCTGCTGCGGGGTGCCGCCGTGCCGGAGGCTGCGCTGGCCACGGCCAAAGCCCGCCTGCAGACGTTTGCCGGCAACCTGTACCAGCAAAGCAACCAGCCGTTTTTCGGGGTGAGCTTCTACGCCACCATCAAAAACAACCACACCCTGATGACAGCCGCCGCACTGGGCATGGCGGCCGTGGTGCTGAACGATGCCACCAGCCTCAACACCCAGCAGCAGCCCCAGAACTGGATCAATGCGGGCATATACCACCTCGACAACGTGCTGTGGCAGGATGCGCAGCGGCAGTCGGACCCGGCGGTGGTAGCCGGCTACGCTGAGGGGCCGTATTATTTCAAGTATGCCTTTCTCAACTGTCTGCCCTTCTTCCGGGCGATGGGCCACTTTCTGCCGGCCGGCACGCTACCCTACACCGTGGGCAGCCGCACCCGCGACATCCCCAACCCCTACTACGACCCGCGCTACTCCCGCCTATACGACTGGATTACGGCCATTTTGCTACCCGACGGCCGGCTGCCGGCCCTGGAAGACTCCTACGTGGATATGGGCATGCCCGAGTTGGCCCTCACCGGCCAGCGCCGCTACGTGCGCCCCCTGGCGCTCCGCAACCTGGCTCCTCAGCAGCTCAACACCCTCAGCAGCCAGCTGCGCGACATCACCGTGGACATGCGCGCGGCCTACCTGGCCGCCAACCTTCAGCCGCTGGCCGCCCCCGCCGATTCGGGCCTGACGGTGCTGCCCGCCAGCGGTAACCTAGTGTTCCGGAGCGGCCCCGACACGCTGGCCACCTACCTGCACCTGTACGGCAAAAACGGCGCGGCCCAGACCAATTCCGGCGGCCACAGCCAAGCCGATGCCGGCAGCTTTCTACTGCACGCCCACGGCCAACTGCTGGCCCTCGATGCCGGCTACCTCAGCTACAGCCGCCGCGCCGAAGTTGGCAACGCCACCAACCACAACCTGGTGCTGGTCGACGGGGCCGGCCCAGCTATCGGCACAACCGGTGCGGCCAACGATGCCGCGGCCTTCGTCCAGAACACCTTCCAGACCAGCGGCCTGCGTTACGGCGAGGTACAAACCAGCTACCAGCAGGCCAGCATCACGCGGAAGGTGCTGTTTGTGCGCGGCACCTACTTTCTGCTGGCTGATGCGCTGGCCGCGCCAGTGCCGCACACCTACACCTGGCAGCTGCACGGCTACGGCCTGGCCGGCGGCACAGCCGGCACCGGCACCTTCACCGACAGCCTGACGGTGGGCGCCGGCATCTGGCACAAAAACGGCGTGCAGCTGCGGGCCCAGGTGGTGGCCACGGGCGGCACCACCTACACGGCCGCCACCGGCAGCCATGAGCTCACCTACAACACGCCAGAGCAGCACACCACGCTGCTGGCGCACGCCACCGGCACCAGCCCGCAGTTTCTGGCGGCCCTGTATCCGTACACGTCGGCCGCGCCGCGCCTGCTGGCGGCCAGCACCGCCAGCACGGCCACGCTCAGCAGCCATGCCGCCTTCACCGACGTGGTCTTCGCCCAGGCCGATACGGTGCTGAGCACGGTGGTGTCGGCGCTGCCTGAAATGGTAGCGGCCGATGGACGCCTGAACTTCTACTCCACCGATTCGCTGGGCAACTTCGCCCAGCTGTTTGTGCAGGACGGGCGGCTTCTGCAGTATGGCCCCCAGCCCATGCTGCAGGCCAGCCGCCGCGCCACCCTGAGCTGGCAGCAGCTGAGTGGCACCCAATACGAAGGGTACGCCAGCCGCGCCACTGAACTGGTGCTGGCTCTGCATTTCGTGCCGGGCAACGTCACGGGCGCCGGGGTGCGCAGCTTCACTTATGATGCCAGCACCCGCCAGCTGACCCTCACCCTCATTCAGGCGGGCCGCTTCTTCGTGTCGGCGGCCGCGCGGCCGCTGCCGGTGGAGCTAGTGCGTTTCGGGGCCGGCCGCCAGCCCGACGGCACCGTACGCCTCAGCTGGCAAACCGCCTCCGAGCTGCGCAACGCCGGTTTCACGGTGGAGCGCCGCACCGCCGCCACCACCTTCCGGGCAGTAGGCAGCCGGCCCGGCCGCGGCACCACGGCCGCTCCCACCAGCTATACCATTGATGACCTCACGCCCCCCATCGAGCCGACGTATTACCGGCTCGTGCAGACCGACCACGACAACGCAACCACCTACTCGGCCGTGGTGATAGTGCCCGGCGTTGTCCGGCAGCCCAGGGTGCTGGTGCAGCCCGTTCCGGCCAGCCAGGAGCTGACCGTTTCGTTTGCGGGGGCAGCGCTTGGCCAGCAGGTGCAGCTGTTCAACGCACTGGGGCAGCTGGCTTTGCAAGCGCCTTACCAGCCACAAACCCGCCTTAACATCAGCCACCTACCGCCCGGCCTATACCAGCTACGGCTGGTTGATACCTACGGCCAGCCCCTGGCCCCCACCGAAAAAATACTGATTGTGCGGTAAAGCCATCCGCCACTTTCCTCCAACGAAAAGCCCCTGCTGCAGCTGCAACAGGGGCTTTTTGTTGGTGCAAGTGCTGCCGCGGTAGCCGGCAAAACCGGTTTAGCGCAGCGGACCTTTCATGCCCATCATGCGGGCCATTTGCTGCATGCCGCCTTTGGTCTGGCTCATCTTGTTCATGGTACGCATCATTTTGCGCATGTCCTCGAACTGCTTCATCAGGTTGTTGACCTGCTGAATATCGGTGCCGGAGCCTTTGGCCAGGCGGCGGCGGCGCGAGCCGTTCAGCAGCTCGGGCTGGGCACGTTCGGCGGGCGTCATGCTCTGGATGATGGCCTCAATTGGCTTGAAGGCATCGTCGTCGATGTCCACGTCCTTGATGGCCTTGCTCATGCCCGGAATCATGCCCACCAGATCCTTCAGGTTGCCCATCTTCTTGATCTGCTCCAGCTGCGAGAGGAAGTCATCGAAGTTGAACTGGTTTTTGCGGATCTTCTGGTTGATGCGCTTGGCCTCGTCCTCGTCGAACTGCTGCTGCGCACGCTCTACCAGGCTGATAACGTCGCCCATGCCCAGGATCCGCTGCGCCATCCGGTCGGGATAGAACATATCCAGGGCCTCCATTTTCTCGCCCGTGGAGATGAACTTGATGGGTTTCTCCACCACGGCCCGGATGCTCAGAGCCGCACCGCCACGCGAGTCGCCGTCGAGCTTGGTGAGCACCACGCCGTCGAAGTTCAGCCGGTCGTTGAAGGTTTTGGCGGTGTTCACGGCGTCCTGGCCGGTCATGGAATCCACCACGAACAGCGTTTCGGAAGGATTGATGGCGCGCTTCACGGCCTCAATCTCATTCATCATCTGCTCATCCACGGCCAGGCGGCCGGCGGTGTCGATGATGACGACCTTCTTGTTGTTTTTGCGCGCGTACTCAATGGCATTGCGCGAAATGTCCACCGGGTTCTTGTTCTCGGGCTCCGAGTACACCTCCACGTCCACCTGCGTACCCAGCACCTTCAGCTGGTCGATGGCGGCGGGGCGGTACACGTCGCAGGCCACGAGCAGCACCGTGCGGTTCTGCTTCTTGAGGTAAGCGGCCAGCTTGCCCGCAAACGTGGTTTTGCCCGAGCCCTGCAGGCCCGACAGCAGTATCACCGCCGGCTCGCCCTTGATAACGATGTCCTGCTTTTCGCCGCCCATGAGCTGGGTGAGCTCATCGTAGACGATTTTGGTCATGAGCTGGCCCGGCGACACGCTGATGAGCACGTCGCGGCCCATGGCCTCGTCCTTGATTTTGTCGGTTACCTCCTTGGCTACCTTGTAGTTGACGTCGGCATCGACGAGGGCGCGGCGGATTTCCTTAACGGTCGCGGCGACGTTAATTTCGGTGATGCTGCCCTGGCCCTTGAGGGTTTTAAAGGCTTTATCGAGCTTGGTACTGAGGTTATCGAACATTTAATCGCAGATTTTGCAGATTTTTTTTGATTTCGCTGATTCGGTGCCGGCCTCAGGAGGCGTTGCGCAGCACGATGCTTTCCAGAATTTCCAGGCGGTGTAGCATATCCGCCCAGCGGGCTAATGTTGATGCGGCAGCGTTGGACACGACACCTGGCGCCTGACTCACGGAACCGGTTCCACTGGGTAGCGGAGCTGGAAGTGGTCCGTTGATGGCGTCAGATGGCATAACTGGCAGCGTGCGAATGAAAAACGGGTTTAGCCTTCAAAAGTAACCAGAAAACCCCGAAAGGCCGCATCTGTGTACCTTCGCGCTTTGCTTAGCCTTTTGCCTGTGTCTGCTGCCCGCCCGCTTCGTTTGCTTGTCATCACCTACTACTGGCCGCCGTCGGGTGGGGCGGGCGTGCAGCGCAGCCTCAAGTTCGTGAAGCACCTGCCGGCGCTGGGCGTCGAGCCCACGGTCATTACCGTCGACCCCGAAAAAGGCGCGTATCCGGTGCTGGACCATTCGCTGGCGGCCGAAGTACCGGCCGGCGTGCGCGTGATTCGCACGGGCACTTCCGAGCCGTTTGGCTCCTACAAGAAGCTCACGGGGCGCCAGCAGATTCCGTATGGCGGCTTCGTGGGCGAAAGCAAAACCAGTTTGGCGCAACGCTTTTTCAAGTTTGTGCGCGGCAACCTGTTCATTCCGGATGCCCGCCGCGGCTGGAACCGCCACGCCCTGCAGGCCGTGGCCGAGCTGATAGCGCAAGGCGAGCAGTTCGACGCCGTGCTGACCAGCTCGCCACCGCACTCCACCCAGCTTATCGGGCTGGCCCTGAAGCAGCGCTACGGCCTGCGCTGGCTGGCCGACCTGCGCGACCCCTGGACCGACATCTACTATCACCAAGAGCTCAACCAGACGCCGCTGGCCCGCCGGCTGGATGCACGCTACGAGCGGCAGGTACTGGAGCAGGCCGATATCGTACTGACTACCAGCGCCGACACGCGCCAGCTGTTCCTGGGCAAGTCGCCTGGGCTGCCGCCCGGCAAGTTCCACGTGCTGCCCAACGGCTACGACGAAAGCGACTTTCAGCTTCCTTCCGAGCCGCCGACTGAAGCGCTGCTCATCACCCACACCGGCACCATCTCCGAAACCTACCACATTGAGCTGTGGCTGAGTGCCGTGGCCGAGTGCGCACGCCGCCACCCGGCAGTGCCGCTGCGGCTGCGCTTCGTGGGCAAGGTGTCGGACGGGGTGCAGCGCCAGCTGGCCGACAACGGCCTGCTGCCCATCACGGAGCTGGTGCCGTTTGTGCCGCACGATGAGTCGGTGGGCTACCTGCGCCGGGCCACGGTGCTGCTGATGGCCATTCCGGACGTGCCGCACAACCTGGGCATTCTGCCGGGCAAGATATTCGAGTATCTGGCGGCCAACAAGCCCGTTATCTGCATCGGCCCCGCCGGCTCCGACGCCGACCTGCTGCTGCGGGAGTGCGGCGCCGGCCAGGCGTTTACGTACGGCGCTTACGAGGCCATGCTGGCGCATCTGGAGGAGCTGGTGGCGCAGTGGCAGATCAACCCTTCGCTGGATCTGCCCTCGCTCGGCCACGCCCGCTACTCGCGCCGCGCCCTCACGGAGCAGCTGGTGGCGCTGGTGCGGGGTGGTGTAGCATAGGCTTTAGCCTATGCCGACTTGCGTCTTGTCAGTTGTATCCGTTCAAACTCCATCTGGCACAACCGAAGGTCATGCTACACCATTACCTTTGCGCCCCACTCCTCACCCAACTCCCCTGAATGGCCCTCGACCTCAACCATAAATCCATCCTGGTAACCGGCGGTACCGGCTCCTTCGGCAAGCAGTTTGTGCAGACTGTATTCGAGCAGTTTCCACAGGTGAAGCGCCTAGTGGTGTACTCGCGCGATGAGCTGAAGCAGTACGAAATGTCGCAGACGTTTCCGCAGGCTAAGTACCCCGCCATCCGCTACTTCATCGGGGATGTGCGCGACGGCGAGCGGCTGAAGCGGGCCTGCGAAGGTATCGACATCATTGTGCACGCCGCCGCCCTCAAGCAGGTGCCCGCCGCCGAGTACAACCCGATGGAGTGCATCAAAACCAACATCTTCGGGGCCGAAAACGTGATTAACGCCGCCCTCGACTGCGGCGTGAAGGAAGTGGTGGCCCTGAGCACCGACAAGGCCGCCGCCCCCATTAACCTCTACGGCGCCACCAAGCTCTGCTCCGACAAGCTGTTTGTGGCCGCCAACAACATGAAAGGTGCCCGCGACCTGCGCTTCTCGGTGGTGCGCTATGGCAACGTAATCGGCTCCCGCGGCTCGGTAGTGCCCTTCTTTATGCAGCGCCGCGAAACCGGCGTGCTGCCCATCACCCACCCCGACATGACGCGCTTCCACATCTCGCTGGAACAGGGCGTAGATTTGGTGTTATATGCGCTGGAAAACAGCTGGGGCGGCGAAATCTTCGTGCCCAAGATTCCGAGCTATGTCATCACGGAAGTGGCCAAGGCCATCGGCCCCGACTGCCGGCAGGAAATCGTGGGCATCCGGCCCGGCGAGAAGCTGCACGAGGAAATGATAACCTCCACTGACGCCCTCAGCACAGTGGAGCTGCCCAAATATTACGTTATCCTGCCCTTTACGCCGCAGTGGGATGTGGAGCAGTTCATCCAGCATTTCAACGGCAAGCGCGTGCCCGAAGGCTTCCACTACGACTCGGCCAACAACGACGACTGGCTGGACGCCGAGCAGATCCGCGAGGAAATCCGGCTGCACGTGGATGCGGATTTTGTGGTGTAGCCGGCAGTTCATTACGGCGGCATAGGGCTTCCGTATGCAATGTTTTTTGGCACTATATATAAATGCCACTGCCGCTTCCTGATTTAGGAAGCGGCGGTGGCATTTCAGGGCCAAACTTTACAGCCCGTCCTGTACTTTTGAAGTCTATGAGTGTTCCTGTTTTCCAGCCCACCCGCCCCATCGCCTACGGCCGCCAGCACATCACCGACGACGACGTGCGGGCCGTGGTGGAAACCCTGCACTCTGACTACCTCACGCAGGGGCCGAAAGTGGCGGAGTTCGAGGAAAAGTTTGCCGCCTACATGGGCGCCCGGTACGCGGTGGCCGTGAGCAACGGCACGGCGGCGCTGCACCTGTGCGCGCTGGCGCTGGGCGTGCAGCCCGGCCAGCGGGTCATCACCACGCCCATCACCTTCGCGGCGTCGGCCAACTGCGTGCGCTACTGCGGCGGCGAGGTGCACTTCGCCGACATTGACCCGGCCACGGCCCTGATTGACTTGCAACAGGTGCGCCGGCTGCTGGAAAGCTACCCCCGGGGCCACTTCCACGGCCTGATTCCGGTGGATTTTGCTGGCTTGCCCGTGAACCTGGAAGCCGCCCGCCAACTCTGCGACGAGTTTGGCCTGTGGATGATAGAAGACTCCTGCCACTCACCTGGCGGCTTCTTCACGGACTTGCAGGGCCGGGAGCAGCGCTGCGGAAACGGGCAGTTTGCTGATCTGGCCATTTTCAGCTTCCACCCCGTCAAGCACATTGCTACCGGCGAGGGCGGCATGATTACCACCAACCGCGAAGACCTGTACCGGGAGCTACTTAAGCTGCGCACCCACGGCATCACCAAAGACCCCGCCCAGATGCAGCGCAACGACGGCGGCTGGTACATGGAAATGCAGGAGCTGGGCTACAACTACCGGATGCCCGACATGCTCTGCGCGCTGGGCATCAGCCAGCTGACCCGCGCCGACGAGGGCCTGGCCCGCCGCCGCCAGTTGGCCGCCCGCTACGATGCCGCCTTTGCCGACCTGCCCGCTGTGCGGCCGCTAGCTTGCACGCCCGGCCACGCCTACCACCTCTACGTGATTCAGGTGCCCGACCGCAAAGGCCTCTACGACTTTCTCCGAACCCGGGAAATCTTTGCGCAGGTGCACTACATTCCGGTGCACACTATGCCCTACTACCAGGGCCTGGGCTGGCAGCCCGGCGACTTCCCGCTGGCCGAAGCCTACTACGCCCACTGCCTCAGCATCCCGCTGTTCCCGAGCCTCACCGACGACGAGCAGCAGTACGTCATCGACTGCATCCGGGAATTTGTGGCGGGGTAGCTCTTTGTCATCCTGAGCAGAGCGAAGGACCTTACCACCTTGAGCGTTTCAATGAACGGCTCATTGTCAATGGCTTCAGTCTGACAAGGTCCTTCGCAAGTTCAGGATAACAGACGGGCCTCATTACCTGATTACCTCATCACTTCATTACCTCTTTTGAAAAACGTCGGCATCATCTCGCAGGCCCGCATGACCAGCACCCGGCTGCCGGGCAAGGTGTTGCGGCCCATGGCCGGCCAGCCGCTGCTGCTGCACCATGTGCTGCGCCTGCAGGCCAGCGGCCTGCCGCTGTACCTGGCCACTACCACCAACGCCACCGACGACGTGCTGGCCGAATTCGGGGCCGCCCACCAGCTGCCCTGCACCCGCGGCCCCGAGGACGACGTGCTGGCCCGCTACCAGCAGTGCGCCGCCGCCCATAACCTGGATGTGATAGTGCGCGTGACGTCCGACTGCCCGCTACTAGACGGAGCGCTGGTAGCCGACGCCGTGCGGACTTACTTAGCCGCTGACAACCCGCGCCTGTACCTGTCGAATGTGCTGGAGCGCACGTTTCCGCGCGGTTTCGACTTCGAGGTATTTTCGCGGGAGCTGCTGGAAGAGGCCGCCGCGCAGGCCACGCTGCCCTCCGACCGCGAGCATGTGACACCCTATATCCATCAGAACCGCTCGGGGCGGGTGCAGTTCCGGCACGTGCGGCGCGCCGAAGACCGCAGCGCCTACCGTCTCACAGTGGATACGGCCGATGATTTCGAGCTGATCCGGCAACTGATAGAGAACTACGACGCTGCCACGCTGCCCACCGATGGTCTGATTGCGCTATTGGACGCGCACCCTGAACTGGTGGCGCTCAACGCCCATATCGAACAGAAAAAGCTCTGATGGCTCCTCCCCGCCTTGTGCTACGCGCTGACGGCAACTCCCGCATCGGGCTGGGCCACGTGATGCGCCTGCTGGCGCTGGCTGAGATTCTGCGGCCGGACTTTGCCGAGCAACTGTTTCTGATTCGGGAGCCGGATGAGGCGCTGGCGCAGCAACTGGCGGCCGCCGGCCTGCGCGTGGTGGCGCTGCCTACCCAGCCGCAGCCCGAGGAAGCGGCCCATCTGGTGCGCCACGTATTGCGCGCCACCGATGTGCTGGTACTCGATGGCTACGATTTCCGCTACGACTACCAGAACACGGTGCGCGGGGCAGTGGCCCGGCTGGTGTATGTGGATGATCTGCACGGCTTTCCGCTGGCAGCCGACTTGGTGCTGAACCCGGCCGGCGGCGTGCAGCTCAACCAGTACCAGATGCGCCAGCCCGGCGCCCGGCTGCTGGCCGGCCCGGCTTTCGCGCCGCTGCGCAGCGCCTTCCGCGAAGCCGCCCGGCAGCCTGCCTCTGAGGCCTCCCACACGTCGGTGCTGGTGTGCTTGGGCGGCGCTGACCCCACCCACCAGACCCGCCACGTAGCCGCCGCCCTACTGGCGCTGCCCAACGTGGCGCAGGTGCACGCCGTGGTGGGCAGCGCCTATAGCGGCCGGGAAGCCCTGCAAACCTGGGCCGACCAGCAGCCACGCCTGACGCTGCACCACAGCCTGCCGGCCCCGGAGCTGGTGGCGCTGATGCGCCGCTGCGGCGCGGCCGTGTGCTCGCCCAGCACCATCAGCTACGAGTACTGCGCGGCCGGGAGCGGCCTGCTGCTGCTGCTGCCCGTGGCCGACAACCAGCACGACATCAACCACTTTCTGCTGGAAGCTGGCCTGGCCCTGCCCTACCCCAGCGCCCCCAACGTGCTGACCAGCCCCGAGGCCGACCGCCTGATCCGCCAGTTGCGCCAGGCGCAGCGCCGAGTGTTCGATGGGCTGGCGCCGGTGCGGCTGCGCCAGGAGTTCCGGGCGCTGGAGCTGCCGGCGCCGCCGTTCCTGCTGCGCCCGGTAGTAGCTGCCGATTCCGCGCAGCTGCTGGCCTGGACCAACGACCCCACCGTACGGCAGTTTTCCTTCAACCCGCAGCCGGTGGCGCAGGCTATGCACGAGCTGTGGCTGGCTGCCCGCCTCCGGGACCCCAACAGTCTGCTGCTACTGGCCGAAGACGCCGCCAGCGGCCAGCCTCTGGGCCTGATCCGGTTTCAGGTGGAGGAAGCCCGTGCCACGCTCAGCTACTTGCTCGATGCTCGGTTCCGGGGCCGGGGGCTTGCGCCTTTGCTGCTGCTGGCTGGCACTCGGGCGCTGGCGCAGGCATTTGGCGGGGTTCGGCAGGTGGTGGGGCATGTGCAGGCCGCCAACGTAGCGTCGGTGAAGGCATTTGAGCGGACTGGGTTTCAGCGAATAATTACGCGGGTAGACTCTGAAAATCTGAGCTCTCCACTTACATTTGAATGGTTAACCGATAATTTTTGACGCGTATATTCTTTCCTCTTTATGGTGCGTGATAATACTCAACGGGCCCGCCAGACGCTCTTGCTGTTCTGGGTCATCATTGCAATAAATGCCATTCTAATCCTCACCAATTTTATCTACACCACGCTCCCGGCCGGTCTCGATATCACCAGTTCAGACAGCTTTGCGCCAGTGCTTGTTCTGTTGCATGGGCTACTGGAAATAGTGTATGTAGCTATAATGGTGCTGGCCACCGTCTTCTTTTTGCAATGGTTTCGGCGGGCTTATCTTAACCTGCGCCTGGCCGGGCGCTGGCCGGAACACACGGATGGATGGGCTGTAGGTGCCTGGTTTGTACCATTTCTGAATCTGGTGCGGCCTTACACCATCATGAAAGAAATATGGCACGACACCAACGATATGGCAGGCCGCACCAAAGACCACACTCTGGTAGGATGGTGGTGGGCGGCATATCTGGTGCATAGTGTGATTACCAATGCCGCCAGTAAGAACACGGCAGATGATGTGACCATGTATACCCTGCAAAATGCAGCGGCGCTCAACATCATGTCCTGCGTCTTCAGCATCATATCAGCCTACCTCACTATCCGCGTGGTGCAATATGTGCATCGCTCAGAGCAGGAGATGCAACTGTTTCAGCAGGTGACACAACTAGGCGGTGCGGCCCCGCTACTGGATTCCGACGACCTGCAGCCGACCAGCGAAGAAAGCTACGGTTAGCCAGCTATAGGCTTCGTAGTTTTGCGGCATGACGATTTCCTTTGGCTCCCGCCTCGTGGGCCCCGATCAGCCACCGCTCATCATTGCCGAGCTCAGCGGCAACCACAACCAGGACCTCAATCGTGGCCTGGCCATCGTGGATGCTATGGCGGCCGCCGGCGCCCACGCCATCAAGCTCCAGACCTACACCGCCGATACCATGACGCTGCCCGGCGCCTACCGCATCGACGACCCCAACTCGCTGTGGTTCGGCCGCGAGCTGCACGAGTTATACCAGGAGGCCCATACGCCCTGGGAGTGGCACAAGCCGCTGTTTGACCGCGCCCGGCAGCACGGCATGCTGGCTTTTAGCTCGCCTTTCGATGAAACCGCCGTCGATTTTCTGGAAACCCTCGATGTGCCGGTCTACAAGATTGCCTCGTTTGAGAATACCGACTGGCCGCTGCTGCGCCGGGTGGCCGCCACCGGCAAGCCCGTGATTATGAGCACCGGGGCCAGCACACTGGCCGAGGTGGCCGAGGCCGTGCAGGTGCTACGCGAGGCCGGCTGCCGCGAGCTGGTGCTGCTCAAGTGCACCAGCACCTACCCCGCCACGCCCCAGAACACCAACCTGCGTACGCTGCCCCACTTCCAGCAGCTCTTCCCCGATGCCTTGGTGGGCCTCTCCGACCACACCGCCGGCGTGGGTGCGGCCGTAGCGGCCGTAGCTCTGGGGGCCTGCGTGGTGGAAAAGCACGTGACGCTGCGCCGCGCCGACGGCGGCGTGGACTCAGCCTTCTCGCTGGAGCCCGAGGAAGTGGCGCAGCTGGTAACCGAAACCGAGCGCGCCTGGCAGGCCCTGGGTCAGATTCAGTACGGCGTGCAGCGCGCCGAAGAGAAAAGCCGCCTCTACAAGCGCAGCCTCTACGTGGCGCAGGATATCCGGGCCGGCGAGCTATTCACGGCGCAAAATCTGCGCGTAGTACGCCCCGGCGACGGCCTGCCCCCGCGCTACTACGACCAGCTGCTGGGCAAGCCGGCCCGCCAGGACCTGCACGCCGGCACCCCGCTCACCTGGGAAGCGCTGTAGCCCCAGCCATGCCCGAAGCTGCCCTTCCGCCCACCCCCGCTGCCCGCCTGCGCGACATATTGCAGCTACGGTTTACGCCGCTGTTTGCAGCGCTACCGGCCCGCATGCTGGAACCCATTTCGCCGGCCAGCCCGTGGAAGCGGCTGCTGAAAGTGGCTGGATATGCTGGACTGCGGCTTGTCGGCAACATGCTACATAAGGTGCGAAACCCAGATGAGTTGCGCGGCAAAGTGTGGCTCTACACGGTAAGCCAGAACAACTACGACGCCCTGCATTTTTTACGCGAAGCCCGGCCCGATGCCGTGCTGGTGGCCGGGCAGAGCAAGGAAATCGGGCGCTACAATGGGCAGGTGAACCGGCTGTCATTGCGGCGCAAGCTACTGTACTACGGGCAGCTGCCGGGCGTGTACCGGGCGCTGCGGCGCACGGAGGGCGAGCGGGCCTGGCGGTTTTTTGATTTGATTTTCAACGCCATCGGCTACTACGAGGTGTACCGGCGGGCCCTGCGTCACTACCGGCCACGGGCCGTGGTGTTTGCCAACGACCACAACGACGACGCCCGCGCTCTATTACTGGCCTGCCACGCTGAAGGCGTGCCCACGGCTTATGTGCAGCACGCCAGCGTGAGCACCAACTTCCCGCCCCTGGGCTTCGACCTGAGCTTGCTGGAAGGCCAGGATGCGCTGGACAAGTACCGGCAGTGCGGCCCCGTGCGGGGCCAGGTGGAGCTGGTGGGCATGCCCAAAGCCGACGCGTTTCTTGGTCAGAAAAACCAGCGCCCGGCCGTGCGGCGCGTGGGCGTGGCCTGCAACACGCTTGATAACACTGAGGCCATCCGGGAAACGCTGGCCTACCTGCTGCGCGAGTTCCCGGCCCTCACCTTCACCTTCCGCCCCCACCCTGGCGACCCGCGCGACTTCTCGTTTCTGCGCCAGCAGCACCCGCAGCTGCTGTTTTCGGATGCGCGGCAGCAAAACGTGTTTGAGTTTCTGCAGCAGCAGGATGCGCTGATTGCGGCCGACACCAGCACCCACCTCGAAGCCACGCTGCTGAATCTTGCCAGCCTGTACTTCCGCTTCGGCACCCACGCCGTGGCCGACGACTACTACGGCTACGTGGCGCACGGCCTGGTGCCGCGGGCCGCCACCCTGCCGGAGCTGGCGGCGCTGCTGCGCGGCTACCAGCAGCACAAACCGCTGGATTTATATCAACGGGCAACTTACTACAATGCCACCCTGGGCACCTCCGACGAGGGCCACAGCCGGCATCGCGCCGCCCGCCTGCTCGACAAGTGGCTGGAAGATGTAGCATAAGCTTTAGCTTGTGCCCGAAACACGCCCCAAAATCAGTACGCCGCTCTATTTTTCACCAGCAATCCGGCACAAGCTAAAGCGTATGCTACATACTTTGCCGCCGTTGCCTCCCGTTGTTGCCACCACGCCCGAAAGCCGGCTGGCATACGTGCTACACCACTTCCGGCAGGCCTACGACGGCGTACAAGAGATGGACATCGGCTATGCCGCCACGCAGCCGCAGGTGGAAATTATCGAGACTGCCGGCATCTTTTTCAGCGAAACCAACCCCTACCCGGCCGCCCCTATCTGGCGCGACTGGCACGGGCAGCAACTGCCGTTCTTCTTCGACCCGCACCCAGAAGCGCCGCTACTGGAGCTGCTGCCGGCCGGCCGGGCGCGCATCAACGCCGACGTCGTGTCGGCGGCGTTTTATCTGCTTAGCGGCTGGCAGGAGTTCTTTTCCGACGAGCGGGACCGGCACGGCCGCTTTCCGTTTGCGGCCAGCGTGCAGCACCGCTACGGCTTCGTGACCGTGCCGGTCGTTAACTACTACTTCGAGGTGCTAAAAACGGCCGTGGAGCACGCCACGGGCCAGCCGCTGCCGCCGCGCCGCTGGGCAGGCGGCGCGCCCTTCGCCACCTTCGTCACGCACGATATCGACAGCCTGCACGGCGCCTGGAAGGCACCGGCCAAAGCCGCTCTTCGGAGTGGCCGGCTGCTGGATTTCGGGCGGCAGCTGTGGCGGCATTTCACGCAGCCCGATGCATGGGACAACCTGGAGCTGGTGCAGCGCACGGTGGCGGAGTTCGGGGCGAAGAGTACATATTTGTTTCTGCCTGAGCACCGGAAGGCAGCCAACGGCACGCCCAATGCGGATTATAAACTTACAACTGTGCTGCCCCGTATCCGGGCACTGGAAGCGGCTGGAGCTGAAATTCGCTTACACGCCAGCATCGGCACTGCCAATAATGCCAGCCAGCTTATGCAGGAAGCATCTATTGGTTTCTGTACTCCCGATAATGTGCCAGGGGTGCGGTTCCACTATCTGCAGTGGGAGCCACGCATCACGCCGGCTTTAGTGGATGATCTGGCTTTTGAGTACGACTCCACGCTGGGCTTCGCCGAGCATTACGGCTTCCGCAACTCCTACTGCCTGCCGTTCCAGCCATTCGACTTCCAAACCGGCAAGCGGTTCGACTTCCTGGAAATTCCGCTCAACGTCATGGATGCCACGCTGCACCACCCCAACTACCTGCAGCTGGCCCCCGACGAAATCCTGCCGGCCCTGACGCCCATGTTCCAGGAAATCGAGCGGTTCGGCGGCGTCTGCACGCTGCTCTGGCACAACGACCACTTCGACCCGGCCAACACCACCACCGGCCCGCGCCAGTTCGCCGAGCTGATGCACTACCTTCGCAGCCGCAACACGGCCTTCGTCAACGGCACAGACATATGGCAGGCCGTGATGTAGCTGTCAGGCTAAACACAGGGCATAACAAGCCGAATGCTTAGCCTCCAGACTTTTCACCCCATCACCTCATCACATCCTTTGGGTATCGTTCGGCGGCAGGGGCTGCGCAATACGGTTATTTCTTACGCGGGCCTGGCGCTGGGCTTCGTGAATACGGTGCTGGTGCTGCCCAAAGTGCTGGAGCCGCGCCAAATTGGCCTCACCAGCGTGCTGGTGGCGCTGGCCACCATGTTTGCGCAGGTGTCGGCTTTTGGGTTTGGGAATATGGGCGTCCGGTTTTTCCCGTATTTCCGGCACCCCGAAACCGGGCACCGGGGGTTTCTGCCGTTCCTGCTGAGCGTGCCGCTGCTGGGTTTCGGGCTGGTGGGGGCGGTGTACCTGTCGGGTAAGCCACTGGTGCTGAGCTGGTACGGCCATGATGCAGACTTTATCAGCGAGTACTATGTGTGGGGGCTGGTGCTGGCCTTGTTCACGCTGCTGCTCAACCTGCAGGATACCTACTTGAAGTCGCTCTACCACACGGCCTTCTCGTCGTTTGCGCAGGAAATCATCCTGAGGCTGCTGATTACGGCCGGGGCGCTACTGTTTGGCGGCGGCTACCTCGATTTTCACGGCTATGTGCTGTGGTACATCGGGGCCAGCAGCAGTATTGCCCTACTGCTGACACTCTACACGGCCTACATCGGGGAGTTGCACCTGCGGCCCACGCGGGCAGCGCTGCGGGTACGGCCGCTCGGCGAGATGCTCAGCTTCGGGGCGTTTGCGCTGCTCGGCAACGTGTCGGGCGTCATCATCACCACCATTGATTCGCTGATGGTCAGCTCCAAAGTGAGCTTCGACGGGGCAGGTATCTACAGCGTGGCGTTTTTCATCAGCACGGCGCTGGTGCTGCCGTTTCGGGCGCTCTACAAGGTGGCTTTTCCGCTGCTGGCCGACTACTGGAAGGAAAACGACCACATCCGCATGGCCGATTTCTACCAGCGCACCACCCGCCTCAACACGCTGCTCGGCTGCTACCTGGCGCTGGGCATCGGCCTCAACCTCGACTTCATCTTCGCTCAGATGAAGCCCGCCTACGCTGCCGGCTCCACCTCGGTACTGATACTACTGGCCGGCCGGCTATTCGACGGCATTACCGGCGTCAACGGCCTGATCGTCGTCACGTCGCCGCGCTACCGCTACGATTTGCTATTCAACGCCTCGCTGGCCGGCGCTACGGTGCTCATGAACCTGCTGCTGATTCCGCGCATGGGCCTGACGGGCGCCGCCGTGGCCGCTTCCGTGGCCATGGTGCTCATCAACACGGCGCGCACCTGGTTTGTGTGGCGCAGCTTCGGGCTGCAGCCGTTTGATAAGCGCGTGCCGCTGATTCTGCTGCTGGCCGCCGTGGCCGGTTTGGCGGCGTGGCTGGTGCCATTCGTGCACTCCCTATTCATCACGATGCTACTACGCTCCTCGTTGCTGACGGCCGTGTACGGCGGCTTGCTGCTGCTCACCAACGCCGAGCCCCAGGTGCGCGAGGTGCTGCAGAAGCTGCTGAAACGGCTGACTTCGTAACCCGCGCTTAACGGTTGCCACCTTCGGGCGAGATGACCTTATCAAGCATATTTCTGATATGCCTTCCGCCAGAACTAATCTGCAGCCGCCACAACCTCCAACATCTGCGGCGTAACCGCTGCAACAACTGCTTCCGGCAAAACAGTGGTTTTGTGTACGCGCCACAATAGCCCGGCCAGTACGAGGGCGCTTAGTGCCACCACTGTAACGTATATCCAAGGCGCCCCAAACATAGCCGTAATCTCTTCATCCTTTGCAGCTTCGGTGGTGGCCAGCATAGCCGTAAAAGCGAACAGGTTGTTGAGGAAGTGCACACCCATACACAGCCACAGTGAGCGGGTACGGTAATACAGCCAGCCCATCAGCAACCCCAGTACAAACGTCGCCAAGCTCTGCGGTGGGTTGGCGTGCATCAGCCCAAAAATGAGAGCCGACTGGCCGATAGCTATCCACGGACGGCCTGGAAAATTGCGCAGCAACCCTTGCAGCAGCACGCCCCGCAGCAATAGTTCTTCCAGCACCGGAGCTGCCACGCACAAAACCAGAAACGCCACTGCGGGTAGTTTCAACAGTTTCTGATAAGTGTCTGGACTGAATGCCGGCAGGTGCAGCAAATCAATCAGTGAGAGCACCATATCTGCTGCCAGCACTAACGCAGGCAAGGCCACGACCAACCAGCCGGGCACCCGTCCGTTTAGGTTGATACCGGGCCAGCGGGCTGAGTACCGCCGCCGCAGAAACCATAGCAGCGTACCATTGCTGCCCGCCGCTACCAGCAATAGCGCCACGGCTGTCGGCAGCGAGAGCAGCTTTTCCCCTATCAAAAAGGTCGGGACTCCCACCACCAGCGAAGCCAGCAGATACCACCCCAAAAAGCCCCAGCTTTCCTTGATAGTTGGGTACACCGGTGCTGGCCGCGCCGGTGTTGGTGGAAGCATATCCACCACAGTAGTTTCCGCGAATGACATGTAATAAAACCTGAATAACCGCTTAAAGCTACGCGTTTATTCAGGTCCATATATACCCCTTCGAAACCGCACGCAACCGACTAGCGCCGCCTAAGCGCCCAACTGTCGGGCAATATCTCCTATCGTAGGTCCGGTGTAGGCGGGGGCGGCGGCCAGCGGGTATTGGGCCTGTCCGGGGCGCGCCACGAAGGCTGCCTGCAAGCCGGCACGCACGGCCCCAGCCGTATCCCAGCCGTGAGCCGCAATCAGCAGGGTGTCGGCGGGGGCGGTTTTCAGGGTTTGGCAGGCCATGCGGTAGGTGTCGGGGTGGGGTTTGTAGCGCTGCACGGCATCCACGCTCAGTAACTGCTCGAAGAAGCTGCTGAGGCCAGCGTAGGCTATCTGCTTTTTCACGGCCGGGCCCGAAGAATTGGTTAGCGTTGCCATGCGAAATCCGGCTTTTTGCAGGCGCGTGAGGGCCGGCACCACGTCGGGATGCGGCGGCAGCTCGGTAATCAAGCCCAGCAGCTCCTTTTTGCGCGTTTCGGGGCGAGCGGGCTGGCCGAGGGCCTGCGCCAGCATATCGAGGGCGGCGGCCCCAATCTGCCCGAAATCGTGATAGGCGGCCGTGGTGGTATCCACCAGCGAGTATTGCAGCAGCAGCGAAAACCACTGTTTGAAGGCAAATTCCGACTTGAACTCCTGGTTGATGGCCATCTGCAGCTTGCTCAGGTCCAGCAGGGTTTCGTTGACGTCGAACAGCAGCAGTTTGGGACGGGCGGCGAGAGGCATGGCCATAAGCGAAGAAGGCAGCGCGGCCGCCGTGGCAGCCAGCGCGAGTGAGGAAAGAAACGTGCGACGAGTAGACATAACCGGGGTATACGAAAAAACCCGGCGCTAACCGGGTTTTCTTCGCAAACCACCCCGCAACGCAAACAGCCGGAACCTCGCGGCTCCGGCTGTTGCAGTGGGCATATTGGCTCAGTTTATACTTCCTTCAACTCATCAGCTTTTCCCGGATTTCCCAGCTTGCTGTGCTTGCGACCATAGCCGAAGTAGATGGCCAGACCGATAGCCAGCCACACGGCCAGCCGCAGCCACGTTTCCCAAGGCAGCGCCAGCATCATCACCACGCAGGTGAGGATGCCCAGTATGGGCACCAGCGGCACCCAGGGCGTGCGGAACCCGCGCGGGGCGTCGGGCTCGCGCTTGCGCATAATCAGGATGCCGATGCACACCATCACGAATGCCAGCAGCGTGCCGATGCTCGTCATCTCACCCACCACCGAAATGGGCACGAAGCCGGCAAACAGCGCAATGAACAGCCCCAGCAGCAGGTTCGACTGCAGGGGGGTACGGAACCGCTCGTGGATGCGGGCGAAAACCGGGGGCAGCAGGCCGTCTTTTGCCATGCTAAAAAACACCCGGCTCTGACCCAGCAAATCCACCAGAATCACGGAAGTGTAGCCGATGATGATAGCCAGAATCACGGCCGACGACAGCCAGGCGTAGGGCGTTTTCTCAATGGCAATAGCCACCGGCGCGGCGCTGTTCTTGAATTCGGTGTAGTTGGCCAGACCGGTCATGACGTGCCCGAACAGCACGAACAGCACGGTGCAGATCAGCAATGAGCCGATGATACCGATGGGCATGTTGCGCTGCGGATTCTTGGTTTCCTGGGCCATGGTGGCCACGATATCGAAGCCGATGAACACGAAGAACACCACGCCTGCCCCGCGCAAAATCCCACTCCAGCCGAACTCGCCGAACACCCCGGTATTCTGCGGAATGTAGGGTTGGTAGTTGGCCGGATCGATGTACTGCCAGCCCAGCGCGATAAACACTAGTACCACGGCCACCTTTAGCGTAACCACCAGCGCATTAAACCACGCCGAGCCCGACGTGCCGCGAATGATAATCATAGTAATGGCCAGCACAATCAGCATGGCCGGAATATTGACGAAGCCGTGCACCACGCTGCCATCGGCCAGCGTGGCCGTTTCAAACGGCGACATCACCAGCTGCGGCGGCACGATGATGCCGTACTTGCTCAGGAACTTGAGCAGGTATTGCGACCAGCTGATGGCCACCGTAGCCGCGCCCACTGAGTATTCGAGCACCAAATCCCAGCCGATAATCCAGGCGAAAAGCTCGCCCATGGTGGCGTAGGCGTAGGTGTAGGCCGAGCCGGCCACGGGCACCATGGAGGCAAACTCGGCGTAGCACAGCGCCGAAAAGGCGCAGCCCACCGCCGCCACTACAAACGAGAGCGTGACAGCCGGGCCGGCATTATTAGCGGCGGCAATGCCGGTGAGCGAGAACAGGCCCGCCCCGATAATCACGCCGATGCCGATGGTAATGAGGTTGAAGCCGTTCAGGCTTCGTTTAAGCGTTCCGGCGCCGGTTTCGGCCGCCTCCTGCCGCAGCAGTTCCAGTGATTTTCTGATCATGAAAGGGGAGAAAAAGACGCCCCGGGCCGGGGCGTCTCCTGCATAGTTGTGTTGAGACACTGCGGGCCGCTGCTGCGGCTGCACGCACTGCAAAATGGGTATATGTCCGGTCGGACGCTAGGATTTTTTGGGTTGTGTCAGGCTTTGCCTATCTGGCATCCTGAGCTTGCGAAGAACCTTATCACGTTCGAGTTATCCTTTGACGACTCGTTTCGACGTGATAAGATCCTTCGCAAGCTCAGGATGACAGGCGAATTTCAGGCAACCAAGTTACGCCACTACCTGGATAACAGATTCGGAGAAACGCTCCATTTCTTCCAGCTGCGGGCTGGCCTGCAACAGGAAAAAATCAACGCCTACAGCCTCGAAAGCGCCAATCCGGTCTTGCAGCTGGGCGGGCGTGCCGGTCAGGCCGGTGCGCAGGCCACGGTTGGACACCGAGTAGTCTTGCAACGACACCTGCTGCTCCAGCTGGGTGCCGGCCAGCCACTGCTGGTAGTTGCCGTAGCCCGAGGCCGAGGCCTTCACGTTGGTGATGCGGTCCAGCTCCTTTTTCACGTCCTGCTCCGAGTCGCGCACAATGGTGTAGCCGGCCACGCCGAATTTCATCGGCGGCAACCCTTTCTGCTCGCGGCGGCGGCGCATATCGGCAATGCGGGCCCCAATCAGCTCTGGCGAGTCGCCGTGCATCACGTAGCCGTCGCACTGCGTCGAAATCAGGTCCTTGGCCGCTTCCGATTCGCCGCCGGCGTACAGGAACGGGGCTTTGGCGGGCTTGGGTTGCAGCACGTTGTCGGCCACTTGGTAGTACTTGCCGTCGTAGCTGAAATGGTCCTGCTTCCACACGTTGGTCACCACGTCCAGCCACTCGCGGGTGCGGGCGTACCGGTCGTCGTGCTGCTCGAAGTGCAGGCCGTACTTGGTGGCCTCGTCCTTCCACCACGACGACACCACGTTCAGCGACAACCGCCCGGGCGCAATCAAATCGATGTTGGCGGCCTGCTTAGCCAGCAGCGCGGGGTTGTGGAAGGTGGGGCGCACGGCCACCATAATTTCCAACTGCTCGGTCACGGCGGCCAGCGCGGCGGCCGTGCTCCAGGCCTCCAGCGAGGGCGCCTCGGTGCCTTTGATGTCGTTCAGGTAGAGCTCCGCAATCAGCGTCAGGTCGTAGCCCAGGGCCTCGCTGCGCTGGGCCAGCTGCTTTACGTAGCTCCAGTCGGTGGGCATCTGCTCGTCCTCGACGTTGCGCAGCCAGCCCCCGAATATGGGCATCCAATAGCCAAATTTCATGGTTCGTTGAGTTGAGATTGATAGAACGTCATGCTGAGCTTGCCGAAGCATCTCTACCGCTTCGTTAGATTGCTACTGCAACGAAGCGGTAGAGATGCTTCGACTGCGGCTGCGCCTTCGCTCAGCATGACGTTCTGATTGTTTGCTTGAATGAATCGTCGGCCTACGCCGTGGCTACTTCCTCCTGAGCCACCGCCGCCACCGGCAGCTGCGACTCCAGGTAGTCCACGAAGCGGGCGTAGGGGTCGAAGCCGACCACGTTCACGGCGTCGGCCACGAAGTTGGACAGGGCGTTGATGTCGTAGAACAGCACGTCGCCAGTGCGGTCGTCGATGAGGTACTCGATGCCGCCCACGTCGATTTTGGCGGCCTCCACAATGCGCTCCACGGCTTCGATTACTTCGGCGGGCGGCGTGAAGGCTTCCACCTGGATGCCCTTTTTCGGGGCTTCGGTCAGGCAGAACTCGGCCGACTGCTCTTCCGGAATCTGGCAGATTTCGGCCGGGCAAAGGTTGAAGCTCTCGCCGGTGGTATACACCTTCATGGCGTAGAGAAACTTACCATTGAGCATTTCCACGCGGTGAATGTGGCCGCCGCGGGGCGTCACGTACTCCTGCACCAGCGCCGTCTGGTCGATACCCAGATCGATCTGGTTGTTGTCGACGGCGGCCTGCAGGCCCTCGGGCGTATCGAAGCGGATGATACCAGCGCCGCTGCCCCCGATGTTCACCTTCACCACCACCGGAAAGCGCAGCTCGCGCGCTGCGTCCACAGCCCGGGAGGCGTGGTTGATGACCCGCGAGGCCGGGTATTTCAGCCCCAGCAACTCGAACAGGGACAGTTGACGAGCCTTGTTCGTTTCGATGGCCGTGGCCGCCGAGCCGTTGATGATGCGCGTGCCGATACGCTCCAAATGCGTGGCAAAGCCGGCCGTGTGGAAGATGCCCTGCCCGTGCCCGCGCAGGTACGCCGACGAGCTCATGCGGTTCACCACCAGACTGTAGCGGCTCTCCTTTTCCGAGGGGTTGAACAGGTGATGGGCGGCGTCGATTTTCTCGTAGGGCAGGCCGCGGCGGTCCAGCTCCGCAAACAGCGGCTTAAACCACTCGGGGTGCTCGAAATAGATACCAATGGGCTTTTGGAGGGATGACATAGTCAGAAGCAAAAAGACGGAAAATGAAAAACGAAACGGCGCCGGCAGCAGCGCAACGCCACCGGCTCCCGGGAGAAAACAAAGCAGGAACGGAAGTCCGGCCTAGCCGATTACGCCGCCCGCAAACCGCGCAACGAGCGAATCAGCAGCCACCGCAGGCCGCCAACCGGAGCGCAAAGCCTGTGCCCGGCCCGGCCATCGGGTGACAATCCGAGAAAAAGAGGAGGTGCGGGCGCGAAGCCGCTTAGCGCAGCAGCCGACCGACGTGCGACGTCGGCGGGTGCGTACCCGCGAAAACAGAGAAAGGGCTAGCTACGCCCGACAACAACAGCAACAACAGCCCCGGCCCGCCAGCCGCAACGCGGCAGCCGGAGCCAAAAAAGCGGAGGTTGAATGCAGGAGGTTGTTGGAAGCGTCCACGGCAACTTGTTTTTATATGGTCAGGAATTGGCACCGTTCCGGAGGGTTCCGGGTGGTTGCCGACGCTTCATCGAGCCTGTCTCTCAGCGCCTCTGTATAAAAACAATCCTTCGGGCTAGAAAGAATTGATGGGGCAAAGGTAAAACCGGATTGCTGCCCCCGCAACCCGGACTGTACAAAGCCCGAACCGCCACGTTTTGTTGCGGCCGGCGATTGTTTCTTCCACTCCAGCAGCCTGCCCCTGCCAACCCAAAGCCGGGGCAGCGGCCCTTGCCTGCCAGTGCTGAAACCAGTCTTTTTCAGAGCATAAGCCCCGATAAAAACCCGCGACTGAGCCAGCAAACGAAGGTTTAACCGGAAAATTTAAATTTTTCAAGAGGCGCTTTTTCGGGCTTGGCACTGAAAACTGGCATCGGAGTTGCAAATGACCCTGCAGAAGCCTAAACGCCAGTCCGGACGGCAGCGGGCTTCTTTCACCCGCCATAATTTTTCCAACCATAGCCATGAAGAAGTTCCTCGTAATCCTCGCCGCTTTCTCGTTCTCCGCCGCCGCCGTTTCGGCCCAGACGCTACCCACCAAAGCCGCCCACGGCCAGCACCGCATGAAGGGCGAGAAAGGCGACAAGGCCGCCAAAACGCCTGAGCAGCGCGCCGCCCACGCCGCTCAGGCTCTCACCAAGCAGCTCGGCCTCTCCGCCGCCCAGACTGAGCAGGTTCGCCAGCTACACCTGAGCCGCGCCCAGGAAATGCAGGCCTACAAAGCCCAGGCCGGCACCACGCCCGCTACAAAGCGCCAGCAGCATGAGGCCATGAAGGGCAAAAAAGCCCAGTACGATGCCCAACTCAAGCAAATCCTGAGCGCTGACCAGTACGCCAAGTACAGCCAACTGCAGTCGGACCGCATGGCCAAGCGCAAAGCCCACCAGGGCAGCAAGCAAGCCAAAGGCTAAGCTTTTCAGTTTACAAAAAAACAGCCCTGACGTTTCCGTCAGGGCTGTTTTTTTGTGTCATTCCGAGCGGAGCGAGGAATATGGGTGCTGACGTTGCATGTGCTTACTCAGATTCCTCGCTTTGCTCGGAATGACATTTACTGTGCAGGATCCGCTTCTCCAGCAATCCGGCCCTTCTCGGCAAACCAGCGCAGGCGGTAGCACATGATGGCCGTTTCGCCGAGCTGGGCCAGCAGGCGGTAGTTGGCCACGGCGCCCACGGCCGCCCCAATCACCGGTACCAGCTGGGCCAGCTTGGCCAGGTCGATGTAGTCGCGGTACTCCTGTTGGAAAGTGCGCCAGTCGAAGGTTTCGGCCGTAACGGTTTGCTGCGTTTCGGGCCAGGCTGCTAGCTGGCGGTAGGTTTCGCGGCGGGTGTGCTGGCTGCTGAAGGCCAGTTGGAAGATGTGCAGCAGGTAGAGCCGCTCCGGGAAGCTGCGTACATCGTGGCCGTAGAGGGCGGCAATATCAAAGAGCAGTTTCAGCTTGATGCCCAGCAGCAGCGGAAAATCGGCGAGACCCAGCAGGAAGCCGCCGGCCCCGGTCACGCCGCCTTCCAGAGCCGCCGTGTTGCGGTACGCCCGAATGCGCGCCCGCACCCGTGCCTCCCGCTCCTGCAGTGTGCCCGCTAATACCGGCCGTTGGGTGGTGTGCGTGGACCCGAACAACACGCCCTGCACCATTTTCTGAATGGCCGCGGTAATGGCCACGTGCACTTTCTCCGGCAGCAACGCATTCAGCCGCGCCTGTACGCGCCGCGCTATCTGGTTCAGCCAAGTGGGTTGCTGCTGCATCCGGCGCTGCCAGGCCTGCAGGTCGTGGAGGGCTTGGTGGTCGGGGGATTTCAACCGCGGTTTGTTGATTTAGCAGGATGAGTATCTACTTGAGCACAACAATGTAAGTCATTGCCAGCACGAACAAACCACCCACGAATAGAAATCCATAGTCCACATCGTCAGAATATTTACGGGCGCCCACAGTTTTTGCTTTGACAGACAGATTAATTAATTTCTGCCTGAAAACAGCATACCCGTTCATCTGAAAGGAATAAACCTGAACCGTCTTATTATGTGCCTGAATTTGCACCTTCTCACCCTTGGCCACAGTATCGTTCTTGAGCGACCCGGCGCGACTCTTTTCAATATTGGCCTTGTCGAAAGTTAAAGTACTTATTGAATCATATGATATTCTATCGACAACAATGAACCCTCTTTTGACGACCATTCCTCCGCTCACCAGGCTCACTTCACGGGGTAAAACAAGTTCGCTGAGCGCCCACAGCCCAAGCACTATCACACTCCCATAGAATACAATAAATAAGGATGACTCGATAGAAATACTTTCTCTCGATTTATTCAACGCATCCAACGCATTTTCTGAAAATAACAGAGAAATGTTCAGGCAAAATACAACACACTCAATTAATAAAACTTTATAAAACAACCTTATTCCACCAATAAAATAAACCATACTTGCTGCTATATTATTTCAACGCATAAATCCGCTCAATCATTTCCACCACTTTCAACCCTTCCAGGGCATTGGTAGTGGCTACGCCGCGCTTTTGGATGGTGTCGACTACGTTATCGATGACGTGGACGTGGTTGGCGGCGGAGCCCTGGTAGGGGCCGTACTGGTTGGCGGGGTTGGTGGGCGCAAGTTCGGGCATCTGGTAGTCGCGCAGGTGGCAGTAGTCCACTTTATCCATGTACTGGCCGCCGAGGCGCAGGCTGCCGTGCTCGGCCACCACCGTGAGGGAGCTTTCCAAGTTCCGGTCCCAGACGGCGGTGCTGTACTGCAGGGTGCCGCTACCGCCGCGCAACAGGTCAAACGTGACGAGGCCGCTGTCCTCGAATTCGGTGAGGCCGGCGTGGTTGAAGTCGCGGAAGCGGGCTGAGATATTGGTGATGTCGCCGAACACCCAGTAGAGCAAATCCACGAAATGGCTGAACTGGGTGAAGAGCGTGCCGCCGTCGAGGGCCTGGGTGCCGTGCCAACTGCCGGGCGTGTAGTACCGCTCGTCGCGGTTCCAGAAGCAGTTGAGCTGCACCAGATACACCTGCCCCAGTCGGCCTTCGTCCATCACCTGCTTCAGCCAAGCAGCAGGCGGCGAGTAGCGGTTCTGCATCACCCCAAACACAAAACGGCCGGTTTGCAGCGCCTTGTGCACAATTTGCTCGGCGTCGGCTTTGCTGAGGGCCAGTGGCTTTTCTACCACCACGTGCAGGCCGGCGCGCAGGCCGCGCACCGCCTGCGGGGCATGCAGGCCGTTGGGCGTGGCAATGGTCAGCACGTCGGCAGCGGGGCCGTGGGCGAGGTAGTCATCGAGCGAGGCGAAGAACGGGACGCCGGGAAACTCAGTGGCCAGGGCAGCCTGGACTTCGGGGTTTGCATCGATGAGGGCTACCAGTTGGGCATCGGCGTGGCGCGTCACCAACGCGGCGTGGCGGCGGCCGATGTGGCCCACGCCGCAGATGGCAAAACGAACGGCAGCAGGAGAATCAGCCAAGGAAAGCGGGTTTCGGAGCACAGGAATGTTCGGCAAGCTCCGAAAAAACGCGGGTTTCTCCTGCACCTCCCCTGCCGCTCGTTTCAGCCACGCCGCACGCAGCAGCCAGTAGCGCGAACTTTGTAGTTCGCGCCCCCGCGCCGTTTGCCTCATTCAGGTAGTTCTACCGGCGCGAGGGCGCGAACCACAAAGTTCGCGCTACTGCTACGGTCTGTTGGAAACGTAAAAAAGCCAGTTCCGGCCGGTTGAGGCAATAGAACTGACTTTTTGAATTGAAGCAGAAGGCAGCAGACGTTACAGAATCCGCTTCAGCTCCGCGAAGTTGGTGTTGCTGACCGAGCGGCTGGCGCAGCCCAGGGCCTGGGCACTTTTCTGGATGTTGGTGATGCGCGAGCCGGGATTGGGGTGGGTGCTCAGGAACTCGGGCGTGCCGCCTCCCCCCTGCTTTTCGGCCTTGATGAAGAAGCCGGCGGCGCCGTCGCAGTCGTAATAGCGGGTACCGTTGAGGTAGATGGTGGAGTATTTGTCGGCGTCGAGCTCGTAGTCGCGGCTGAACTTGAGCTGGCCCACGCCGGCCGCCAGCTGCACCAGTTGGCTATTGGAGCGGTTGCCGAGCACGATGCCCAGCAGCAAGCTGGTGCCGTACTGCTTCTGGAGCATCTGGGTGCTGTGGCGGCGGTCGGAATGCGCAATTTCGTGGCCCAGGATACCGGCCAGCTCGCTTTCATTATCCAGGAACTTAACCAATCCTGAATACACATAAATGTGGCCGCCGGGCGTGGCAAAGGCGTTTTGCACGGCGTCGTCCTTGATGATTTTCACGTCCCAGGGAAACTGGGTGCGGTACTTCACGTTGCCGTTGTCGAGCACGCGCTTCACCACGCCATCGAGCAGCTGGTAGGCGCGCGGGTTACGGCTGCGCTCCAGCAGCTGGCCTTTGGCACGGTAGGTGGAGTCGGTCTGGCGGGCCACCTGGGCACCTAGCTCAATGTCCTGCTGAATGGAAAACAGGCTGAACTGCGCGGGCTTGTGGATGGCGGCGGTGGTGAGGGCGGCTACCCCGGCCAGTGGCAGAAGAAGCGTCAGGAAGGAACGGCGCATATATCGGAGATTCTGGAAGCGTGAAAAGTGGTGTCTATACGGCGAAAAGAAAAAACAGTGCCAGTACGTATTTGTCATTCCGACGAAGGAGGAATCTGAGGTAAAAGCCAGACGATTTCTACTCAGATTCCTCCTTCGTCGGAATGACAGCCAGCGCGCACCACAGCAGCCACGTAGGCTACCTGCTCGTCGCTGAGTGTGGGGTGAATGGGCAGCGACAGTACCGTCCTGCACAGCCGCTCGGCCACCGGAAACTGCCCAGCGCGGTAGCTCAGGTGGGCATAGGCCGGCTGCAGATGCGTGGGCAGCGGATAGTACACGGCGCTGGGCACGCCGTGCGCCGCCAAGTGCTGCTGCAGCGCGTCGCGGCGGCCGGGCGTGTCGTCAGTTAGCGTGAGGGTGTATTGGTGGAAAACGTGGGTGCTGCGCGGGTCGCGGGCGGGAACGGCCAGGCCGGGTACGTCGGCCAGGGCGGCATCGTAGCGGGCGGCTACGTGCTGACGGGCGGCGGTCCAGGCGGGCAGGTGGGGCAATTTCACGCGCAGCAGCGCGGCCTGCAGCGTATCGAGGCGGGAGTTGAGGCCGATATGGGCGTGGTGGTACTTACGCGTCTGGCCGTGGTTGGCGAGCTGGCGCAGGTAGGTGGCGCGGGCTTCATCGCGGGTGAACAAAGCGCCCCCGTCGCCGAAGCCGCCCAGGTTTTTGCTGGGAAAAAACGAGGTGGTGCCCACCTCTCCCACCGTGCCGGCCACCCAGGTTTCGCCCAAGCTGGTGCGGAACGTGGCCCCGATGGCCTGGGCATTGTCCTCAATCAGGGCCACGCTGTGCTGGTCGGCCAGAGTGCGCAGCGCCTCCAGATCGGCGCACTGCCCGAACAGGTGCACGGCCACGATAGCGCCGGTGCGGGCAGTAATGGCAGCCGCACCGGCCTGCGGATCGAGGTTGAAGGTACCGGGCAGCACCTCGGCCGGCACGGGCACCAAGCCCAGCACGGCGGCGGCCTCCAGCGTGGCCACGTAGGTGAAGGCCGGCACAATTACCTCGGTGCCAGGCGGTAGGCGTAGCGCCATCAGGGCCAGCTGCAGGGCGTCGGTGCCGTTGGCGCAGGGCACCACGTACGGCCCGCCGAGGTAGTCGCTCAGCTCCTGCGCAAACTGCTGCACGGCCGGCCCCTGAATGAAAGCCGCCTCGTTGAGGGCGTGGCGCAGAACCGTTTCCAGCTCGGCCCGGATGGGCGCGTGCTGGGCGGGCAAATCGAGCAGCTGAATGGGTGATGAAGGCGGGGTGGATGTGGGCACGGGGGCAAAGCAAGCGAATGAGCGCGAAAGATAGAACAACCCCGGCCCGCCGGCCGCCAAAACGGCCGGCGTAACCTCCGGCGTTCGGCCTGCGTTATATCTGCCAAGGCCGGGGCACCAGCTGCTACGGCCCTTCACCCACCACACTCTCTCCCGCCATGTTCAAAAAACAACTCACTCTCCGCGCCCTGGCAGCCTTGATGCTGATGGGCGGCGGCGCCTTCACGCAGGTAAGCTGCAGCCAGGATCAGAAAAAAGAAATTTCGGCCGAAAGCGACCAGGCCTACAACGACTTCGCCACCTTCGTTTCGGATGCTGAAGCCAAAGCCGACGCCGTAGCGACCGAAGCCGAAGCCGACTACGACCGCGAAACTGCGCAGATGAAAGCTGATTTCGATGCCAAAGTAGCCGCCGTAGACAAATACGCCGATGGCTACGATGACGCCCGCCGTCAGGAAATAGAAACCCTGCGCACCCGCTACACCGCCGCTTACGACAAGCGCGAAATGGCTTGGAAGAACCGCGCCGGCGCTGACATGGCTACCGCAGCAACAGGTACGGCTGCCACTACCGACATGAGCACCGCCAAGCCGGGCAAATACTACAAGCCCATGAGCCCGGCCGCCCAGATTACTGCTTCCAACGCCCGCGCTACGTACGAGAAGTTCGTGGCCAACGTGAAGCAGAACGAAGACAAGTACGACATCGAAGACTGGCGCTATATCAATACCGAGTGGCGTGCGTTGGATGAAGCCTACGACAAGGTGAAAGGCGACATTCCGGCCAAAGATCTGGCCGAGATTCAGAAGGAAAAGCTGAAATACGCCGCCTTTAAATCGTTTGACAAGTCGGAAGCCCGGGCCGCTCAGGGAGCTGACGCCGTGAGCCAGGGCGCCAACAATGTGGAGGAAGAAACCGCCGACGAGCGCAGCAAGGTAGGCCAGGCCGCCAGCAACACTGCCTCCGACGTGAAAGGTGCCGGCAAGAAAGTTGGCAGCGCCGTGAAGGGCGCGTTCAAAGAAGTGAAATCGGAAGTTAAAAACACCGATAACGACTAAGCACCCACCCGGGTCAAAGGCCTCTTCCTGCAAGGGAAGGGGCCTTTTTTTGTGCCTTATGCTTTGGGGTTTGTTTCTGCGCAGCGGCTACTTCAGCTCTGTTAGCAGCCAGTAGAGCTTGATGGCATCGAGCTGGCGCAGGCTGGGCTGGCCGGAGAGCAGGTTTTGGCGCACCTGCTGCTGCCGCAGCGCAAACGCCACGCGCACTGCCTCGCCGAGGCCCCAGCGGCGCAGCTGCAACGCGGCCTTTAGCAGCTTGGTATCGGCGCCCAGGCCCTCGGCGTGGTAAAGGCGCGCCAAGTTGCGGACGGCATCGTGCGTCTTGCTCAGAAACAGGGCCGCAGGCTCCAGCCCATCGTGCAATACGGGGTTATCGAGGTGATGCACGCTGGTGCCGGCCTGCCGCAGCAGCCAGCCGAACTTGGTGTCTTCGTGGCCGTAGCGGGTCAGGGTTTCATCGAGGCCAAACCGGCGGAACACGGTCGCCTGCACCAGCATGTTATTGAGCGTAAGCTGGCCGTGCGGAGCCCGCTGGCGCAGGGCCGCCGGCCGGGCCTCGCGCCGCCGCCCGTACAACCAGCGCAGGTACAGCTCCGGCTCAACTGGTGGCAGCGCCTCATAAGTGGTGCCGCCCACCAGCACTGGCGCCAGCAGTCGGGCCGCGGCGTAGCGGGCCAGAAACTGTCCATCCGGCAGCAGGCTGTCGTTGTCGAGCAGCAGCAGCCACTCGTGGGCGGCGGCGGCGGCCAGTTGGTTGCGGATGGCCGCGCGCCCTACGTTCCGGGGCAGCTCCTGGTAGCACACGCCCGGCAGCGCGGCCAGCGCCTGGTTCAGGCGGCGATACTGCGGGGCGGAGGCGTCGTCGAGGCAGTGGATTTCCACCGGCCCACCCCAGTCAGCAGCCTGGGCCAGCAGGGCACGGACCAGCGGCGTCACGTCGCGGTTATACACCGGAATCAGCACCGAAAGGCCGGGGGGATTCAATTGAGAATTGAGAATTGAGAATTAGGAATTAAGAATTAGCAGTGACGCGCAAGAGCAGCCCTACTCTCCCATTCTGCTTGACCAACGCCACCGCTTACCGGTCGCCCTGCAGCTGGAAGGGCGTGGTGGCCGAGTCCACCAGCTGGCCCTGCTCGCACTTGAGCACGCGCTTGGGATACTGCTGGATGATCTGGTAGTTGTGGGTGGCCATGAGCACGGCCGTGCCGGAGTTGTTGATTTCCACGAACAGGCGCATGATGCTGTCGGCCACGTCGGGGTCGAGGTTGCCGGTGGGCTCGTCGGCCAGCAGCAGCAGCGGCTCGTTGAGCAGGGCCCGGGCAATAACCACCCGCTGCTGCTCGCCGCCAGAAAGCTGGTGCGGCATCTTAGCCGCCGAGTTGGCCAGCCCCACCTGCATCAGCACTTCCGAAATGCGCTGCTGCTTGCGGGCTTTGCCGTTCCAGCCGGTGGCGTTCAGCACAAACAGCATATTTTCGGCCACCGTGCGGTCGAACAGCAGCTGGAAATCCTGGAAGATGATGCCCAGCTTCCGCCGCAGAAACGGCACCTTGCTGCCGCTGCTGAGCTTAGGCAGCGGGAAGCCGACCACCGTGCCCGTGCCGCCGCCCAGCGCCAGATCGGCGTACAGGGTTTTCAGCAGCGAGCTTTTGCCGGAGCCGGTGCGGCCCACCAGATAGGCAAATTCGCCTTTGTCGAGCGTGAACGTCACCTTCTGCAGCACGGTGTTCACGTCCTGCATAATATAGGCGTCGTGGAGCTCAATAACGGGGTTGGTGGCAGTAGGCATAGGGCGAAGATACGGGGCAGATGGACTTCCTGAAAAAACAGAATTCCGGATGAAGCCAACTGGTGGCCGGCCGGTAAACCCGGCCAGCCCCACAGTTTCACTTCATCCGGAACCCTAAAACGGGGCGCGGCAGCTCAGACTTCCAGCTTCTGCAGCTTGCCAAACGCCAGGCCTTCGATAACGGCGGCCAGCGGCTCTTCCTTGCCCTGCAGCCCGTAGCGGTGCAGGTCCTTCAGCGGCCGGTCGGCGCGGAAGTAGGCGATGAGCACAAACTCCTCGTCGCGCAGCTGGATGTAATCCGGAATCTTGGCCTTGCCTTTTACTTTGATAATGTACATAGCTTGATGGGCTGATTGTTAATCTGTTGATATGCTGATGCGTTGCTTGTGAATGAGCTTAGCCGGTAGTTGACGACGATACGTAGCGAAGCCAGTCAGCACATCAACACATCAAAAATCAGCACCTCAGCTAGCCATTCACCTTGGCATGGTCGGCCAGGAACGTGGCCAGGCCTTTGTCGGTGAGCGGGTGGTTGAGCAGGCCGGTGATGACGTTCAGCGGGCAGGTTACCACATCGGCCCCAAGCTCAGCGCACTGCAGCAGGTGCGGCACGTGGCGCACAGAAGCCGCCAGCACCTGCGTGGGGTAGCCGTAGTTCGAGAAGATGTCCACGATCTGCTGCACCAGTTGCAGGCCGTCGTGCCCGATATCATCGAGGCGGCCCACAAACGGCGACACGTAAGTGGCGCCGGCTTTGGCGGCCAGCAGTGCCTGCCCGGCCGAGAAAATCAGCGTGCAGTTGGTTTTGATGCCTTTCTCCGAGAAATACTTGATGGCTTTCACGCCGTCCCGGATCATGGGCACTTTCACCACGATGTTGGGGTGCAGGTCGGCCAGGGCCTCGCCTTCCCGGATGATGCCCTCGAAATCGGTAGCAATTACCTCGGCCGATACGTCGCCGTCCACCAACTCGCAGATCTGCTTGTAGTGGCTCAGCACCGCATCGGTGCCGCGGATGCCCTCTTTGGCCATCAGCGAAGGGTTGGTGGTCACGCCGTCGAGGACGCCAAGTTCTACGGCCTCCTGAATTTCTTTCAGGTTGGCGGTGTCAATGAAGAATTTCATGCGGGTAGGTTGGGAACAACAATGGCTGCAAAGCTACTCACGGATTAAACGGATTCTTCGGATTGCGCGGATTTTGTAGCCTACCACGCCAGCGTATAGCCCTCTGCTGAGGCCATAAAACACAAAAAGCGGCTTCAGGAGCCGCTTTTTGCTTGCTGTCGAACTGGCCACGCTTCCGTGAAATCCGAAAATATTCGGCGCAATCCGTAATAAAAAAGCGAGCCAAAATCGCACCGCTCAACCGTCTACCCTTGCTACCTTCCGGTCCTGGGGGAGTTCAACAGGAGCTGGTCGTTCTGACTCGCCGGGTCAAAGGTACGCACAGATTCGGCTATTGCGCCATCCCTGGCAACTATTTTCCTGGAAATTCTGCGGCAGCAACCGGGCGGGAGGTTGTCGGCAGGCAGTAAGTCGTTCTTGCCCAAAGAGCTGCCCTAGTTTTTGCGCCAGGCTTTATCAGCCGATTTCAGCTGCTTTTTAAGCTGCTTTTTGTAACGAGCCACGGCCCGCAGCTCCACCACCAGCGGCTGGCCGGCCGGCGGCATCACCACGGTGGTGTCGTAGTAGCCGGCGAAGCTGACGCGCAGCTCAGGGGTAGGCTGTGGGCTGGGCAGCAGAAAGCGCCCGGCGGAATTGGTGATAACCGACGAGTTGCGGTTGGCGGCCAGCATGACGGTGGCACCAGCCAGCGGCTCGCCGCTGCGGTTGGCCACGGTGCCCACCAGCTGGTGCGGGGCCGTCTGCTGAGGCTCTGTCCGTGCCTGAACAACCGACGAAGCAGCCGGCACCCATGATGCCAGGCCCGCAACCGCCAACACCCCTACAAAAACGCTCTTGAAAAGCATGGCAAACGTAAAAGATGATGAAACTTCCAATCTGCAAACCCGGCCCTGCCGCATCTGCCCGGGCAGATGCGTACCGGTATAACAAACGTCACGCCGCAATTGGCATCCTGGCCACTATGCGGCAAGGTACGGCGCCTGCAGGCCCGAGCAAGATTGCTGACAGACGCTTTTACCTGATTAATATGCCGGAAGTTTCCTATTCCGCAAAATCCGTTAGTAGCTTTGCACTATGCCTCAACAAATCCTGATTCTCGATTTTGGGTCGCAGTACACGCAACTCATTGCCCGGCGCATCCGGGAGCTGAATGTCTACTGCGAAATCCATCCGTATAACCACGCCCCGGCCCTCACTGAGGATATCCGGGGCGTTGTGCTTTCGGGTTCCCCATGTTCCGTGCGCGACGCCGACTCGCCGAGCCCTGACCTGAGCGCCTACCTAGGCCAGGTACCGGTGCTGGGCGTGTGCTACGGCGCACAGCTGCTGGCCCACCAGCAGGGCGGCGAAGTGCTGCCCGCCACCATCCGCGAGTACGGCCGCGCCCGCCTCAGCCACGTCCACCACGAAAGCCCACTACTGCACGGTGTGCCCACCGAGTCGCAGGTGTGGATGTCGCACGGCGACACGATTAAGACGCTACCAGCCGGCTTCGACATTGTAGCCAGCACGCCGGAAGTGGCCGTGGCGGCTTTCAAAATAGCCGGTCAGGAAACCTACGGCATCCAGTTCCACCCGGAAGTCACGCACTCGACGGACGGCAAAACGCTGCTCCAGAACTTCGTGGTGAACATCTGCGGCCTCGACCAGAGCTGGACGCCGGAGCACTTCGTGGACAGCATGGTAGAAACCCTGCAGCGCACTATCGGCGAGCAGGACCAAGTGATTCTGGGCCTTTCGGGCGGCGTGGATTCATCGGTGGCGGCGCTGCTGCTGCACAAGGCCATCGGCACGCGTTTGCATGGCATTTTCGTGAACAACGGCCTGCTGCGCAAAGACGAGTACGAGCAGGTGCTCCACTCCTACCAGGGCTTGGGTTTGAACGTGCGCGGCGTAGATGCCTCGCAGGAATTTTACGACGCGCTGGCGGGCCTGACGGACCCTGAGCAGAAGCGCAAGGCCATCGGCCGCACCTTTATTGAGGTGTTCGACCGCGAGGCCCAGAAGGTGGAGGGCGCCCGCTGGCTGGCCCAGGGCACCATTTATCCGGATGTTATTGAGAGTGTATCGGTACACGGCTCATCCGTGACCATCAAGAGCCACCACAACGTGGGCGGTTTGCCCGAGAAGATGAACCTGCGGATTGTGGAGCCGCTGCGGGCTTTGTTCAAGGACGAGGTGCGCGAAGTGGGCCACACGCTGGAGCTGCCCGCGCACATTCTGCACCGCCACCCCTTCCCCGGCCCCGGCCTGGGCATCCGCATCCTCGGCGACATTACCCCCGAGAAAGTGGATCTGCTGCAGCGCGCCGACGCCATCTTCATCAACGGCCTGAAAGAGCACGGCCTCTACGAGAAAGTGTGGCAGGCCGGCGTAATGCTGCTGCCCGTACAGAGCGTGGGCGTAATGGGCGATGAGCGCACCTACGAGCGGGTAGTAGCCCTGCGCGCCGTCACGAGCGTGGACGGCATGACCGCTGACTGGGCCCACCTGCCCTACGAGTTCCTAGCCGAGGTGAGCAACAAAATCATCAACCAGGTGCGCGGCATCAACCGCGTGGTGTACGACATCAGCTCGAAGCCGCCAGCAACGATTGAGTGGGAATAGCGACTAGTTGAGTAACTGAGTAAAGGGCCGCTGGCATTGCGCTGGCGGCCCTTTTTGCGTCTTTACCAGCGGCAGAAGTCAGGGGGCGGTGATGGTTACCAGTGCACTGCCGGCAAAGGTGTAGCTGCGTTTGTTTTCCGTATCGCAGGACAGTCTTCGCAGGTACAGATCCAGAGTGTGGCGGCCGTTTGACACGCGCAGTGTGAGGGCCTGATCAGGAACTTCCCGGGACATGTCCGACTCACTACCGGCTTTGGCCATCAGCGAATCGGCCAGGCGGCCAGGGTAGGCCGTCAGCTGCGGCTGCCAGCTGCCGTCGGCGCGCTCCTGCTCCAGCAGTATCCGGGCTCCGGAGTCAGAAACATACAGGCGAAAGTTGCCCTCCCGTAGCGTCAGCGGAATAGTGCCGCCTGTTTCCACGATATTCGAGCTGACATTGTTTACCCAGTATTTTCCATTCCCAAGGCTCCTCACGTCAGGATACTCGGCGTAGAAGGACACGATTTCCTCTTCCTCACCATCGTTGCTGCTATACATATTATAGCGCTTCAGACCACTTACGCTGAACAGCCGGTCATTCAACCAGTCATTTTGCTGCCACACGTCCTTGTTCAGCAGCGAATCTGCGGGGATAAGGGCAGTTGCGAACAACGGCTGCAACTGCTCAATAGCTTCCCGCTTCGCGAAGAATTCGAAAATGGAGGCCACCTGCTTCTCAACGGCTACCGGCAGTTTGGGCACCCGCTCCCCGGCCCCATCCAACTTGCCATTCTTCAGCAGCTTGTATTCGGTGGCAAGCCGACTCAGCTGGTTGAGCTGGCTGCGCTCGGCTACGGCAAATGCACCCCAGGGCCCGCCCGCTGCCAGAAACGCCACCACCGCCAGGGAGGCCGGCACCCAGATGATGCCCTGCCCCTGCCGCCACAGGAAGTAAGCCGCCATAACCGCCAGCCACGCCGCCAGCACCAGCACGAAGTAGCGCTCCTCGGTGACACCGTACTCGCCCACGCGGGTACCGATGGCCACGAACAGCAGCCCCAGCAGCGGAAACAGCGCCCGGTAGAACCAGCGGGCGAACGTGCGAATCCAGGTGTTTTCGGTGGCGTTGCGGATGGGATGAATAAGGAGCAGGGCGAAGATGCCGGCTACTGAAAACGCCAGAATCAGGGTGGACACCCAACCTTCGGGCAGCTCCCAGCGCACCACAATCCGGGCCAGATAAGCGTAGAGAATCACCAGGTAGAGCACCACCAGCGGCAGCAGCACAAACTGCGTAAACAGTTTCAGGCCCTTCGGGTACGTGGTTTCCTGCTCCAGCGCCGCCCAGTCGTGGGGCACGCCGGCCAGGAAAAACCAGGTATTGAACCCCGTGGCCAGCACCGTGAACAGGTGCTCGTAGATGTGGCGGTCCAGCTTGACGTCGAACAGGTTTTCGATGGCCGCCAGCGCCAGCGCGCAGCCCACGTACAGCACGCCGGAGTACAGGCCACCGGTTAGCAGCCGCAGGAACAGGGTTTCGTTGTAGCGCCAGAAGCCGGCAGTATCGGCCTGGCGGCGCAGCTCCGGCAGGTAGGGCACCACCGCCACCAGCAGATGCAGCCCCAGCAGCAGCAGAGCCAGCCGCAGGCCCCAGACCAAGGTGGGTTCGGCGGGGCACAGCACGTACCACAGCGCCAATAGCCCCACCGCCCCAGCTGCTGCCAGAGCTTTTAGCCACACCGGCCAGCGGTACCGCTCCCCGGCCAGCGCCACGTTCAGCGTGAGCGTCAGGCCCAGCCCGGCCGCCGACAGCAGCGGAAACAGCCAATCGGCGTGGTTTTTCTCGGTGAAGCCGAGCCGCTGGTAGTAGATGCCGACCGCGCCCAGCAGCAGGCTGCACAGCAGCGTGAGGGGAAAGCGCCGCACTACGCGGGCCGCTTCGGCAGCCAGAAGCTGCAGGGAAGGAAGTTTCATGGATACCAATAGAATAGGGCCCGCAAGAAACGGACTTCTCCGACTTGCCGCGGATTTATCTGACTGACCCGCCCGCTCCCGTATCACAATGGCTGATTCTGCGTATTAGCCCCCAACCACCTGCTCCCGCGCCCCTGCCAATTCTGCCCATATGAAAAGACCGTCCTTTCGCCAATTGCTGGCCGTTGCCATGCTGGGATTGGTAGTGATGGTACTGGGCGGCGCCTGGCTGATAACCTCAGAATGGGCGCAGCGCCGCCTGGAGCAGCTGATCCGGGAGCGGCTCACGCGCAACTCCGACCTGGTGCTGGCGCCCTTTCAGGTGCGTATCTCGGCGCTGCGCGACTTCCCGCACCTTTCGGCCTCGCTGCAGGGCGTGCAGTTCACGGATACTTCCTACCGCCAATCGGTGCCGGTATTGCGCGTGGGCCGGTTGGATGCCCGCCTGGATTTGTCGCGCATCTGGCGCGGCGAATTCCGGGTGAGCCGCCTGACGCTGCGCGACGGCGAGTTCTGGCAGCTGACCGATACGCAGGGCCGCGACTGGGGCCTGCGCGGCAAAGGCCCGCGCAACGGTACGCCCAAAGGCCCGCCCGATTTCAACCTGGACTCGCTGCTGCTCTACAACGTGCGCGTGACGGACCGCAACGAGCTGCACCAGAGCGGCTTTTCGGCGTACGTGCGCCAGGGGCGGCTGGCGGCCCGGGTCCGGGAGGGCGTAGCGCACGTCAGGGGCCGGTTTGATGGGAAGCTGGTGTACCTGCGCAGCGGGCGCGGCAATCTGTTTGCCAACAAGCCTGTGGTGGCGCAGGTGCGCTACAGCTACAATTTCCGGCAGCGCCAGGGCCGCTTCCACAGCACCCGCGTCACGCTCAACAACGACACCATTCTGGTGCGCGGCACCCACCGCGGGGCGGCCCCCAACGAAACCCGCGGCACCCGCCTCGACCTGCGCTTTGCGGGCCGGCAGCCGCTGCTGGAAGTGCTGCGGGTGGCGCTGCCTACCGGCCTGGAGCGTTTCCTGGATGATGCCCGCAGCCCCAGCCACGCCTTTATTCGCTACAGCATCCGGGGCGTGAGCGGGCCCACCACGCGGCCCCGCACTATTCTGCATTTTGCCATGCGCAACGCCCAGGTGCAGTGGGCCGACTCGGCGCGGCGCATCCGGCGCTGGGACGCCCGCGGCACCTTCGACAACGGCGCGGCCCACGCCCCGCGCACCACCAGCCTGTCGTTTGAGCAGTGCCGGCTTTATTCCCAGGCCGGCGAGCTGGATGCCGTGCTGAAAGTCACCGATTTCACCCGGCCCCGCTTCAACGGCCACGTACGCGGCCGCACCGACCTGCAGACGCTGGCCGCCGTGGTGGTACCGGATTTCTGGCAGGCCCGCCAGGGCGAGGCGGCCATCAACCTGGAGCTCAACGGCGTGCTGCCCACCATTCCGGACCGCGCCGGGCGCCGGGCGGCCCAGGCCGATACGCTGCTGCCGCCTATTGCCGCCCGGGGCACCGTGCGGCTCGAAAATGCCTCCTTTGCCATTCCGCGCCGCCACGCCGATATGGTGGGCCTCAACGTGAATATCCGGCTGCACGACAGCCTCTGGACGCTGGAAAACCTCACCGGCCGCATCAACGGCATGCAGCTGCGGGCCAACGCCACCACCACCTACCTGCTGGCCTACTTCAGCGGACAGCACCCGATTACGACGGTGGCCGGCACTTTTGAGGTGGATGAGCTGCACCTGAGCGAGATGCGCCGGCTACTGGCCGCCCCCGGCAGCAGCCAGCGCCGCAAGCGCCCCGCCCCGCCCACCGACCACAACCGTACTTCCAACCAAAGGCTGGCGGCGCAGGCCCTGAACCTGCTGCCCCCCGGCCTGCGCCTCAACATTCAGTTGCGGTGCGGACGACTGGTGCTGGCCGCCGATACGCTGGAAAACCTGGCGGCCACCGTGCGCCACAATGGCCGCTACGTGCAGCTGCGCGATCTGCGCGCGCAGGTGTGGGGCGGCCAGGTGCGCGGCACCATCAGCTGGCCCACCGATACGCTCAATCTGCAGCCCGTGGCGGCCCGGCTGGCCGTGCACTTCCCTTCCCTCAGCTACCAGCAGTTGCTGGCCCGCGTGATGCGCCCCGCCCGCCGGGCCACCACCGCGCCCAAAGACCCGACGCTGCGCGAGGTGCTGCTGGCCGCCAATGGCCAAGCCACCGTGAAGGTAGATCAACTGATACTGCCGGGCTCCGCGGCGCTGCAGCAGCTACGCCTGCGCATTGATAAAAACGGCCGCCGCTTCCTGATTCCGGCCTTCACGTTCCGCTCGTCCACGGGCGGCCAGGGCCGCATAAGTGCCACCGCGCTGCTGAATGGCACGCAGCTGGCCCGCGCCCGCGCCGACCTCGACCTACACTACGCCACCCTCGATATCCAGCACCTACTACAACTGCTGGCCGCACTCAGCACCATGCCCGCCCCACCCGAGGAAGCACACTCCCGCCTGCGCCGTTCGGCCGGCGCGCGGCCCTCGCCTTTTCTGGACGGCACCGTAACGGGCCGCGTAAACGTGACGGCCGACCAGGTGAAATATGGCGCGCTGCGGGGCGGCCGTTTCCGCCTCCGCAGCAGCCTGGAGGCCAACCAAGTGCGGCTGGAGCAATGCTCGCTGCAGGCGTTTGGGGGCGATATTTCGTTGCGAGGCGTGCTGCAAACCGATGCCGAGGCGGGCCATCACCCGCTACGGGCCCAGCTCCGGCTGCGCCAGATTCAGTTGAGCCAGCTGTTTGGGCTAGCCGGCGCGGTAGGGTTCGATGTGCTGGGGGCTGATAATGTGCGGGGCACGATGAACGGTGAAACCGACCTGCGCACCGACCTCGACGACACCTTCCTGCCCGACATCAACCAAACCTACGCCTTCCTCAAAACTGACCTGCAAAACCTGGAGCTGCTAAACGTGGACGCCCTGATGCAGGCCCTGCGTTTTATGCGCGAGGAACGCACCAGCCACCTGTATTTCGAGCCCGTGAGCCCCCGTTTTGTGCTGGCGGGCGGGCGGCTGCTGATTCCGGACCTGCACCTGAACAGCAACCTCACCGACATGCACATCAGCGGCGAATACTACCTCAATGGCCAGGCAGACCTGTATGTAGGCCTGAGCCCGCTGCAAACCCTGTTCGGCAACAACGAGAAGCGCATTGCCCGCATCCAGAGCGGCGAAGCCACCCAGCGGCCCAGCCGCGGCCTCGTTTATGTGGGGCTGAGCCGGCCGGCCGGGGCCCGCCGCTACCAGGTGAAACCGTTTCGGCAGCAGCAGCAGCGCCAGAACCAGCAACGGGTGCAGCGGCAGTACCAAACGCTGCTCCGCACCCAGCAGCTGGATACCACCTTGCGGCTGCTGCGCTAGCGGCCTAAGCGGGCAGGCACACCATAAACTCGGTGTACTTGCCAGGCTGCGTAGCTACCGTGAGCGTGCCGTTGTGGGCTTTCGTGACGATGTCGTGGGCCAGCGACAAACCCAGGCCGGTACCTTGTCCCAGCGGCTTGGTGGTGAAGAACGGCTGGAAAACCTGCTGCTGCACATGCGGCTCCATGCCGGTGCCGTTGTCGCGCACCCGGATGCAGACCTGCCCGGCTTCCCGGCTGGTACTCACGTGCAAGGTGGGCTCGTAGTCGGCGGGCTGCTGGCGGGCCCGCTCGGCCAGCGCGTGGAACGCATTGGTAAACAGGTTTAGCAGCACCCGCTCAATCTCCGTGGGCACCAACGGCACCTCCCCTACTGCCGCATCCAGCTGGGTGTGCAGCGTAGCCCGAAAGTCCGGGTTCTGCACCTGCAGGCCCGCGTAGGCCAGCTGCAGGGCATTGTCTACCATGGCATTCAGGGCGGTGGGCTCCTGCTGGCTGGTGCCGGTGCGGGCGTGCGCCAGCATGTCGGTGATGATGGACGAAGCCCGCTGCCCGTGCTGACTGATTTCCTGCAGGTTCTGCTTGAGGCCGCTTAGAATCTCCTGCTGCAGGCCCGGCACGGCGGCGGCCTCCGGGGCGCGGGTGCTGTCGTGGTCGAGGAGTTCGACGCTCACTTCCGCGAACTTTTTCATGAAGCTGAGCGGGTTCTGCAGCTCATGCGCAATGCCCGCCGACAGCTCGCCCACAAACGCCCACTTTTCGGCGGCCACCAGCTGCTGCTGGGTGGCCAGCAACTCCTGCTGCTGCTGCTCCAGGCGGGCATAGGCGCGTTTTTTCAGCTGGTTGCTCCGCCAGAGCACCACGCTCAGCCCAGCTACCAGCACAAATCCCGTCAGCGACACCCCCAGCAGCCACTGCTGCTGCCGGTTCTGCTGCCGGATGAGCTGCGCGTTGCGGGTCAGCTGGCTGATGCGGGCCTGCTGGCGAGCGAGCTGGGCGGCGTACTGCTGGGCCGCCAGCCGCCGGATCAGGTCGCGGCTGCTGAGGCTGTCCTGGTACACGCTGTAGAGGCGCTGGTAGCGGTAGGCATCGGCAAAGCGGCCCTGCTGCACGCTGGCCTGGGTCAGCACCTGGCTGGCGTCTCGAATGCTCTCCTTCACGCCACTTTTCAGGCTGGCGTTGAGGCTGGCCTGGCCGTAGTAGAGCGCGCTATCCGGGCGGCTGGTGTGCAGATGGGTGCGGGCCAGCACCAGCTGGGCCCAGGGCAGGTAGCCAACCACATCCAGCTTTCGGATGGTGCGCAGCACGCGGTAGGTGTAGGCAAAGGCCTCGGGGAAGCGTCCCTGGTGCTCGGCCATGTCAGCCACGTTGAGCTCCTCCACCAGAAAGCCGGGCTCGTCGCCCAGCTGGCGCGTGAGGGCGGCATCCTGCTCGTAGTAACGGCGGGCGGTGGCCCACTGCTGCTGCATCCGGTACAGGTCGCCGAGGCCCCGCAACCCCTGCGACACGCCGGGCTGATTGTGGTGCTGCCGCGCTATCTGCAGGCATTTTTCCAGGTGTTGGCGAGACTGGGCATATTCGCCCACTTCCGTGGTGATGATGCCCATCTGCGCGTTCATCAGCACCAGCCAGTGCGGGTCGCGCAGGGTTTCGGCCAGCGTAAGGGCCTGCTGGGCATAGGTCAGTGCCTGCAGGTAGTTGCCCTGGCCGGAGTAGATATACGCCAAGTTGTAGGTGCAAGCCAGCTGATTGCGCCGGTCGTGCAGACGGGCAAAAATCTGGCGGGCCTGCTCCGTGTACGCCTGGGCCAGGCCATATTCGTTGCGCTTGCGGTAGTAGAAGCCCAGCCCCAGCTGCGCCTTGGCCTCGCCGGATCGGTACCCCAGCAGCTGCGCCAGCTCCAGCGCCTCCTCGAAGCGCACCCGCGAGTCGCGCGGGGCAGTGAAGCGCAGCACGAAGGCCAGCTCGTTCAGCCGGTTCACGCGGGCGGTGTCCAGTTCCGGGTGCGCCCGCAGCTGGTTCAACGCCTGCCTGAGCATCGGCGACTCAGCTCCCAATGCCAGACTGGAAGACAGCAGCAGAAACAGAAAGAGCCAGAACTTCAAAGCAAACAGGTGGATAGATATAGAGGCGCGGGACCTTGCAAAGCTACTATATTCTACCTGTAAATAGTCGGCTTGCCGCTTATCCTGGCTTGGCCGACGATGCCGCTGCCGGCCGTTCTCCCGTTAAAATCCCTTCGGCAAATCGATACCGCGAATGGTGCGAAACAGGCTGAGGGCATTTTGATCGGTGAGTCCCCCGATATGGTCGGTGAGCAGCACAATCTGCTCGTAGGCCGAGGCACCTTCCTGCGGGCCCGACGCCCGGAACTGCTCGGGCAGCAGCTGCAATAATTTTCGGGAGCGAGGGCTGGCCTGGGGGTCGAAGGTGGCGTGCAGAAAGGCATCGAGGAGGCCGGCCAGCACCTCGAAGCCGGCGGCCTCAATCTCCAGCACCGGCCGGCTCTGGTAGAGGTGCTCGACGGTGAGGCGGTGGATTTCCTGCAGCTGCTCCCAGCAATCCAGCTGCTGCACCAGCGGCTCGTCGGCGTGGCCGCGGAGCAGGTCGGGGGCGCGGTCGGCGAAGAGGCGGGCCGTTTGCTGCACAAGCCGGTTGATGAGGCGGGCGCGCAGGTAGCCCAGCTCCTCGCGCCAGTCGCGCCACTCCACCGAGCCACGGCGGTCGGGCGCGTCGCCGAGCATGGCGCGCAGCAGCGCCAGACCGGTTTCGCAGGGAATCAGGCCCAGCTTCAGGCCATCCTCGAAGTCGATGATGCGGTAGCACAGGTCGTCGGCGGCTTCCACGAGGAAAGCTAGCGGATGACGGTGGTAGAAGCCGGCCGGGTCGGAAGCCGCCGATTTGGGCAGCAGCCCCAGCTCGCGGGCCACATCCTGGAAGCGTGACGTTTCGGTCTGAAAGTAGCCGTATTTCTTTTCGCTGGCGCCGTGCGTGCGGCTGGCATCCTCCACCACCGAGGGCCGCGGATACTTCGTGAAAGCGCCCAGCGTGGCATACGTGAGGCCCAGGCCGGCCGAGCCGCTGCTGTGCGCCGCGTACGTGTGCGTCAGGACTCGAAAGCCGGCGGCGTTGCCTTCAAACTGCTGCAAATCGGCACGCTGGGCGGGGTTGAGCATGCGCACGAACGGCTCGGCGGCAGGACTGCGGAAGTAGGCCGAAATGGCGTCCTCGCCGGAATGGCCGAAGGGCGGGTTGCCGATGTCGTGGGCCAGGCAGGCCGCGGCCACAATGTCGCCGAAGTCGGAATCGAGATGAGGCAGGCTTTCGGCGAGGCCTTCGGTTTCTTCGAGCAGCAGCCGGCCCCCGAGGCGGCCCAGGGAGCGGCCCACGCAGGCAGTTTCGAGGCTGTGGGTGAGGCGGGTGTGCACGAAGTCGGTTTCGGGCAGCGGCATCACCTGGGTTTTGCGCTGCAGCCGCCGAAACGCCGAGCTAAATACCACCCGGTCGTAGTCGGCCACGAAGGCGCCGCGCACGGGCGGCGCGTCGGTCACGACGTGGAGCTGGGGCTGCTCGGGGTAGCGGCGGCGGCTAAGCAGCTGCTCCCAGGTCATGGTGGCGGTATCGGCGGGATCGGGCGTGAGGTGCAGCATGGATGGCAAGGTAGCGGGCTGAGCTGAGCTTTTTTGTGCAGCGCTTACGCAACATCTGCGCAAATCATCTTACTTCGCTGCTTCAATTTCTATTCGCCTATCCTTTTTAGTATGCCTTCTATTGAAAAGCCGGCGGCAGGCCGCGCGGTTGTTACCAAATCAGCCACCAATTATTGTGTTACGCTGGCCAACCGACGCTTATGGCTGCTACTGCTACCGCTATGCTTCGGCTTAATTATCCACTCTACCGATAATCCGTGGCACCGCCTGACGGATAATCGTTCGGGTCTGTTAGGCATTTTCTGGATAATAGCAGCCGCCATGCTGGTCTTGTTGGTGCTAGTTTTCACCTGGAGCCTGCTGGGTAGCGAGAGTCTGTTGGCGGATGACCAAACCATAACCATGCAGAACCGACTGCTGGGCTGGCCATTATCAACCACGAAACTGTCGGTTTCGGAGATAAGCAGGTTATGGGTAGAGCCATTGCCGGAAGTTTCGATTCTTACTGGCCGCCCGCAAAACGTACAGCAGATAGCTATACAGTACGGTTTCGGACCGGGCGCCATTCAACTGACTGCCAACGGAAAGTTGTACTCATTTGGGCGGGCCCTGGATCAAGCCGAAGCCAACTACTTGCTGGGCGAGATAAACGATTTTCTATACCGGCCCTGTGTTTCAAACTAGCCGCTGCACAATAGTGGCACAGCAGTACGGCACGCTGCTGCGCATCAGGGCCGTACAGTTGCCTCGCTTTAAAGGATTTGGGCTATTCTGGTTCACCTTCTGGTCTTTGGGCGGACTAGCCATGCTGAGCAAAAGCACCGGCACACTACTCCAGGACCAACAGCCAGCAGCATTTGAATGGATCTGGCTGATTGGCTGGGCAGCTGGATGGAGCTGGATGGCGTGTATGCTGGCCTGGACTTTCTGGGGCGAAGAGTTGGTAACGATAGCCGGGGCCCAACTTAGTATCCGGCAGTGTATCGGACGTTTCGGCCGGGAAAAGCATTACGCAGTTGCCAATATCCAGCATCTGAGCGCCACCGCTGACGATGACTACAACGAAGTACGAACGGGCCTGAATTTCCAGCCGCCCCGCCTGACCGGCGGGGCCTTACAGTTCAGCTACGGCATGCGCACGGTGCGTTTTGGCCTGCAAATGGAAGCAGCGGAGGCCATAGCGGTGCTGGAGGAACTACGCCAACAAAAGTCATTGCCAATGGCCTGCTTTACTCCTGCTTAGTTAGCTCCTCGACCGGGCCCAGCAGCCGCACGGTGGCGTAGCCGAGCAGCAGAAACACGCCGTAGAGCAGCGTAACGCCCCAGGTACCGGAATAGGCCAGCGGGTGCAGAATCCGGTGCACGATGTCGTAGAAGAGGGTGAGCGGGTTGGTGATGATGTCCCAGGAATTGAACCGCAGGTAACGGCCCAGGTACACCCCGAAGCTGCTCAGCAGCAGCGCCACGGTAGCAAACGCCCAGCCGGCGCCCCAGCCCAGCCGGCGCGCTACCAGCGCCTGCATGTCGGTGAGCGAGGCGTAGGCCAGCATCAGGCCGTTCCAGGCGGCGCTCAGCAGCAGGGCCAGGTCGAACCAGTACGGCACGCCGGCGCGGGGCTCCAAGTGAAACAGGTCGGTGAGGATGTAGGGCGCGTTGGGGAAAAACAGCAGCCACACGGCGCCCACCGGCAGTAGTACCCGCGCCTGCAGCCGCCCCGCCGACAGCCCCAGCATGGTGCTCAGCCCAAACGGAATCAGGGCCAGAAACAGGTTCCAAAGCAGGAACACGAAGGTTATCTGGTGCGTCAGGAAGACGCGAAACGTAATGAGCACCACGCTCAGCGTGAGCGACGCGCCCAGCACCAGCAGCAGGCTCAGGCGCTGCCGCAGCTGCGGCATAGCAATAGTTATGGGCATCGGCATAGCTACAAGTACGGAAATTCCGGGCTTGGAAACGACCAGCCGCGCCCGGTATTGCCTGGCTTACTTATCGAACCATAACGAATAGACGAACCACGCCACCACGAAGATGACCATGATATACCAGCCCCATTTAGCGGATTCGCGGGAGGTGTCGTTGTGCAGGCGCGGGCGGCGCTTGATTTCCGGAAGCAGACCCATGACGGTGAAAGTTGGTGCTAGGGCCTTAACACGCACAGCCGCCGCTCTGTTCCGGCAAGTGGCCGTGGCTGTGGCACGGACTTTAGTCCGTAGCCTGAACACACTGTGCACGGTACACGGTACAGATGTTACGCGCTAAAAACGGGCTGCGGACTGAAGCCCGCGCCATAGCCTCAGAGCTTACTCCTCCACTCCGCCGGCGGCCCAGCGCAGCGTGGCCTGGGTCTGGGCATATTTGGCTTGCAGCTCGGCCAGCTTCACGCGGGCACTCACCAGGCTGGCTTCGCGGGCGTTGATGAGGAACACCGAGCTTTCGCCGTTTTCGAAGCGGATCTGCTCGCCGTCGCGCAGGCGGCCGGCGTTTTGCACCACCTGTTCCTGCAGGCGCAGCTGCTCGCGCAGGGCTTCCCATTCGTTGGCTACCGCCCGCACTCCGGTCTGGATTTCGCGGCTGTCCTGCTGCAGATCCAGCTCGGTTTCGCGCAGCTTGAGCCGGTTGAGCTGCAGCTTGGCCCGCTCTTGGCGCAACAGCAGCGGATAGGCGAAGCTCACGCCCAGCTTGTAGTTGTTGGTCAGGTAGGTGCTGCTCAGGCTGGCGGTCTTTTCGGGGTTGAACGGCTGGCCGGCCTGCAGCAGGTTGTAATCGACGTTGAGCTTGGGCAGCAGCTTGTTGCTAAGCAGGCGCCGCTCGATGCCCAGCTGGGCCAGCTTGGCGCGGCTTTTCAGCAGCTCCGGATGGATTTGCTGGGCCAGCGCCGTGAGAGCCGCCAACGAGTCGGGCGGCAGCTGGCGCCAGTCGGTGGGGCCGGGCAGCACCTGGGGGCGCACCCCGGCGGGCAGCTCACGGGGCTGCTGCTGCTCGTCCCATAGGTAGTTGCTGAGCTGCAGGGTGGCATTTTGCCATTGCACCTGCGCCTGCGAGAGCAGCGCCAAGCGGTTCTGCAGCTCCGTGAGGGCCTCCACCGAGTCGATGGCGGCCAGGTCGCCGAGACGTACCCGCTCGCGCACCGCCCGGAAGCGCACGTCGGCCAGCTCGGCGTTCTGGCGCAGCAGCTCGCGGCGGCGGAAGTTCAGGGTCCAGTCCCAATAGTCCTTGGCGGCCTGCAGCAGCAGCTTGTTGAGGGCCGAGCGGCGCTCAGCCTCCGCCAGACCCTGCAGCGCCTGCGCCTGGCGCACGGCGGCCCGCCGCTCATCAATCAGCAGGCCCTGCGCCAGCGGCACCGAGAGGCCCACGTAGCTTAGGCCGGCCGGGGAAGTGTAGTTTTCACCGCTGATGTACGGGCCTACGCCCCGGTCGAAGCCGGCTTTCACGTCGAGCCCGTACCATACCGGCACCCGTAGCTGGGTTTCCCAGTCGTGAAAATACTCCAGGCCCTTGAAGGTTTTGCCGTAATATTTGCTGGTGGCGGTAGGGTCGAAAAGGCCGCGGGCGTAGCGCACTTCTTGCAGGGCGCGCTCAGGCAGCAGGCCGGCCTGCCGGGCCACCGGGTGGCGCAGCGCTACGTAAGTCAGCAGGTCGTTCAGGCCAAAGACGCGGCCAGAATCGGGCAGCAGCAGCGGGCGGGCCACCAGGGCGGGCGCGCTAATCACCTCCGGCTGGGTGGGCCGGACCTGGCCCACGGCCGCGGGCGCACTCAGCAAGGCCAGCAGCAGCGCGGGCAGGGCTGCCCAGCGGGCCCACCGCCCCTGCCGGCGCCATTGGGCAAGATTCATATGCAGGTGCTGGCTCATTTGGCTTCCTCTTCTTCAGCGGACGCCTCGGCTTTGCCTCCCTTGTCGGGTTTGCCGTACGTGGCCTTGGCTTTGGCGGGCTTGCCCACGAAATTAGGCGGGAAGCCGTTCACCTGCCGCCACAGCTCATACCAGATCGGCACGTCGTCGAGCAAAGCCCAGCCATACACGCCGGAGCCCACGCGCAGCGGCGGCGGCCACGCTTCCTGCTCCGGGTCGGGCGTCACGAGCACGCGGTACTGGCCCTGCGAGTCGATGTTGTCGATGACGGCCACTACGCCGCCGAACGTGCCGAAGCTGGTGCCCGGCCAGCCGCTGAACACCAGCGCCGGCCAGCCATCAAACTGCAGCCGCACCTTGCGGCCCACGCTCAGCAGCGGAATATCCATGGGCTTCACGTAGAGCTCGGCCGCCAGCATGGGAGCAATCGGCATCACCGTCAAAATTGGCTCGCCTTCCTTCACGATTTCGCCCAGGCCTTCCTTGAGCGCCCGCACCACGTAGCCGTCCTGGGGGGCCGTAATCTGGTAGTAGCCGGAGCGGATGCTCAGGTTGGCCAGCTCGTTGCGCATCTTGGCAATCTGGCCTTCGGTGTCGAACTGGTAGGCCGTCACGGAGCGCCGGTCGGATTCCGACTTGGCCAGTTTGTCCTGGTATTCAGCGTTCAGCGAGGCCAGCTCCAGCTGCGAATTGGTGAGCTCCTGGAGGCTGGCGTCCAGCTTATTTTGGGCTGATTGCAGCTTGGCGGTGCTTTCCTGGAACTTCAGGCGGCGCTGTTCCAGCTCGGTCAGCGACTTCAGCCCCTGCTTATACAGCGCTTCCTGACGCTCCTGCTGGCGCTCGGCAATCGTGAAATCGTTCTGGGCAGCGCGCAGGTCGGCTTGGTCGGAGTTCACCTTCAGGCGGCTCTGCTCTACCTTATTGCGGGCCTTGTCGAGGCTCACGCGCAACGACTGGCGCAGGGCCACCTGCTGGCTTTGCAGAGCCAGGTCTTTCTGGCGGTTTTCCCCGAGCGAGCCAATTTTCGCGTTGAGCTGCTCGCCGGTGCGCTGCACCAGCTGCGGATCGAAGTATTTTTCCTTGACTTCGGCAATGTCTACCAGCGTGTCGCCTTTGCGCACGCGCTGGCCTTCGCGCACCCGCCAGCGCTCAATGCGGCCGGCAATGGTGCTGGGTACAGTCTGGGGCCGGTCCTGGGGGCGCAGGGTGGTAAGCGAGCCAGTGGAACGAATATTCTGGGTCCAGGGCAGGAAGCCGGCCAGCAGCACCAGCAACCCCAGGCCGGCGGCCCAGCGGGCCAGCGTGCGGCCCGCCGAGGGCGTCTGCACGTGCGCAAACGAGCGGAAGCGCCCGGTCAGGGGGTTGGTTTCGGCAAGCGGATTTTCGGCAAAAGCCATCTATTGAATTGCTTAATTGTTGAATTGCCAGCTGGCTGAAGAGATGACCGTGCACAGACGATGTCGGGACGGTCAGCTAGGTAACAACGCAGCCATTACACCATTGTCACTCAGGCCAGCAGCGCCTGTATTTCGGGCTGCTGCGAAACGCTTTCAAACGTCCCGTTGGCTACTAGGCGCCCCTCGTGCAACACTGCCAGGCGCGGAAGAAGTGCCGTGACGCGCAGGTCGTTGGAAGCCAGCACGATGGTCCAGTTGTGCTTAGGCGCCAGCACAAGGTGCAGAATCCGCAGGCGCTCGGCCGGCTCCACGCCGGGCAGGAAGCCGTCGAGCAGCAGCAGGCGCGGGCGGCGCACCAGAGCGCGGGCCAGCAGCAGCTTCTGGCGAGTGCTGTCGGCCAGGGCAGTGCCCGCGCCCAGCACTGTATTCAGGCCCATTGGCCGGGCGTACACGTTGTCACGCAGGCCTACCAGATCCAGCACCCAGGCCACATCTTCGGGCCCGATGCCGGTCTGCCCCAGCGTAAGGTTGTCGAGTACGCTGCCCTCAAACAGGTGCTGATGCGAGATGTTGTCGCCGACGTGCTGCCCCAGCGACTCCGGCGAGAGGTCCTGCAGCGCCAGGCTGTCGTAGGCAATAACGCCGGTGTATTCGGTCAGCAAACCGGCCATGATGCGCAGGAGCGTGGTTTTGCCGGAGCCATCGGAGCCGGCCAGCGCCAGGTGCTTGCCGGGCTCAATGGTGAGGGTGATGTCGTGGAGCGTGGCTTTCTGGCCGTACGGATACTGGTAGCCGAGGTGGTGCAGCTCAGCCTGCAGGCCGTTGCGCACGGCCGGCAGCGGCAGGTTGGTGCCCGCGCGCTCGTTCACCACCGGCAGATCCAGCACGTGCCCGATCTTATCGAGCGAGGTCAGCGCGTCGTACACCACATCCAGCTTCAGCAGCACCTTTTCCACGGCCGAAATGGTAAGGATGATAACGATTTCGGCGGCCACAAACTGCCCGATGTTGATCTGGCGGTCAATCAGCAGCCAGCAGCCGATGATGAGCAGGCCGGCCGTAATCAGGGTTTTGAACACCACAAAACCCCAGTATTGCGTGAGCAGAACTTTGAAGTGGCTCTGCCGGGCGTGCAGGTAGCCTTCCACCAGCTTGTCGGTGCGCTCCAGGGCCAGCTCCTGCCGGGGTGGGTGCCGGAAGGTTTGCACGGTGCGGGCCACGTCTTCCAGCCAGGCCACCACCTTGTACTTGTACTTCGATTCCTGCAGGCTGGTGCTCAAGCCCTTGGGGCCGGTAGCGCGCAGCATCAGCACCAGCAGCAGCACCAGCAGCACCCCGAAGGCAATGAAGATGGGATGGTAGAACGAGAGCAGAATCACGCCGAACAGAATCTGCAGGGCGGCGGCCGAAAACTCTATCAGAATGGTGGCCAGGCCCTTTTGCAGCGTGGGCGCATCAAGCAGGCGGTTCATCAGCTCGGGCAGATACTCGCCGTCGAGGCTCTCGGTGCGCACCCGCGGCAGGCGCACGGCAAAGTCCATGCTGATGCGGGCAAACAGGCGCTGCTGAATGAATTCAACCAGATACACCTGCATTACCTGCAGGCCGCCGACCAGCAGCGTACCCAGCACAATGAAGCTGATGAGTACCACCAGCGAGGTGCTGACGTCGCCGCTGCTTACAAAGCCGATGACGGACTGCACGCCCAGCGGCAGTGAAAGATTGATGAACCCGGCCAAGGCCGCGTACACATATAAGTAGGTGATGTCGCGCTGCTCGGAAACCAGCAGGCGCCACAGGCGCTGGCCGGGACTGAGAGCAGAAGCGGAGGAATCTGCCATGGCAGGAGGTCGGGAAGATAAGTGTGTGAGTGGAGAGCAGGACGTGCACAGCCCGGCAAGTAAGCGTCTTTGACGGAGGCTGACAGCTGATGCATGCGCGGCGCAAAGGTACAGCAGGTAAAAGGGAAGCGCCTTAAACGGGCATTAAATGGAGCTTAACTTTGCATTAAAGAAGAAGTGGTCCGGTAGCAACAACTGGCAGCCGACCGGAGTTTCGAGTGAGGCGGCCCCGGGCCTCCCGGCCAGCCCCGGCCAACGGGCCGTGGCGGCCACGCCACATCTTCCCCGGCGTTCCTGCGTACCTTTGCGGCGTGGGTTTCGGCCTGCCTGTTGTTCCTCTCTCCCGCCTCTCACTTCTGGCTTCTCTGCCATGCGGTATCTTTTTGCTCTTCGGTTGGCTTGCCTGAGCACCGGCCTGGCCCTGGTGGGCCCGGCGCTGGCCCAGCAGCCGGCTCGTCCTGCCACCACCCCGTCTGCCCGGCCTGCTACGCCGCCTGCCAAAGCGCCAGCCAAGGCAGGTGTTACTGCTGCCGGCAAAACGCCCACTCCGGCCACCAAGCCGGCTGCTGCCACCACTACGCCCGCCAAAGCCGCCACGCCCGCAGCTAAAGTAATGGCCCCGGCTGCCAAACCCGTTACGCCGGCCCCACCCCGGCCGCAGGGCCCGCCCCTGCCCGCCAACCTGGGCTCCACGGACTTCAACACGCGCTACAAAAACGGCAAAACCCTCATCGGCCAGGCCCGCTACGACCTGGCCCTGCAGGAGCTGGAGCCCCTCACGGCCCCCGGCAACAAGTTCGGCCGGGCTCCGGAAGCGGCTTATCTCTACGCCGTGGCTGCCGCCAAAGCGACTAAGTGGCCCGAAGCTGAGCAAATGCTGAATCTGCTGCGCAGTGAGTATCCGCAGTGGCCTAATCTACCGGAAGCCTTCTTTTTGCAGGGCCAGGTGTCGTTTGAGCAGGGCGACTTCGACAATGCCCTGCGCGTGCTGGCCCAGCTGCCGCCTGACCGCCTTACCACAGAGCGCGAGAACATGAAGGCTGTGTACCTGCCGCGCATCAAAGACAAGCCAGCCTTCCAGAAACTGCTGCAAACCTATCCGCAGGAAGCCGCGCTGGGCCGCGCCTACGCAGGCAAGCTAGCCAACGGCGGCTGGTACACCGATGCCGACAAGCCGCAGCTCGACCAGCTCATTACGCAGTTTGCCCTGGACCGCACCCGCTATACGCCCCGCCCCCAGGCCCAGCGCAAAAGCACCTACAACATTGGCGTGCTGCTGCCCTTCGAGTTCAACGACCCGAGCTGGGAAACCCGCCGCAAAAACCAGTTCGTGACGGACCTCTACGCCGGCCTGCGCCTGGCCCAGGACTCGCTGCAGCGTGAAGGCCGGCCGGTGCAGCTGTTTGCCTACGATACCGGCGCCGATACGCTGCAGCTCAAGCAGGTGCTGGCCCTGCCCGAACTGGCCGGCATGGACATGCTCATCGGGCCGGTGTACAAGTCGGGCGCCCGGATTCTGGCCCGCTACGCCCAGCAGCGCCAGATTCTGTGCGTCAACCCCTTGTCGCAGGATGCCGATTTGGTGCTGGACAACCCGTGGCACTACCTCTACGAGCCCAGCACCGCCACCCAAGCCCGGCAGGCGGCTCAGTTTGCCTTCACCCGCCTCGGGGGCCCGCGCACGGCCGTGGTGCTCCACGAAGACACCAAGGACGAAACCGCCTTCGGCCTGGCCTACAAGCAGGCTTACGAGGCGCTGGGGGGCCGCGTGCTGCAGCTGCGCCGCATCAACTCCGACGTGGACGAGTCGCTCAGCACCGGATTTGCCGGGCTGGATCTGAAATCCGTAGGGCACCTGGTGGTGGCTTCCGACGCCAAAAAGGCGGGCCCGTACACGTTTGGGATAATGAAAGCGCAAGAAGCCCGCGTGCCGCTTATCACCTACGCCTCCTGGCTCGACAACAGCCGCGTGGGCCTCTACCAGCTGGACGCCCGCGACGTGTACTTCGTGCATTCCAAGTTTCTGGACCGCACCAACCCCGGCGTGCGCCGCTTCCGGCAGTTGTACCTGCAGCGCCAGAAGCTGCCGCCGTCGGTGTTTGCCTTCACTGGCTTCGAGCTGCTCTACTACTTCGGCTCGCAGCTGCACCAGTATGGCCCGGCCTTCCAGCAGAACCTGGCGGCCAGCGGCCCGGTTTCGGGCGCGGTGTTCCAGGGCATCGGCTACCCCGGCGGCACCCACGACAACCAGTACGTACCCATCACCAAGCTGGAGCGCCTGGAAGTGGAAGTGCTAAACCCCGTGGGTATCCGGTAGGTTGTAACACCAAGCTCCAGCTCGGTGCATCGTCGAACGAGCCGGCTGGCGCATTACATTAAGGTATCGTTTGACCACAGCAACGACTCACCAAGCTGGAGCTTGGTGCTACATACTCCTCATGTCACAGCAGACCCTCACCCCCGCTCTCAACCTTTCCACTTCCGATGCGCTGTTTACGCGCGCCAAAAACCACATTCCCGGCGGCGTCAACTCGCCGGTGCGGGCCTTCCGGGCCGTGGGCGGGCATCCCGTCTTCATGCAGTCGGCGCAGGGCGCTTGGCTTACCGATGTCGACGGCAACCGCTACCTGGACTTCATCAACTCCTGGGGGCCGATGATTCTGGGCCACGCGCCGCAGATTGTGCTGGACGCTGTGCAAGGGGCCATCGGCAACTCACTTTCGTTTGGGGCCCCTACCCGCCGCGAGGTGGAAATGGCCGAGCTCATCAAGCAGATGGTGCCCAGCATCGAGAAAGTACGGCTGGTAAACTCCGGCACTGAGGCCACGATGTCGGCCATTCGGGTGGCCCGCGGCTACACGGGCCGCACCAAGATTCTCAAGTTCGAAGGCTGCTACCACGGCCACGGCGACTCGTTCCTGATTGCAGCCGGCTCGGGCGCCCTCACCCTGGGCACCCCCGACTCGCCCGGCGTGACGCCCGGCGTCGCCCAGGACACCCTCACGGTACCCTACAACGACCTTGCCGCCGTGGAGCAGGCCATTGCCGCCAACGACGGACAGATAGCGGCTTTGATTCTGGAGCCCGTGGTGGGCAATATGGGCCTCGTGGTGCCTGCCGAAGGCTACCTGCAGGGGCTGCGCGAGTTGTGCACGCAGCACGGCATCGTGCTCATTTTTGATGAGGTAATGACCGGCTTCCGCCTGGCCCGCGGCGGCGCGCAGGAGCTCTACGGCATCACGCCCGACATGACGACGCTGGGCAAAATTATCGGCGGCGGCATGCCCGTGGGCGCCTACGGTGGCCGCCAGGACATTATGGATCAGGTAGCGCCGGCCGGCAAGGTCTACCAGGCCGGCACGCTTTCCGGCAACCCCATTGCCACCGCCGCCGGCATTGCCCAGCTCACCTATCTGCAGCAGCACCCCGAGCTTTATGACGAGCTGAACCGCATCACCACCCGCCTCGCCGACGGCACCCGCCAGATATGCGCCGAGCTGGGCCTCAACTACACCGTGAACCAGGTGGGCTCGATGTTCAGCGTGTTCTTCACTGATAAGCCCGTTGTCAACCTCGAAGACGCCAAAACCTCCGACACCGAGGCTTTCGGCCGCTACTTCCAGGGCATGCTGCACCGCGGCATCTACCTGGCCCCGGCCCAATACGAGGCCCTGTTCGTGAGCACCGCCATTACCGACGAGCTGGTGGACCACTACCTCACGGCCTGCCGCGAAGCCATGCGCGAAGCGCACAGCCTGTAGCATCAGCGGCCGCTGATATGGCGGCCCCGCTTCCGGCCCGGCATTTTTCTTTGCCCCGAAAGCCTCCTGACCACGCGTCGGGAGGCTTTTTGCCTTCCGGGAGCAGCCGATAAAAACCCGCGCAAGCCTATGGGCAACGTGTTACCTTTGCGGCAACCATTCGCGTTGCCATGTCCCGATTTCGCCCGTTGCTGCCGCTTTTCCTGTTGCTGTGGCTAGCCGTGCCTGCCTCCCTGCGTGCCCAGAACGGCACCCCGGCCGCCGCCAACAAGCAGCTTTTCGACCGCACCGTAGACGAGCTCAACTTCCGCACCATGGAAACCGTGTACGACAAGTCGTTCACGCGGCGCAAGTTTCCGGCGGCCATGCGCACGGCCAAGGCCCGCCGCGACTTCACTGATTTCAACGGCCGCACCGACCTGCAAACGCTGTTTCAGAACTACAACGGCGTGTCGGAGCGCTACAAGGGCCGCTTTGGCAAAGGCCGCACCGATCTGGCCGAGTTCGAAAAGCAGCTGGGCAGCATCCTGGTCGACAAGAACTTCGAGTTTTTCATCCGGGTACTGCCCCGCGACGAGCGGGTTGCGCTGATCCGGGCGCTGCAGCGCGTGATTTCGCAGGGCGCCGCCCGCTTCAACGCCTCCGAGGACCCCGTGCCCGAGGAGCTGTCGGCCGACGGCGCGGCTGTGCCGCCTGCCGACGTGGATGCCCCCGCCACTACTTCAGCCGCCACGGAGGATCCGTCGCCGCAGCCCGAAGCGCCGCTTACCACCACTACCACTTCGGTCAGCACCGGCCCCCGCGCCCTCGACGTGCCCGTGCGCCACGACTGGCTCGACTACCTCACCCTGCTGCTGGCGGCCACTTCCACGCTGCTGCTGCTGCTGCTCGTGACCAGCGTGCTGCCCGACCTGCGCGCCCGCCTCGACGGCCTGGCCGAAGAGCTGGACCAGCAGCCGGCCAAGCCCCGCTCCCGCTCCAACGCTTTGCCCAAAGACCGTTACGACGACGAGGAAAGCGCTTAATTTTTGAAACACCTGTCATTTCGAACGGAATGAGAAATCTCCCCAGGGTACTATTGAATACCACGCTGGCAAGATTCCTCACTCCATTCGGAATGACGTTTATTCATACTCCATGATCCTCACCGACCAGCAGATTCTCGCTGAAATCGAAAGCGGCAACATCGTCATCGAACCCTACGACCGGAGCTGCCTCGGCACCAATTCCTACGACGTGCACCTGGGCCGCTACCTGGCCACCTACCGCGACAAAGTCCTGGATGCCCGCAAGCACAACGAAATCGACGTATTTGAAATCCCGGAGGAAGGCTTCGTGCTGCAGCCCGGCGTGCTCTATCTGGGCGTCACGGAGGAATATACCGAAAGCCACGCCCACGTCCCGTTTCTGGAAGGTAAGAGCAGCGTCGGCCGCCTCGGCATCGATATTCATGCCACCGCCGGCAAAGGCGACATCGGCTTCTGCAACACCTGGACCCTGGAAATCAGTGTATCGATGCCGGTGCGCGTTTATTACCTGATGCCAGTGGGCCAGCTGATCTACTTCAGCGTGCAGGGCGATGTGGAAACGTTCTACAACCGCAAGCCCAACGCCAAATACAACGAGCGCACGGTGAAGCCCGTGGAGTCGATGATGTGGAAGAACAAGTTCTAGGGCAGTAAAGCCCTGCCTGCAAGGCGTTTTGCCGGGGCTGAATATAGCCTGGGCAAAACGCCTTTTTGCGTTCGGCATAAACTCCCTGGCACAGTTTTTCGTTAGGTAAAAAGCAACTAGCTGCCTGTTCTCCTTCTGGCTACGCTGGTTTTCCCGATTTTCGAACGATCAACGATGTCTACCATGAGAAACCAACTTGCTACTGCTGCCCTGCTGCTGGCCGCCACGCTCGGCTCGCAGGCCCAGCAAAAGCCGGCCCTGGCTCCTAAAGATAAAACCCAGTCGTCGCCGCGCCTGACGCCGGTGCAGGTGCGCGCCGCCCGCCTCTCCGACCAGATGGCCCGCGAGCTGCGCCTCAACGGCTACCAGGCCACCCGTCTGCGCGCCATCAACGAAGACAAGATTGCCAAGATGGCCGCCATTGAGCAGCGCAACGCCGGCAACCCCAAGCTCATCGACGAGCAGTGCGGGGCCGTGTGCAAAGAGCGGGACCGGGAGCTGCAGGCCGTCCTGTCCAACGACCAGTACAGCAACTACTTTGGTTCCCGCTCGGCTTACTACCGCTACGATAAGGATTACGCCTCCCGCTCCGGCAACGTCAACTCCGACTTCGTGAATTCGGTGCAGAACCCTTCCCCGGCCTCCAGCGGCGCAGTAATCGCGCCGGCCCGTAAGCCGGCCAGCACAACCCGCTAGTAAACGCTTCCATACAAAAAGCCCCGCTCAGCAGCTGCTGAGCGGGGCTTTTCTGTGGGCCGCAAAGACCTAACTCTGTTTCTTGGTTTCCAGGTCGATGTGGTCGGTGAGGGCGCGGCACAGGTCGCGCATCTTGGTGGCCATCACCACGTCGTTGGTGGCCGTCATGATGGTTTCGGCCATGGCCCCGATGTTGTCGACCACAAAGTATTTCATGGCGTCGATGGGCATGTCCTTGGTCCAAAGGTCGATTTTCATCGTGCCGTCCTGGTCCCGGTCCCAGATGGCAATGTTGATGGCTTTGGCAAACTGAATATCGGGGCCCGCGTCAGTGGCCGACCAGCTGATGGCCTCCGGCACTTTCTGGTCGTCGAGGGCAATGCTGAAGCGGATTTCGGATTTCTTCATGGGTTCAAAAGGTGAAAAGCACGTCATGCAGAGCGGAGCGAAGCATATCGCCAGTGTAGTAAACTCATTTATTGAATTACTATACTGGCGAGATGCTTCGCTCCGCTCTGCATGACGTGCTAAAGTATTGCAAAAGAGTTAAACGTAGTTGTTCAGCATCACCGGCATCACCAGCATCAGGATGCTTTCGTTGTCGTCGGCGAGGGTGGGCATGAGCAGGCCGGCGCGGTTGGGCGTGCTCAGCTCCAGCGTGATTTCCTCAGAGTCGATGTTGCTGAGCATTTCCTGCAGGAACTTGGCGTTGAAGCCGATTTCCATGTCCTCGCCGTCGTACTGGCAGGCCAGCTTCTCGTTGGCTTCGTTCGAGAAGTCGAGGTCCTCGGCCGAAACCGTCAGCTCAGAGCCGGCCAAACGCAGGCGCACCTGGTGGGTGGTTTTGTTGGAGTAGATGCTGATGCGCTTCACCGAGTTCAGCAGCTCCTGGCGGCTGATGATGAGCTTGTTGGGGTTGCTAACCGGAATTACGTTTTCGTAGTCGGGGTAGCGCTCATCAATCAGGCGGCACACGAGGCGCATCTGGTTGAAGCTGAAGAAGGCGTTGGAGTTGTTGAACTCCACGCGAACCGGCGTGGCCTCGGAGGGCAGCGCGCCTTTCAACAGGTTGAAGGCTTTGCGCGGAATGATGAGGTTGGCGGTCTGGCCGGCGCCCACGTCGGAGCGGCGGTAGCGCAGCAGGCGGTGGCCGTCGGTGGCCACAAAGGTTACCTGGTTATCAGCCAGCTGCACCAGAATGCCGGTCATGGCCGGGCGCAGCTCGTCGGTGCTAACCGCGAAGATGGTCTTGTTGATGGCGCGGCTTAGCGACGACGACGGAATTTCCACCGGCGTGGAGCCTTTTACCACGGGCACGCGGGGGAAGTCGGTGGCGTTTTCGCCGGCCAGCTTGTAGCGGCCGTTGGAGCTGGCAATTTCGATGCTGTAGGTTTCCTCGTCCAGCGTGAAGGTCACGGGCTGATCGGGTAGGTTTTTGAGGGTATCGAGCAGGATGCGGGCGGGCGCGGCAATACGACCACTTTCGCGGGCTTCCACGGGCAGCTCGGTCATCATGCTCGTTTCCAGGTCGGAGGCCGTAATCGTCAGCTTACCGTCTTCGATTTCAAAGAGGAAGTTCTCCAGAATCGGCACCACAGGGTTGTTCGTGACCACGCCGTTGATGCTCTGAAGCTGCTTGAGCAGGGCGGAAGACGAGACGATGAACTTCATAAAGGATGGGGTTCGGGAGTGTTTTTGGAAGGGTGACAAAGATAGGAAACCGGGGCGGGGTTTTCTAGCATTACGCAAGTGGCTTTGTATGGCACAGTGCGGCTCAAAAACCGTTGAAACTGCGTCTGAGCTAGCAAGACCTGCATGGGCTACCCCACGCCAGATTTTGAAGGCATAAACTGAGCGGGGAGCCTTTAGCTCCAGCCGTGGCGCAAGACAACTATCAGTATACCAATCCAGAACGCCACTAACAGCAACACGCCTAAAATCTGCATCAGCGAATTCGCCACCGCAGAGCCGGCAGTAGCATAGCGGCCAGCGTATTGCTGGGCTAGCACCTGCTTTACCACCTGCGGCTTCCAGTAGCGGCCATAGAGATATAAAAAGCCGATTGCACCCAGAAATCCGTCATTGATGGCATTCATCAGTGACTCGCCCAGAATATCACTTAGCAGCTCACCCAGCATACAGCTTATTCAGTAGTGCTTATGGGAATTGCTGCCTAAAACCGCGCATACCGCCGCTTCCGGCGCCAGGCCCGCACGGCGCCAAACACACCCAGCAGCACCAGCGGGGCCACCAGATTCAGCAGCTGCCACTGGCGGCGCTCCTCGGCCACGCGCAGCTTGTCGAGGGGCCGGAGCGTGATTTGCTTGCCGCGCACCGATATCAGGTTGCTTTCGTCAAGCATGTAGTCGACAGCGTTGAGCACCAGCTCGCGGTTGGCAAACTCGGTGGCGGCGAGGCGGTCGAAGCCCAGGCGCAGGGGGCGGCCGGTTTTGGGGTCCACGTCGTTGCGCACGAAGTCGCCGTCGGAGAGCACCAGCACTTTGGCGGGGCGGTCCTGGGGGCTGGTGGCGGGCTGGAAGCGGGCCGTGCCGGGCTCGGCGCGGTTGGCGTAGAGCGAACGGAACTGGCCTTCGAGCAGATAGCCGACGGGCTTGAACTGCGAGGTATAGAGCTTGCGGTCGGGCTCCATGCGGGCGTCGTTGAGGTTGACGGGCACTGGCGAGGGCAGCACGCGGGTGTAGCGCGAGGTGAACAGCAGCGGCGTTTTACGGATGCCGGCGGCCTTCACCGTGTCGATGCTGCTCACGAACTTGGTGTACACCGCGTCGAGGTTGCGGGTGATGGGGTGCTGGCTGAAGTTGTTGATGAGCGGGTAGAACTGCCAGGGCATGGGCTCCACCTTGGGCTTGTTGCCCATCATGCCGGTCACGAGCGGGATGACGCCGGAGTTTAGGTCAAGCAGCAGGTCGGGGTTGACGCGCACGCCGTATTTGAACAGCAGGTCGTCGAGGTTGGTCTGGATGGGGAACGAGAGCATGCCGCCACGGCTGGCGCTATCCAGGTTCACGCGCATGGCATCCACGAAAAACAGCGCGTTGCCGCCGTGGGTGATAAACTGATCCAGCTTGAACTTCTCGGGCTCAGAGAAAGTGCCGGCGGGCTTGGCCACCACCAGAGCGCTGAGCGTGCGCAGGTCCTGGGGGCGGGTCTGGGCGAGGTTCACGCGGAACACGTCGTAGAACTGGCTTAACGAGCCAATCAGGTCGCCGGCTTCGGCGTTGCTCAACTCGCCGTGGCCTTCCACTACCCCAATGCGCTTGCGCTGGCCCGGCACCAGCTTACGGATGGCGCTGGCCATTTCGTACTCCAGCCCTTCAATGCTTTGGTTGAGGCGCACATCAGCGGGAGCGGCCTGGTTGCCGCGCAGCAGCAGTACCTGCTGCTCTTTGCCCCCGGCCGATACGGTAGCCCAGGGGAAGATGATTTTCTCGACCCGCTTGCCGTTTTCGTTGGCCCCGAGGTTGGTGGGGCGCAGGCCCTTCTTGAGCAGCGTGGCGTAGTAGGCGTTGCGGGCCTGCTCGGTGCCGGCCGCCGAGGGGTCGATGAACACGTAGCGCAGGTTCTGGCCGCCATAGACCTGCATTTCGTTGAGGGTTTCGCGCACGGCCTGCTGCAGGCGCCGGAAGGACGGCGGAAAGTCGCCGTCGAGATACACCGTGACCGTGACGGGCTGCGGCAGCTTCTGCAGCAGCTCCTTGGTGGCCTCCGCCATGGTATAGCGCTTCTCCTCCGTCAGATCGAGCCGGAAAAAGAACTGCTGGCCCAGGAAATTGAACAGCAGCAGCAGGCCGATGACCAGCAGAAAGCGGGTCAGGTCGCGGCGTTTGCGGGTTTGGGTGGGCGCGGTGGATTGTGTTTCGGGCATGTTCTGTCGGGGGCCTCACCCCCTAGCCCCCTCTCCTGCAGAGAGGGGGGACTAGTTTTTAGCTTGTTAGCACCATGTTTTTCTAGAGCTAGTTCCCCCTCTCTGCAGGAGAGGGGGTTAGGGGGTGAGGCAAACGGCCTGCTACCAGTTGCGGCTTTGCAGTACCAGGCGCGTGCCGAGCAGCAAGGCGGCTACCAAACTCAGAAAGTACACTAGGTCGCGGGAGTCGAGCAGGCCTTTGCTGATGTCGCGGTAGTGAGCGGCAATGCCGAGCTGGCCGATGTAATAAGCCGGCGCCCCGTCGAATACCGAAGCCACCGAATCGAAGCCCGAGTACACCAGAAAGCAGCCCACTACGGCCACCAGAAAGGCAATGATCTGGTCGCGGGTGATGGCCGAGGCAAACACCCCGATGGCCGCAAAAACCGCCGCCAGCAGCACAAGCCCCAGGTAGGAGCCCACGGTAGCAGCCGAGTCAATGTTGCCGGCGGGCGAGCCCAGCTGATACACCGAGTAGTAGTAGAGCAGCGTGGGCAGCAGCGCCAGCAAGGCCAGCAGCAGGCAGGCCAGGTACTTCCCTCCTATTATCTGGCCGTCGGTGAGCGGGCGGGTGAGCAGCAGCTCCATGGTACCGGCCTTCTTTTCCTCGGCGAAAGTGCGCATGGTGAGGGCCGGAATCAGGAACAGGAAAACCCAGGGCGCGATGTTGAACAGCGTCTGCAAGTCCGCAAAGCCGGAGTCCAGCACCGAGCTATCCGGAAAGACCCACACGAACAGGCCCGTAGCCACCAGAAACACCCCTATCACCACGTAGGCGACAGGCGAATTGAGGAAGCTGTTGAATTCTTTGCGAAGGATGGCGAGCATCTAGGCGGGTAATGATGTGATGATTGGTTGTAAGAACGTCATGCTGAGCTTGCCGAAGCATCTCGCGTGCTGACGTTGAGTTACTAATCCTGAGTCAGCACGCGAGATGCATCGGCAAGCTCAGCATGACGTTCAAGCGTCACTTGGTCAGTTCCTGGAACACCTGCTCCAGATTCTGTTCTTCCTGACGCAGGCCCAGCAGCACCCAGCCCTGGGCAGCGGCAAGGCGCGAAATAGCGCCGCGCTGGTCGGAGCCGGCGGCAGCCCGAATGCGGTAGGTGTGGCCGGTTTCTACGTCCACGCTCCGGATGCCGGGCAGCGCCAACAGCGGCGCGGGGTCAATGGCCTGCTCAAACTCGGCGCGGATTATGGTTTCGCGCAGGGCCTTGCCGCCCAGCTCCGCCACCGGCGAGTCGGCCACGAGCTGACCGCGGTTGATGATGATGGCCCGGCTGCACAGCGCGGCTACCTCGGGCAGGATGTGGGTGCTGAAAATGACGGTTTTGTCCTGGCCCAACTCCCGGATTAGATTGCGGATTTCGCTGATCTGGTTGGGGTCGAGGCCGGTGGTGGGCTCGTCGAGAATAAGCACGCCGGGGTCGTGGATGAGAGCCTGCGCGAGGCCCACACGCTGGCGGTAGCCTTTCGACAGCGCCCCGATCAGCTTGTTTTGCTCGCGCCCCAGCCCTACCCGGTCCACCAGCTGGCGCACGCGCTGGCGCAGCGCGCTACCGCCCAAGCCGTGCACCGACCCGATGAATTCCAGGTACTCGTGCACGTACATGTCGAGGTAGAGCGGGTTGTGCTCGGGCAGGTAGCCCACGCGGCGGCGCACTTCCAGCGGTGCCGTCTGCACGTCGTACCCTTCGATGATGATGGTGCCGGCCGAGGGCGGCAGGTAGCCGGTGGCCATCTTCATGGTCGTGGACTTGCCCGCACCGTTCGGCCCCAGGAACCCCAGAATCTCGCCTTTGCCCACCGTGAAGGATATATCGTTCACGGCGGCCTGGGTGCCGAAGAGTTTGGTCAGATGTTGAATTTCTACCATAGAATGTGTGGCCTGTCAAACCAGAACGTCATGCTGAGCGGAGTTGAAGCATCTCCACCGCTTCGTTGCAATGCCATGCAGGCAAAGCGGTAGAGACGCTTCGACTCCGCTCAGCATGATAACGTCTCATGCAGCAGACTATTTCGGCATCGTGGGCCGCATCTGAATTTCCGAAATCATAGTGGCCTGTGGAGCTTCCAGCGTGTGCACGATGGTGGCGGCAATGTCCTCGGGCTGCATCTTGTGCGGGTTGGGCTCGGCGCCCGGCTCCATCCCGCCAAAGTTGGTTTCCACCGAGCCGGGCATGATGCACGTTACGCGCACGCCCTGGGGCCGCACTTCCTTGAACAGGGCGTCGGAGAAGCCGCGCACGGCGTACTTGGTGGCGCAGTAGCCGGCCAGGTTGGCCGTGCCGGCCGTGCCCGCCAACGACGCCACGTTAATGATGTGGCCTTCCTTCTGCTTTTTCATCTGCGGCAGTACCGCTTTCGTGCAGTAAAACAGGCCGTGCACGTTGGTGTCGAACATGGCGTGCCAGTCGGCGGCCTCGAAGCCGTCAATCGGGCCGAAGTTGCCGATACCGGCGTTGTTGACCAGTATGTGCACCTTGTCGCCGAGCAGCTTGGTGGTGGCGGCGTAGGCCTTCTGCACGTCGGCTTCCTTACGGATGTCGCACTTGATGAAGTGGAAGCGCGGGTGTTTGAAATCGTCGGGGGCGGTACGGCCCCAGCCGGCCACCTCGGCCCCTTTGGCCAGCAGCGCCTCGACGGTAGCACGCCCGATTCCTTTGCTGACGCCTGTGATAATGGCTACCTTGCCGTTGAGTTCCATAGCTGTAGAATGATGGTTGGGCGTACGTTTGGAGTGCAAGTTAGTGCCCCCTGCGGGGTTTTACGTGCCGCGCTGGCCTTGGGGCTGAGTATGGGGCTGTTAGCGTCGTGCGGCAGCGACGACTGCCTGAAAAGCGCCGGCCCGGAAACCACCGAGCGCCGCGAGTTGCCCGCCTTCCACGACCTCACCGTGGCCGACAACGTGAACGTGACGCTGGTGCAGGACACGGCCACCTACGCCGAAGTCCGCACCGGCTCCCACCTGCAGCCCGACCTTAAGCTGGAAGTGCAGGGTACGCGCCTGTTCATCAGCAACGAAAGCCGCTGCAACTGGGCCCGCAGCTACGATGTGGCCCACGACGTGGTGCTGCACCTGCCCCGCCTCATCAACATGGACCACACCGGCCAGGGTACCGTGCGCACCCAGGGCCGCTTCCGCGCCGACACGGCCTACTATCACCTGAAAGGCCCCGGCGACTACGACCTCGACCTGCAGAGCCAGTACCTCTGGCTCGACCAGTACGAAATAGGTGACTTCCGCCTGCGCGGCACCACCGACCAGCTACTGCTCTCCGGCGGCGGGCTGGGCCGCTTCTATGCCACCGATATGCGGGCCCGCGCCTGCTACCTCAACCTGACCATCTACGCTGGCAACGACGTCTACGTCAACGGCTCGGAGGAAGTGCTGGGCACGCTGGCCGGACCCGGCACGGTCTACTACTCCGGCAACCCCACCACCGCCGACGTCCGCGTGACGGGCAAAGGCAAGGTGGTAAAGCTGAATTAGGTAGGTAGGGGCTTAGGGGCTTGGATGATGTTCCGGGAGCTATAACTCCAAAACGTCATCCAAGACCCCCAAGCCCCTAAGCCCCCACTTACAAGTCGCCCAGCTGCGGGCGGATCAGCAATTCCTCAATTACGGCCTGCGGCGAGAGGCTGTAGGCTCCGAAAATGGCTTCTGCCACGTCTTCCGACCGGATGAAACGCTCCGCCGGCAGGTCCACGCCTTCCCAACTGGCCGTGAGGGTGGCGCCGGGCAGCACGGCCGTCACCCGAATCTGCTGGTCTTTCAGCTCCTCGCGCAGGTTACGGGTGAAACCGTATAGCGCGTGCTTGGCAATGCCATAGGAGCCGCCGTTGGCGTAGGCCGCAATGCTGGCCGTGGAGCAGATGTTGAAAATATGACCCTGACGGCGCGCAATCAGGCCCGGCAGCAGCGGCAGGGTCACGTCATAGGCGCTGAGCAGGTTCACGGCCAGCATCTGGCGCAGCTGCGAGCCGTCGGCGGGCTCATCCTGCAGGCGGCCGGGCAGAAACGCGCCGGTGTTGTTCACCAGCACCTCCACCGCCCCACCCAGGCCCAGCACGAAATCGGTGAACCGGTGACACTCGGCGGCCTCGCTCAGGTCGGCTGGCAGCGTGTGCAGCACGGCCTGCGGAAGTTGCTGCCGCACATCGGTTTGCAGCGCCTGCAGATCCGCAGCGGAGCGGGCGCACGTAACTACCGGCAAGCCGGCCTGCAGAAACCGCATGACCACGGCCCGGCCGATTCCTTTGGTACCGCCGGTTACTACCACATATTTTTCCATTCCTTTGGTTGTTATTTCGGTTTTCACGTAAGTACGCGGGGCCGAAATGCCCCGTGCACGCTGCTGCGCAAGTTCCTGCTTTTCCTCTCATTCTCCTTACCTCATGGTTAAGACCTTCGGCTCTTTCCTGCTGTTTATTCAGAGTATGCTCTCCCGCAAGGAGCGGTTTGCCGTGCTCTGGCAACGCACCATCGACGAGTGCATCCTCATCGGCACCGATTCGGTGTTCATCGTGTCCATCGTTTCGGCCTTCATCGGGGCCGTAACGTGCGTGCAGATTGCCTACAACCTCATCAACCCGCTCATTCCCAAGAGCACCATCGGGTTTATGGTGCGCGAAATGACCATTCTGGAGCTGGCCCCTACCATCACCAGCATCGTGCTGGCCGGCAAGGTGGGCAGCAGCATCGCCGGCGGCCTGGGCACCATGCGCATCACCGAGCAGGTGTCGGCGCTGGAGGTAATGGGCATCAACTCGGCCTCCTACCTAGTGCTGCCGCGCATCGTGGCCTCCATGCTGATGTTCCCGCTGCTCGTGATTCTGGCCATGATGCTTTCCATTATGGGCGGCTATCTGGCCGGCACGCTCTCCGGCGCCATGTCGGCCCAGGAGTACATTGAAGGTATCCGCACCGATTTTGTGCCCTACAACATTCTCTTCGCCCTGATCAAGTCAGTGGTGTTTGCCTTCCTGGTGTCCGCTATTTCGTCCTTCAAAGGCTACTACACCGAGGGCGGGGCCCTGGAGGTAGGCGCCGCCAGCACGGGCGCGGTTACCAACTCCATCATTGCCATTCTGCTGGCCGACTACGCACTGGCCGCTATCCTGTTGTAAGGAGCTGCTTTATGGCTGAGCGGGCTGCTGGATCATCTCACACGTCAGCAGCCGGTACAGCCCATTCAAAACCAGCACATCAGCACATCCCCAAATCAGCATCTCACCCATGATTGAGGTTCACAATATCCAGAAGGCGTTCAACGGCAACCCGGTACTCAAAGGCATTACCTGCACCTTCGAAACCGGCAAGTGCAACCTGCTGCTGGGCGGCTCGGGTACCGGCAAAAGCGTGCTGCTGCAGTGCATTGTAGGGTTGATGAAGCCGGATCTGGGCAGCATCACCTTCGACGGCACCGTTTTTACCAACAATAAGGTGGACATTCGGCAGGAAATCCGACGTAAAATCGGGATGCTGTTCCAGGGCTCCGCGCTGTTCGACTCGATGACGGTGTATGAAAACACCGAGTTTCCGCTGAAGATGCTCACGCCGGAAATGACCAAAGAGGAACGCCGCGACCGGGTGGAATTCTGCCTGAAACGCGTGGGCCTGGAAAATGCCGGCACCAAAATGCCCTCCGAAATTTCCGGTGGCATGAAAAAGCGCGTCGGCATTGCCCGCGCCATTGCCCCCAACTGCACCTACCTCTTTTGCGACGAGCCCAACTCCGGCCTCGACCCCGCCACCAGCATCAAAATCGATGAGCTGATTCACGAAATCACCCACGAATACGGCATCACCACGGTCGTCATCACCCACGACATGAACTCGGTGGTGGAAATCGGCGACCATATCATCTTCATGCACAAAGGCCTCAAGCTCTGGGATGGCACCAAGGATGAAATCCTGAATGCCAAAGTACCCGAGTTGCGCGAGTTCATCTTCAGCAGCAGCCTCGTACGTGCCGCGAAGCGCGTGGACGAGGAATCGGAAGGCGGCCTGGAAGCGCTGGCCAACGAGCCACTTTCGGAAGTATAACCGCGCAAGTCACGGCAGCAAAGCAGTCAGCGAATACATCCTTCAACGAAAAGCCCTCCGGCATTAGGCAAGTCCTAACGCCGGAGGGCTTTTTGCTAACTAGCTACGCTGATTTTCAGAAATCAGCTCGCCGCTGAATTACTACCAATTCTCGCGGCGGCGCAGCTCCGTGATATGGGCCAGATGGTGCCGGCTGTGCCAGGAATACAGCGCCAACGCCTGGTCCAGCGTGAAGTTGCGGCCGGAATCGGGGTGGTGGAAGGTGCGCTGCCACTGGGCCTCAGTAAGGTTGCGCAGCAGCCGCACCCAGCGGATATGCAGCGCCTCCAGCAACGCCAACGACACGGCCGGGGGCGTAGCCTCCACATCGGCCAGCTCGGCCCAGGCGGCTTCGTCGTAGGGCTTGATGGTGGGATTGTCCTCGGTGAGGGCCAGTCGGCAGCGGGTGTAGGCGTTCAGGTGCGAGTCGGGCAGGTGATGGATGAGCTGGCGTACGGTCCAGCCCTCGGGGCGGTAGGGCGTGTCGAGCTGGGCCGGCGTGAGGCCGGCCACGGCGGCTCGCACTTGGTCGGGCAGGGTGGCTAGGTGGGCAATGTAGGCCGTGCGGCGGCCGTGGTCCAGCGCCGCATCAGGCAGCACGGGCCGGCCGATGGGGTAGCGGAGGTCGGAAGAAGCAGAATCAGGCATAGTAAAGACGGGTTGGGGGCGCAAAGTAAGGCAGCTGGTTGCAGCCGTACCTTTGCAGGCCAAATTTCAGGCACAAAAAAGGCCTTCCCGGGCAGGAAGGCCTTTTATTTATTTCAGACAAGCCGCGGCTTAGCTGTCGCGCTTGTTGAGTTCGTCGCGGATTTTGGCGGCTTTCTCGTAGTCTTCGCGCTCCAGGGCCTGGGCCAGCATCTTGGTCAGCTCGTCCAACGACACCTGGCCGCTGGGCTCGCGGGGCGCGGGAGCCGGCTTGGCCGGGCCCTCGTTGGTGTCGTCCTCGTCGTCCTCATCCTCGTCGTCGTCCGAATCTTCGGCATTTTCGTCGAGGTCAGACAGGATGATGCCGGCTTCGCTGAGCACGCTTTCCACCGTGAAGATGGGCACTCCGAAACGCAGACCGATGGCAATAGCATCAGACGGGCGCGAATCCAGCTCGAAGGTGGTAGCCCCATCGGAGCACACAATCTTGGAGTAGAAAACGCCTTCCTTGAGGTCGGAAATCAGCACTTCCAGCACGGCCACGTGCACCTGCTCGGCAAACGACTTGAACAGGTCGTGCGTGAGGGGCCGGTTCGGATTAATTTTCTCTATCTGAATGGCAATGCTCTGCGCCTCAAACATGCCAATGATAATCGGCAGGCGTCGGTTGCCGGTCTTCTCGCCCAGGATGAGGGCAAAGGAACCCGACTGCGACTGGCTGGACGAGAGGCCCAGGATTTCGAGCGGTATTTTTTTCACAAGGAAGGTCTTGGTGAATTTGCTAGTGTGAAGAATGTGAAAATGTGCGAAATACGGGAATGGCCGCAGCACATTTTCCGCATTTCGCACATCATAAGCACATTAGTTCAGCTCTTTTACCGCTTGCGTGAGCTTGGGCAGCACGTCGAACACGTCGCCTACGATGCCGTAGTCGGCGGCCTTGAAGAAAGGAGCCTCGGGGTCTTTGTTGATGACCACGATAACCTTGCTCGAGTTCACGCCGGCCAAGTGCTGGATGGCACCCGAAATACCACAGGCAATGTACAGGTTCGGCGACACGGTGATGCCGGTCTGGCCCACGTGCTCGTGGTGAGGGCGCCAATCGACGTCCGATACGGGCTTGGAACAGGCCGTAGCCGCGCCTAAGGCCTTCGCCAGCTCCTCGATGAGGTTCCAGTTTTCGGGGCCTTTCATGCCACGGCCACCCGATACCACGAGGTCAGCCTCGGGCAGCAGAATGCCGCCGGCTTGGTCCTGCATCACCACTTGTTTGGGAGCATCGGCAAAGTCAGCATCCGACAGCTGGGCCGAGAAGGCCTCTACCTGAGCGGTTTTACCGGCTTCGTGCAGCGCTTCGATGGAGTTCTTTTTAACGGCAATGATTTTCCGGTCGCCGTCCAGCTTCACATCAGCAAAGGCTTTGCCCGAGAAGGCACCGCGCTTCACCGTGAACGAGCCACCGTCGATTTTGGGCAGCTCTACCACGTTGGTGGCGATGCTGGCCTGCAAGCGGATCGAGAGGCGCGAGCCTACCGAAGCACCGATGTTGGAGTTGGCCAGCACGATGATTTTGGCGTCCTCCTTCTGGGCGGCAGCGGCAATCAGCTTGGTGTAGGCACCGTTCACGAAATCCTTGAGGCGGGGCTCGGCGTCGTGCAGCACCTTGGTGATGCCCTGCTCACCCAGTTGGGCCAGGTTGGCTTCGGTGGCCTCGCCCACGGCCACGGCCGTAGCGGTGGTACCCAGCATCTGGGCTACCTGGCTGCCGTAGGAGGCCACTTCCAGCGAGGATTTCTTTACCTCGCCGCCGTCACATTCAACAACTACTAGTACAGACATTTTTTTTTGAGAACTTAGATAGTGAGAACTTAGAGCTTAGTTTGAACTAGAGGCAGGCAACTTTGCGGCTTGGAAATGTAGCTAAGTTCTGGGCTCTAATCTCTAAGCTCTCCCAACTAGATGACCTTGGCTTCGTTGCGGAGCAGGCGAATCAGGTCGCCGGCGCTTTCGGCCGGAATGAGCTTCACGCCCTGCTTCTGTGGGGGCAGCGCGAAGGCAGCTACCTCGGTGCGGGCCGCGTCGGCGGTGGCTTCCACCACTTTCAGGGGCTTGGTGCGGGCCGTCATGATGCCGCGCATGTTCGGGATGCGGGGCTCGCACATCGGCTGCTGGCACGAGGCCACGAAGGGCGTGTTAACCTCCACGATTTCCTTGCCGCCTTCGATTTCGCGCTCCAGCGTGGCGGTGTTGCCGCTCAGGTCCAGCTTCATGGCCGGGGCCACTGTCGGGATGCCGAGCAGCTCGCCCACCATGCCGTGCACCTGGAAGCCGTTGTAGTCGATGCTTTCCTTACCCATCAGAATCACGTCGTAGCCGCCGTCTTTGGCGATGCTGGCGATTTGCTGGGCCACGAAGAAGGCATCCTTCGGATGGGCGTTTACGCGGATGGCGTCGTCGGCGCCGATGGCCAGGGCCTTGCGGATGTTGGGCTCGGTGTCGGCCTCGCCCACGTTGAGCACCGTAACGGTGCCGCCGCCCTGGGCCTCCTTCAATTCAATGGCGCGGGTGAGTGCATACTCATCCCAGGGATTTATTACGAACTGCACGCCAGCTTTGTTAAACTCCTTGTTATCAGGAGTAAACGCGATTTTAGTGGTCGTGTCGGGTACGTTGCTGATGCAAACGAGAAACTTCATCTACGGCTGCTTATATGGAAGATACTAGGAGAAAGTGCCAAATTTGGGGCGAAGATACTCAAAACTCCCGCCCTATGGAAACTGCGCCGAGCCGCCTGCAACAACTCCTGGCCTTCTACCAGGATGATCCTACCGACGCGTTTACCATCTACGCACTGGCCACCGAATACCGCGTTACGGAGCCGGAACGGGCCATGACGTACTACCAGAAACTGCTCGACGAGCATCCGGAATACGTGGGTACGTACTACCACGCTGGCAAGATGCTGCAACAGCTGGAAAAGCCGGAAGACGCCGAAAAAGTTTACCGCAAAGGCCTGACCGTGGCCCGCAAAGCCGGCCAAATGCACGCCGCCAGTGAAATTCAGCAAGCCCTCAACCAACTGCTGGGCCTGGATTATGAGGATGAGGACTAATTATTTCTGATTCGTTGTTCGCCGCCTTATTTTTTTGTGGCAGATAACAGGCGGCGAACATTGGACCGGCACCCCTACTTCACGGCTACCCCGCCCTTTTCCAGCACCTGCTGGAAGAACTGTACGTGGTAGGGCAGCGCGTTCTGCCAGTATTCCCAGGTATGGGCGCCGGGTCGCTCGGTGTAGTCGTGGGGCGTGTGGTTGTAGACCAGGCGACGGTGGACTTCGCGGTTGATTTCGATGAGGAAGTCGTCCACGCCGCAGTCGATGATGAGGGGTAAACCGTTGGTGTAGAGCTTATCGGCCATGTTCACTACTGAGTTGGCGCTGTACGGGCTGGGCGCGGGCGTTTCGGGGCCGAGAATGGGGTTGAACAGGCTCTGCCGCTGCTGGGCTTCCTGGGGGTTCAGCTTGCGGTTGGTGATGCTCAGATCCAACGCCCCGCTCATGCTGCCAGCCGCCGCGAACAGCTCCGGGTGCCGGCCCGAGAGGTACAGCGCCCCGTGCCCGCCCATCGACAGGCCCGAAATAACCCGGCCTTCTTTGCGCGCCACGGTGCGGTAGGTCTGGTCGATTTTGCTGATAACATCCTGCGTAATGTACGTTTCAAACTGGCTGGCCTTGTTCACCGGCGAGTCAAGGTAGAAGCTGAACGTTTCGCCCTCGGGCATGACGATGATGAGGTTGTACTGGTCGGCGAGGCGGTGGATGAGGGTTTTGTCGGGCGTCTTGCTGCTCCAGTCGGCGAAGTGGCCGTAGGCGCCGTGCAGCAGATAGAGCACCGGGTAGCGGGCCTTCTTGTTTTTGGCGTAGCTGGCCGGCACCGCTACGGCCGCCTTGTATGTGCGCTGCATGGCGGCGCTGGCAATGGCCACGGTATCGACAGTGGCGGCGCGGGCGCTCAGGGCGCTTATCAGCAGCAGGCACGCCAGGAGGCGAAGAGTTTTCATACTTTCAGGAACGGTTTGTCTTTTGCCGGAAAGTACGGATTCCTTCCTAACCCCGCCGCCCATGCCTACTCCTGCCTCCGCCACTTCCTGGCCCACCCTTCCCCTAGCCGCCTGGTCCGATACGCTCGCCACGTTGCACATGTACACGCAGGTGGTGGGCAAAATCCGGATGGCCAGCACCCCACTCGTCAACCATTTCTGGAACGTGCCGCTCTACGTCACGGCCCGAGGCCTCACCACCTCGGCCATGCCCTACGAAGGCCGCAGCTTTCAGATTGACTTCGACTTCCTCGACCACCAGCTCATCATCCGGTGCAGCGACGGAGCCGAGCGGCAACTGGCCCTGCAGCCTCGCTCCGTGGCCGTGTTCTACCACGAAGTGCTGCGGATGCTGGCCGAGTTGGGCATTACGGTGCACATCTGGCCGGTGCCGGTGGAAATCGAAAACCCGGTTCCGTTTGCTGAGGACGAGCAGCACGCCAGCTACGACCCCGAGGCGGCCCAGCGCTTCTGGCACGCCCTCACCCTCATTACGCCGGTGCTGGAGCAGTTTCGGGCCGAGTTCATCGGCAAGTGCAGCCCGGTGCATTTCTTCTGGGGTTCGTTTGATCTGGCCGTGACGCGCTTTTCCGGCCGCCTGGCCCCGCCCCGCGCCGACGCCGACGGCATCACCCGCGAGGCGTACTCCCACGAGGTCATCAGCCACGGCTTCTGGCCCGGCGGCAACGGCCAGGAAGCCGCATTCTACGCCTATACCGCCCCGGCCCCGGCCGGTTTTGCCGAGGCCCAGGTGCAGCCAGCCGCCGCCTACTACAGCCCGGAGCTAAGCGAATTCCTGCTGCCCTACGAGGCTGTACGCACTGCCTCCGACCCCGCCGCCGCCCTCCGGGAATTCCTGGACAGCACCTACACCGCCGGGGCCACCCTGGCCGGCTGGGACCGGGCCGCGCTGGAACGGCAGGCCTGAGGCTCCGGCCAGATCCTACGAAACGCCACCGGCAGCAGCTTCCCTATATAGCGCCGCTTCGCTCCAAATGGCAACCTGCCGCGGCCGGCTTGGACTCTGCACCGAAAACGGCGGCCAGCCAATCGGTTAGTGCTTTCCCGGCGAACTTTCCGGGGTCTGAGGGTGTCGGGAGGCATGCGCACGACCACTCTGCTGACCGCTGGCGGGCTTTTGCTCGCGGCCCCCGCCTGCACCCTGGCCCAAACTATCGACCCTGGCGTCGGCAATACCGAAACGCCCTTCATCCGCAACATTCGCCCCGACCGCCCCGGCCAAACCGTAACGACCAGCATGCTCCGCCCCGGGCAGGTGCAGGTGGATTTGGGCACGCAGGGGCAGTTGAAACCGGCCATAGGGGCACCTCGCTCGTTTTCGCAGGGCTTGTTGCGCGTGGGTTTCTTCGGGCTGATGGAGCTGCGGGTGCAGCAGCACTACCTGCCGCAAGGGCCCACGCCGTTGCCGGCCACCGAGGGTGGCAGTGCGGTAGTTAGCCGGCCGGGTGGCTTCGCGCCCCTCACGGTAGGCGCCAAAATGCTGGCTTCCTCCAACCAGGATACCCGCTCGCAGGTGTCGGTGCTTGCCGAGCTGACGCTGCCCGGCACCGGAGATGCTTCTTTTGCCGACAAGGTGTACGAGCCGGCGGCCCGCCTGCTGGTGTCGCAGCAATTGGGGGAGCGGTTCGGGCTGGAAGCCAACCTGGGCTTCAGGCAGCGCGGCTTCAGGGCGGCCGACACCAGCCGGGGCCAGTACCTGGGCACGGTGGCACTCAACGGCCCGCTGGGGGAGAATTTTGGGTTTTTCGCCGAGACGTATACCACCTGGCAGAAAACCGCCAGCTGGAAACCCGGCCTCACCGGCGGCCTCTACTGGCGCCCCGCGCCCAACCTGCGCCTCGACGTGACGGCCGGCGGCGGCCCCGGCACCAGCACTTATGCCCCGGCCGGCCCCTACGTGGGCGGTGGTCTGAGCGTACGCCTGCCCCATTAGCCAGTCGATTGGTGCTTCATCAGCCTTTCCTATATCACATCATCATGTGATTGTACAGGGCATCGCCAGCTGGTAGATTTGAAGATCTACTACCGACTTCTGCTGACGCCAGCGGTAGTAGTATACCTGCTTACACACCTTGCACATTATTCGCCAGCCGCTACCCCTTTTCTTCTGAACGCAAACACCCTGCAGGCAGCCTGCAGGGTGTTTTTTTTTATTATCTGTCTTAGCAATTCAGGCCCGACTATTATTTACTGCCTCCGGTGGACGGGGCCGGCTTCGGTGCTTCCGGCGCAATACGCGTGGGCGTTTGCTGGCCCGCAATGATGCCCGCGGCCCCGCGGGCCACGGCCGTTATCACGGCCGTCATGTTCGGCAGATCCAGGCTCTGCACCTCGTCGTCCACGGAATGGTAGAGCTTATCGGTCGGAATCTGGTCTGTGCTGATGCTGTGCGCGGGCACGCCCAGCCGGGCCAGCGTGGCATTGTCGGAACGGTAGAACAGGTTCTGCTCGGGATACGGGTCGGGCTCGAAGCGAAACAGGGTGCCCTTGACATTGGTCTGCAGCATCGCCCCGAAGTCCGATTTGTCGAAGCCCGTGATGAAGGCCGTATTGGGGCCGAACTTGGCTGGCTTGCCAATCATCTCAATGTTGAACATGGCCACCACCTTATCCGGATCCAGCTGCCGCGAGAAATACGTGGAGCCAAAGCCGCCGATTTCTTCGGCCGTGAAGGCCACGAACACCAGCGTGCGGGCATTGCTGTTCTTCTTCTTGAAATGCTCGGCCAGCGCCACCACGGCGGCCGTGCCGCTGGCATCATCGTCGGCCCCGTTGGCAATGGAGTCGCCGGCCACGGCCGGTAGCAGCCCGATGTGGTCGTAGTGCGCCGAAAACACCACCTGCTCCTTGCTGCGCGCCGAATCCTTACCGGGCAGCACGCCCACAATGTTGCGGATTTCTACCGTGCGCGTGGTAGTATTGGCTGCCAGCTTGAACGTGACTTTGGCCGCCGCCGGCAGCGCCTGCATGATCACCAGGCTGGAATACGGATTGCCCGCTTTATCGAGGCGGGGCGCGCTCCGGCTGACGTAGCCGGCTATGCGGCGAAACTCCTCGTCGTGCACCGGGTGCAGTACCACCACCAGGTTTTCGCGTGGCCGCATGATGTCGCGCATGTAGGGCTGCACTTTGTCGTCGGGGCCCACTACCACTACTTTGGTGGCGGGCTCGTCGGTATCAGTCCAGTTGAGGTGAGACTGCGAGGAAATAAGCAGCGCCTTTTCCTTGGGCACCGGCGCATTATTGAGGGTCACAAACAAGGCCGCCACTTTCGACTCATAGGCCGGAAATACCTGCTCGTAGCTCGTCAGCCCGGGGAGCATTCCCAAGCCGATGCGCTGGAATTCAGTGGCCAGAAACTGGGCCGCTTTCTGCCCGCCGGGCTTGCCGGTGGCCCGGCCCTGCATGTCGTCGGCGGCCAGGGCTTTCACTACCCGTTCAACCGTGGCAGCCGATACCCCGGCTGAGGCGGGAAGGGCTACCGGTTTTTTCTGAGCATAAAGCGAGGAGGATGTTGCAAGCAGAAGCGGAAACAGAACGAAGAGGGGGAATTTTCGCATACTGCAAAATAACCCTTTTGTTATGGTTTGTGTACAACTGAATTGGTGCACAGTAATTTTTTGTTCTTCTCTCTTCCGCTATTCTCTTGCTGCCCATGCGTACTCCTCTGGTCCTCATAGCTACCGTGCTGCTGGCCACCGGCTGCCAAACTGCTGCTCCTGTCACTACCAATGCCCCTGATGCAGAGGCCACCAGCCAAGCCGGTCAGACGGGTGCCCGCACGCCGGATGCGGCACTGCGCAATACCCGTTGGGTACTGCGCCAGCTAAACAGCCAGCCAGTGCCGCCACCCACCAACGCCGAGCCCTACGTAGTACTGCGCCAGGATGAGTCCAATGCCGAGGGCAACGGCAGCTGCAACCGTTTCCGCGGCACGTTTGAGTCGGCGGCGGCAGGGCAGCTGCGGTTCGGGGCCCTGCTGTCCACTCGCATGGCCTGCGCCAGCCCCGACGGCAACACCACCGAAACCGGCTTTATGCGCGCCCTCGAAAACACCCGCACCTACCGCATCAGCGGCGACACCCTGCGGTTGTTTGCTGATGGCAGCGCTACGCCAGCGGCGGTACTGCACGCGGTGTATCTGCGGTGATAAAATGAAGAATGGCCATTGAATCGTCACAACTGACGATTCAATGGCCATTCTTCATTTACCAGATTACTTCCTACCCCAGTGTCAGCACCAAGTCATCGGCATTCACCAGGCTGCCTTCAGTGAGGCTCACGGCTTGTACGACAGTGTCATCGGGGGCAGTGATGGTGGTTTCCATCTTCATGGCTTCGATGATGAACAGTGGCGCGTTACGCTTCACCTCTTGGCCGCTTTCCACCAGCACCCGCGAAAGCAGGCCCTGGAGCGGGGCGCCCACCTGCCGCGGGTTGGCTTTGTCGGCTTTCGGGTTCTGGATCTTCTTGACTTCCACCGAAGTGTCCCGGATTTCCAGGTTGCGGGTCTGGCCGTTGAGGTTGAAGAAGATGGTGCGGTTGCCTTCCTCATTCACCGGCCCGATGCTCTGCAGGCTCACGATGATGCTCTTGCCGCGGGCAATTTCGATGAGCGTTTCGTCGCCGGGCTGCAGGCCGTAGTAGAACACAGGCGTGGGCACCACCGACACGTCGCCGAATTCCTGCTGATGCCCCCAGTATTGCTCGAATACCTTGGGGTAGAGCAGCCACGACAGCACGTCGGTGAACTTGCCGCGCTGCCCGAACTTCTCCTCGAACTTCTGCCATTCGGCCTCGAAGTCAATGGGGGCCAGGTGCTCATTGGGGCGGTCCGTGAACGGGGTTTCGTCTTTCAGAATCACCTGCTGTACGTCGCGGGGCCAGCCGCCTTCGGGCTGCCCGATGTCGCCGCGGAACAGCTCCCGCACCGACTCGGGGAAATTGAGCGTGGCGCCTTTTTCCAGCACGTCGCGGGTGGTGAGGTTGTTGCTGACCAGGAACAGGGCCATGTCGCCGACCACCTTCGAACTGGGCGTCACCTTCACGATGTCGCCGAACAGCTGGTTGACGTCGGCAAACGTGGTTTTCACGGTTTCAAACTTGTCGAGCAAGCCCAGGGAGGCCGCCTGCGGGCGCAGGTTGGAATACTGCCCGCCCGGAATTTCGTGCTGGAACACCTCCGAGGTGCCGGCCTTCAAGCCCGACTCAAACGGATAATAATGCTCCCGCACGGTTTCCCAGTAGTTGCTGAACTCGTTGAGGGATTGCTGATTGTACTCGCGGTGCCGCTCCTGCCCGCGCATCATCTCCACCACCGAGTTGAAGTTGGGCTGCGAGGTGAGGCCCGAGAGGCTGCCCAGCGCCACGTCAATCACATCCACGCCGGCTTCCACGGCTTTCAGGTAGGTGGCAGGCTGCAGGCTGCTGGTGTCGTGGGTGTGCAGGTGGATGGGCAGGCTGATGGTGTCGCGCAGGGCCGTAATCAGCTCGGTGGCGGCGTAGGGCTTCAGCAGCCCGGCCATGTCCTTGATGCACAGAATATGGGCGCCGGCGTCCTCAATCTGGCGGGCCAGGCGCAGGTAGTAGTCGAGGTTGTACTTCTGGTTGCGCTTGGGGTCCAGAATGTCGCCGGTGTAGCAGATGCTGGCTTCGGCGAGGCGGTCGGTTTTGTTGCGCACGAAGTTGATGCAGGCCTCCATGCCCGGCATCCAATTCAGCGAATCGAAGATGCGGAACACGTCGATGCCAGTTTCGGCGGCCTGCTGCACGAAACGCTCCGTCAGGTTGTCGGGGTAGGCCTTATAGCCCACGCCGTTAGCCCCACGGATCAGCATCTGCAGCAGGATATTGGGCACGGCGGCGCGCAGCTTGGCCAGCCGCTCCCAGGGGTCTTCGTGCAGGAAGCGCAGCGCCACATCAAACGTGGCCCCGCCCCAGCACTCCAGCGAAAACGTCTGCGGGTGCTGGCGGGCGTAGCGCTCGGCCACCTTCAGCATATCGAAAGTGCGCATGCGGGTGGCCAGTAGGCTCTGGTGGGCGTCGCGCAGGGTGGTGTCGGTGTAGTGGATCTGCTTGTCGTGACGCAGCCACTTAGCAAACTCATCGGGGCCCAGCTCCGTGAGCTTCTGCTTGGTGCCGGGCGGCGGGGTGGCGGTCAGGTCGGCTTCGGGCAGGCGGGGCTTGCGCAGCTCGCGGCGCGGGTCCAGCAGGTTGCGCACGTCGGGGTTGCCGTTCACAATCACGTCGCCGAGGAAGCTGAGCACCTTGGTGGCGCGGTCCTGCCGGGTCTTGAACTTGAACAGCTCGGGGTGGTCCTTGATGAAGTCCACGTTGGCCTCGCCGGCCATGAAGACCGGGTGGGCAATGATGTTCTGCAGAAACTGGATGTTGGTGCTCACGCCCCTCACCCGAAACTCGTCGAGGGTGCGGGCCATTTTCTGGGCCGCATCAGCCAAGCTGGGCGCATGCGTCGACACCTTCACCAGCAAGGAATCAAAGAACGGCGACACTTTCACGCCGGTGTACACCGAGCCCTGATCCAGCCGAATGCCGAAGCCGCCCGCCGAGCGGTAGGCCGTGATGGTGCCGTAATCGGGCTTGAAGTCTTTGGTGGGGTCTTCGGTAGTGATGCGGCACTGAATAGCCACCCCGATTTTCAGCGGCTTCACGTCGGGCCCCAGTCCGATTTCGGGGTCGGTGAGGCGGCGGCCGTCGGCAATGTGGAGCTGGGTTTTAATCAGGTCGATGCCCGTAATCATCTCCGTCACGGTGTGCTCCACCTGAATGCGGGGGTTCACCTCGATGAAGTAAATCCGGTCGTGCTCGGGGTTCACCAAGAATTCCACGGTGCCCACGTTGTTGTAGTTCACGGCCCGGCCTAGGCGCAACGCATACTCATATAAGAGGTGGCGCATGTGGTCGGGCAGGTTCAGCGAGGGCGCCACTTCCACTACTTTCTGGTAGCGGCGCTGCACCGAGCAGTCGCGCTCATACAGGTGCGTGAGGCCGCCGTAGTTGTCGGCCACCAGCTGCACCTCGATGTGCTTGGGCTGCTCCACGAACTTCTCCAAAAACACGGTGTCGTCGCCGAAGGCCTTGAGGGCTTCGTTGCGGGCCTCGAAGAAGCCGCGCTCCATCTGCTCGTCGTCGCGGATGATACGCATGCCGCGGCCGCCGCCGCCGCTGGCCGCCTTCAGCATCACGGGGTAGCCAATACGGTGGGCTTCCGAGATGGCCGTTTCGGCATCTATCAGGTCGGCCTCGCTGCTCTCAATAATGGGAACCTGGCAGGCTACGGCCACTTTTTTGGCCGCTACCTTGTCGCCGAGGGCTTCCATCACCTCGGGCCGGGGCCCTACGAAGATGAGGCCTTCCTCGCCGCAGCGCCGGGCCAGGGTAGCGTTTTCGCTCAGGAAGCCATAGCCGGGATGGATGGCGTTGGCCCCGTTTTCTTTGGCCGTCCGGATGATGCCTTCAATATCCAGATAAGGCTTGAGCGGCTCGTCGTCGCGGCCCACCTGGTAGGCTTCGTCGGCCTTGTAGCGGTGCAGCGAGTAGCGGTCTTCGTAGGTGTAGATGGCCACGGTCTGAATGCCCAGCTCGGTGGCGGCGCGCAGCACGCGAATCGCAATTTCGCCCCGGTTGGCGACCAGCAGTTTGCGGATGTTCATCTTGGAAAACGGAATTTAGGGAGGGAACCAAATGTGGATGGCAAGCTACAGAAAGAGCGGGAAAGCGCCAGCGAAAATTCGCTAACACTTTCCCGCTCTTCGCTTATCCTCTGGCTATCAAGCCAATTATACTGTGGTGCGGCTTCGAAAGCGGCTATTTATTGATTACCCGCACACTCAGGCGGCGGTTCATGGCGCGGCCGGCGGGGGTGGTGTTGGAGGCGATAGGATAGTTGGAGCCGTAGCCGCGGGCTTCCAGGCGCGCGGGGCTCACGCCCAGCTCTACCAGCGCGGCCCAGGCAGTGCGGGCGCGCGCCTCGCTAAGCTGCCGGTTCATCTGGTAAGCGCCCACGCTGTCGGTGTAGCCGCCCAGCTTGATGCGGGTCTGGGGGTAGCTCTGCAACAGGAGCGCAATGTTTTTGAGCTGCTGCATCGACTCCTTGGTGAGGGTAGCCTTGCCGGTTTCAAAGTACACCCGGTCGAAGCTCATCCAGCCTTTGGTACGGTCTACAGTGTCTATCTGCTGCTTCGGGTCAGCAATGAATTGATGTAGCTTAGTTTCAATCGAGTTGACACCCACGCCACTCAGCTTGCGGCCGTTGGTTAGCTGCAGCGTCGTCGGAGTACCGGTGTCATAGATATAATTGCCCGACGCGGCATCGTAGTGCCCGCCAATGGCCGGCGCTTCAATCGTTTTGGGCGAACGGCTGCCGGGCCGAAACGCCGGCCGCGCCGCCGGAGCACTGATCATTGCAGCCTTGCTATTAGCAGGTGCAGGAGTCGCAGGTGCCATTGCAGCAGTGGGTGCCGGAGTCGGAACTGCAGAGGCCATTCGGGCCGGGACGGGCGCGGCGGTTACGGTCGCTGCAGTTACGGGCCGGGTGCCGGCTGGCTGGCCGGCGGCCATTGGCTGGGCAGAAGCCATGGCCGGCCCGGTGCCTGACGGAATGATGCGGCACTGCTGAATGTAGGTGAGATGGTAGCGCGTAGGCACGGCTGCCACGGCCTGCCCACCGGCCGAGGCCAGCAGTGCCGGGCCGGCATCGGCTCCGGTAGCCAGCTTTTCCTTGCCGGATTTTTTGCGCGTGTTGGCTACCGCTTTATCAGCAGTGGGATGCAGCACGAAGGTTCCGTTGGCAGTTTTGCCCGTCAGCAGAAACACGTCATTCACGATTTCCGGCTGGTAGTTGGGCTGGCTGACCTGCACGGTGTACGGGCCGCCCACGGCTAGCTCAGTCACGGCAAAATTGCCGGCGGCATCGGTGGTAGTGGTGTGCCGCTTGCCGGTAGGCACGTACACCACTACCACGGAGGCCTTGGCCAGCAGCTGATTGTCGGCCGAGCGCACGGTTCCTACAATGCCTACCGGCGCCTGAGGGTCGTTGGGCACGGCACACGCCCACAGAGACCGAAACACGAGTAGAACAGACATTAAAAGAGTCTTCATCGGGGTAGCGTAAGAATATCTGTGAAATCGACATTTAAATGTAATACTTATTATAAAAACAGTTATAAAATATCATCCAATTATTTCTTTTTTTATTTTCAGATCCTGCTTCAGCCAGATTACAGCCGCAAAATTATGACACCATAAATCCTGCTACTTTATCCTACCAGGCGGCAAACTTTCCCGGGACGGTTCAGTTCTGAACCCACCTCCCTACTTCTGACTTCGCACTCATGGAATTTGCCGACAAAAACATCCTCATCGTAGGTGCCTCCTCGGGCATTGGCCTGGCTACGGCCCGACTTCTGCACAAGCTCAAGGCCCACCTGTTCACGGCCTCCCGCCACGAGTCGGCCGAGCTGGCTGAGTTGGGCACTACCTTTCTGCCCCTCGACGTGACCCAGCCTTTTGGCACGGCCCTGGATGGCCTGCCGGAGGTGCTGCACGGCGTGGTGTACTGCCCTGGCAGCATCAAGCTGCGCCCATTCGAACGGATTCCTGCCGACGATTTCCGGGCTGATTTCGAGCTGAACGTGATGGGCGCGGTGCAGGTGCTGCAGGCCAGCATGAAGCGGCTCAAAAAGGCCAACGGCGCATCGGTAGTGCTGTTCAGCACCGTGGCTGCCGATACGGGCATGGCGTTTCACGCCAGCATTGCCACCGCCAAAGCGGCCGTGGAAGGCCTAACCCGCGCTTTGGCCGCCGAGTACGCCGCCAGCGGCGTCCGGGTGAATGCCGTGGCCCCGTCGCTCACCAACACGCCGTTGGCCGCCGCTTTGCTTAGCACGCCTGAAAAGCTGGAAGCCGGCGCCAAGCGCCACCCACTCCAGCGCATCGGCGAGCCCGAGGATCTGGCCTACATGGCGTCTTTCCTCCTCTCCGACCACGGCTCCTTCATCACCGGCCAAGTAATGCCCGTGGATGGCGGTATGGGCCGACTGAAGTAGCGAATCGCCTGTCATCCTGAGCGGAGCGAAGGATCTTATCACGTTAGAACTGTTTTCTCCGACGTGATAAGGTCCTTCGCTCCGCTCAGGATGACAGGGTAGTATCATTCTCTCCCACTTCTCTATTATGAAAGTATCCCTGTTCTGGCACCGGCGCGACTTACGCTTCCAGGATAATGCCGGGCTGGCCGCCGCGTTGCAGGGCGAGCAGCCGGTGGTGCCGCTGTTCATCTTTGACCCCGAAATCCTCGATAAGCTGGACAACCGCCAGGATGCCCGCGTCATGTTCATTTACGATGAGGTGCAGCGCCTGACGAAAGAGGCAGAGGCGGCCGGTGGCACCATGCTGGTGCGCTACGGCAAGCCGGAAAAGGTATTTGCCGCGCTGCTCAAGGAGCTGGACGTGGCCGCCGTGCACACCAACCACGACTACGAGCCCTACGCCGCCACCCGCGACCAGGCCGTAACCGAACTGCTGGCCAAGCACCAGATTCCGCTGCATACATACAAGGATCAGGTCATCTTCGAGAAGGACGAGGTGCAGACCAAAACCGGCCAGCCCTACAAGATTTACGGCCCCTACAAGCGCTCCTGGCTGGCCCGTCTCACCGAGGCCGACTACCGCCCCCACCCTTCCGCCGACCACCTCGATAAGCTGGCCCGCGTGCCGGCCGGCGCCCGCCCCACCCTGGCCGATATGGGCTTTGAGCGCAGTCCCGAGCACATTCCGGGCCGACGGCTGGCTTCCCGCACCCTAGAGCAATACGCCGACACCCGCGACCTGCCCGCTCGCGACTCCACCAGCCGGATGGGCCTGCATCTGCGCTTCGGCACCGTGAGCATCCGCCACCTGGTGCAGCGGGCGTTGGAGGCCAAGGCCGAAATCTGGCTGAGTGAGCTAATCTGGCGCGACTTCTTCATGCAGCTGCTCTGGCACTTCCCCCACACCGCCCACGAAAGCTACGACCCTAAGCTGCGCGACATCAAGTGGCGCAACAACGAGGACGAGTTCCGGGCCTGGTGCGAGGGCCGCACCGGCTACCCGCTCATTGACGCGGGCATGCGCCAGCTCAACGCCACCGGCTTCATGCACAACCGTGTGCGGATGGCTACGGCCAGCTTCCTCATCAAAAACCTGCTCATCGACTGGAAATGGGGCGAGGCCTACTTTGCCGAGAAGCTGCTCGACTACGAAATGGCCTCCAACGTGGGCAACTGGCAGTGGGTGGCCGGCACCGGCGCCGATTCGCAGCCTTGGTTCCGCATCTTTAGTCCCGATTCGCAGCTGGCCAAGTTCGATAAGCAGCACGCCTACGTGAAGCAGTGGGTGCCCGAGTTCGGCACGCCGCGCTACCCCAAACCCATGGTGGAGCACCCCGCCACCCGCGACCGGGCCCTGGCCGCCTACCGCGCCTCCCGCGACCTACACGCCTAGCCAAATCCAGTCGGGTTTCTCACAACTTTCAGCCGCTGACGCGGTTATACCGCTACTATGAAACAGCAACCCACGCCCGCTCCTGAAGCGGCTTTCTCGCCCAAAGAACGGATCAAGCAAGCCTACCTCGACTACGTGCTGCGCAAAGGCAAGCCGCCGATTTCGGTGTTCAAGCTGACCCAAAAACTAGGGCTGCCCGAGCAGGAATTCTACGCCAGCTACCCTAATTTCGATGCCATCGACCGGGAAATCTGGGCCGACTTTGGCCGCGAGGCCCGCGCCACGGCCGCCCGCGAGCCGGTATGGGAGCAGTACGGCGCCCGCGAAAAGCTGCTGGGCTTTTACTACACACTGATCGAGATTCTCAAGCACAACCGCAGCTACGCCCTGCAAAGCCTGCGCCGCTCGCTCTCCAAAATGCCCGGCCTCACGCCCCGCGTGCTGGACGATTTCCGGCAGGATTTTGAGGCCTTCGTGGAAGATTTGCTGCGCGAGGGTCGTCGCACCGAGGAAGTGGCCAGCCGCCACCTGGTGCAGCACGGCTACCCCCGCTTCTTCTGGCAGCAGCAGCTATTCGTGCTCGGCTTTTTCGCCAAAGACGACAGCGTAAACTTCGAGCGCACCGACGCCGCCATCGAGAAAGGCGTCACGCTGAGCTTCGACCTGGTGGGTCGCAACACCCTAGATTCCGCCACCGATTTCGTGCGTTTCCTGGTGCGCCGGTAAGTCAGAACGTCATTCCGAGCGAAGGCGGAGCCGTAGCCGAGGAATCTCGCTAGCGTAGTAATCAACGGCATTACAACGTCAGCACGCGAGATTCCTCGGCTGCGGCTCCGCCTTTGCTCGGAATGACGGTTTTATCCTTTGACATTTTCCTCATGGACGATACCCCCAAGTCGCTTACCTCCCTGCCCACCACCAAAGTGGCCCGGGCGGCGCGTTTCGCCAAAACCGGCCTCAACGTGGGGGCCAACTACGTGAAGCACTACGCCAAGCGGGCCGTGGGAGCCGATAGCCCCACCGCCGACCTGCACGCGGCCAACGCGGCCGAGCTGTACGGCACGCTCAGCGAAATGAAAGGCTCGGTGCTGAAAGTGGCCCAGATGCTGGCCATGGAAAAGAACCTGCTGCCCACCGCCTACGCCGACCAGTTTGCCCAAGCTCAGTACCAAACTCCGCCGCTTTCTGGTCCGCTGGTGGTGAAAACGTTTCGGGAGGCGTTTGGCCGGTCGCCATTTGAGGTGTTCGACGAGTTTGATATCGAAGCCCGACAGGCGGCCAGCATCGGGCAGGTGCATTTTGCCCGCAAAGACGGCCGGGAGCTGGCCGTGAAGGTGCAGTACCCTGGCGTGGCCGACAGCATCCGCTCCGATATCCGGCTGGTGAAACCCATTGCCCTGCGCGTGCTGGGCCTTGATGAAGCCACCGTGCGCCCCTACATGCAGGAAGTGGAAACCCGCCTGCTCGAAGAAACAGACTACGCCCTGGAGCTGCGCCGTGGCCAGCAGATTGCCGCCGCCTCGGCCGGTCTGGCGCACCTGCAATTTGCCCAGTATTACCCCGAGCTGTCGGCCGCCCGCATCCTGACCATGGACTGGCTGCCCGGCCAGCACATGAAGGAGTTCCTTGAAACCAACCCCAGCCAGGAAGTGCGCAACCAGCTCGGCCAGGCCCTCTGGGACTTTTACATGTTCCAGCTGAATGAGCTGCGCCAGGTGCATGCCGATCCGCACCCCGGCAACTTCCTGCTCACCACCACCGACGGCGGCACCGTAGGCGTGCTGGATTTTGGCTGCGTAAAGGAAATTCCGGCCGACGTGCACCGCCTGTTTACGGCCCTGCTCACACCCGAAACCCTCGCCGACCCCGCCCAGTTGGCGGCGCTGCTAGAAGAAGGCGGCGTGCTCCGCCCCGATGACCCGGCCGCCCGCCGCGAATTCTACGTGCGCACCATGCGCGCCTCCCTGGAGCTGGTGGGCCGCCCCTTCCGCCAGCCCACCTTCGATTTCGGCGACCCAGCCTACATGCAGAGTCTCTATGCCCTCGGCGACGACCTGATGCAGGAGCCGGAGTTACGCCAGCAGCGCGAGCCCCGCGGCTCCGAGCACTTCATCTACCTCAACCGCACCTACGTGGGCCTCTACGCCCTGCTCACGGAGCTGCGCGCCTCCATCCGCACCAATCCTGCCGAATAATCGAGGGTTTCCAAACTAAACCGGCAAACTCTAGTTTAAGCATCCCGGAGCAACTCGTGTACTTACACGAATAGCCCCGGGATGCTTTTTTTCTCTCTCCATCTTCACCTCCTGTTTCCATGAAAAAACTCTGGACCCTTTGCGCCGCGCTGCTAAGCGTAGTATCGGTGGCCTCAGCCCAATCGACGATGAGCTGCTGCACCAAGTCCGCCGCCGGCCAAGCCGCTACTGAGGTATTCGCTATGCTGGCCTCCAACGAGGACTTCTCCGGCGGCCACGATGCCCCGCTACCCTTCACCTACGCTGGCGAAGGCAGCATGATTGAGTTCAAGACGGCCGATGGCCAGATGGGCAAAGCCTTTGAAATCAAGAGCAAGACCAAGTCGGACAAGTACCTCTTCGTGATTCACGAGTGGTGGGGCCTGAATGATTATATCAAGCAGGAAGCCGGCCGCTTCGCCGAGGAACTGCCCGGCGTCAACGTCATTGCCCTCGACCTCTACGACGGCCAGGTAGCCACCGACGCCGACATGGCTGGCAAGCTGATGCAGGGCGTGAAAACCGAGCGTGCCCAAGCCATCATCAACGGCGCCCTTACTTACGCCGGCCCCAAAGCCCAAATTAGCAGCATTGGCTGGTGCTTCGGCGGCGGCTGGAGCATCCAGACGGCCCTGTTGGCCGGCTCCAAAGCCAAAGCCTGCGTGGCCTACTACGGTATGCCCGAGAAGGACGTAGCCAAGCTCAAGACGCTGAATACCGACGTGCTGTTCGTCTTCGCCAAGCAGGATAAGTGGATCAACCAGGAGGTAGTGGACCAGTTCAGCAAGGACATGGCCACCGCCAAAAAAGGCCTCATGGTGAAAACCTACGACGCCGACCACGCCTTCGCCAACCCCTCCAACCCCAAGTACAGCAAGGACATGGCCACCGACGCCCACGCCGCCTCAGTTGCCTACCTCAAGAAGAGCCTGAAGCTGAAATAAATCACGGATTTAGCCGGATTCATCGGATTGCACGGATGCGTTCCGACAGCCGGTGGTTTTCCAGCAATGCGTAAAAAAGGCTGCCCGCTTGGGCAGCCTTTTTTTGTTTCAGCTTGAACGGCTGTAGAGACGCGACACTTCGCGTCTTTCGCCAGAACAACTGGAACCACGCCACCGGCATAACGCCAGCACGCGCCGACGTGTATTATCCAGACAACCGGCACCGCATGGCCTGAACAACGTCAGCACGCGCCGAGACGCGAAGTGTCGCGTCTCTACAGCTGGGCAGGGCTTTCCAGGCCGCCGGGAATCTGCTACCTTTTAGCCCCCGCCAACTCACTGCACCATGTCTACCGCCCTCGTTTCTCCGGTTCAGCGGCTGCTGAACGAGTACGCCGAAAGCCACCAGAACCCCACCAACAAGCTGGTGCACTGGGTGTGCGTCCCGCTGATAATGTTCGCCATTCTGGGCCTGCTGTGGTCGGTGCCGGTACCGGCGGCAGTGCAGAATATCAGCCCGTGGCTGAACTGGGCTACCGTGGTGATGGTGCTGGCCGTGGCGTACTATGTGCGCCTCTCGGGGCGGCTGGCGGTGGGCATGGTGCTAGTGTGGGTGGTTATGGCGCTGGGGTTGCGCGTGGTGGATTCCGGGGCAGCTCTGCCGCTGTGGGCTGTGTGCCTAATCGTGTTCGTGCTGGCCTGGGTTGGGCAGTTCTGGGGCCACAAGGTGGAAGGCAAGAAGCCCAGCTTCCTCAAGGACCTGCAGTTTCTGCTCATCGGCCCGTTGTGGCTGCTGCATTTCATCTACCGCCGGCTGGGCTGGCGGTATTGATGAGGTGTTGGACAAAGTAGCCCGTCATTCCGAGCCTGCGAGGAATCTCGCGTGCTGAGGCTGCAGTATTTGGCAACCTCAACCGCTCCGTAGCTCAGGGTTTAAACCCTGGGTTATGGAGCAACGTCCGCACGCGAGATGCTTCGTCTGCCCCTCTGCATGACGTTTAACATTGTCCATCACCTCCTCACCCAAAACCTACTCCAGCAGACGCGCCTGAAGCTGAGCCAGGCTTTCGGGGAGCTGCTGCATGTCGGTGAGCACGAAGTAGAGGTCCTGGAATTTGTCTTTCTCGAAGGGCGTATCCAGCACGCCGTCGAGGGTGAAGGGCAGGCGGGTGGGCGCTTCGCTGAGGCTGAACTTCACCTCCCCGTGCGACGACAGCAGCCCGGCCCCGTAGATGCGCAGGCCGTCGGGCTGCTGAATCAGGCCAAACTCGGCCGTGAACCAGTACAGGCGCGTGAACTGCTCCAGCGTGCCGGGCCAACGCTGCCCGTGGTGCACGGCGGCCGCGCCCAGTTTCTGCAGGAAGTCGGTGAAGCCGGCATCCGTCAGCAGCGGCACGTGGCCGAACACGTCGTGGAACATGTCGGGCTCTTCGAGGTAATCGAGCTGTTCGAGGGTGCGCAGCCAGGTGGTAGCGGGAAATTTGCGGTCGGCCAGCAGTTGGAAGAACACGGCGTCGTCCACGATGCCGGGCACTACCACCAGCTCCCAGCTGGTCAGCTCCTGCAGGCGGGGGTTCACCTCCCGGAAATCGGGGATGGCGTCGCGGGTGAAGCCCACTCGGCGCACACCCTCCAGAAACGCCTCGGCGGCGCGGCCGGGCAGCAGGGCCATCTGGCGGTCAAAGAGCAGCTGCCACACGTGCTGATCGGCGGCGGTGTAGTCGGCATAGACCTGGGTGAGCAGCGGAAGGGCATCGGAAGCAACGGGAGCGGCAGAAACAGACTGCATAACGAAAAAGGAAAAGGTGGAAAAAGAAAAAGCCTGCCTCCGCAGGAAGCGGAGGCAGGCTTGAAAGACGTTGGGGAGGGTGATGTGCTCTACTCAGTTCCTCGCATACGCCGTGGCCGCTCCGCTCCGGAGGGGAGCGTAATAGGTGGCGGCGTAATAATAGCGGGACGTGAAGAGCAGCATGTGCAGCAAAGGTAAGCGGGAAAACATGGCAAACAACTTGGCTGCCCGATTCGGCGGCACTCGCGGCCAGTTATAAACGCTGGATTCGCCCTCAATACAGCCTTGTCGCCTTGAATGTTTTGGCCGTGCGGTTTTCGCCCCCCTTTGCCTGGATATTCTCAGCGCTGTTACCACTATGGAGTAGCCTGCCTTGCTGAGAGGCCCATAAGCACTATATCATTGCCTGACAATTAATTATCACCACACACACATGTGGTATTTTATAATTAAATAAATTATATATTTAATGCAAATTAAATACTACGTTGGCAGCTTTTGTTTGCTGGCGACGACCCGGCTGCTTGCTGTCAACCGATCCTTTTTCATCGTTCACCTTTAACTCATAAGTCACTATGCGCACGTTTCCTCTGGTGTTGTTTTATCGATGGATGCTGGCACTGTGCCTGGCTGGAACGCTCGGGCAGCAGGCTGCTGCTCAAACAGCCACGTCCCGAGCCATCGACCCTTCCCTGCTCGATCCGCAGTACGATTTGCGCAAGCAACGCCTGATCAGGCCCGGCACCCAGGCCCGGTCTTCCGCCCGCCCGGTCCTCGGCAGCAGTGCCGCGCCGCAGCTGCCGGCGTGCTTCGAGCCGCTGGATTCTGTGTCGGCTCCGGCCGCCGGCGGCTATACCAACCTGCCACGCAACGACGACGGTTCGTCCAGCCTGATTCCGCTGGGCTTCACGTTCACGCTGTTCGGTACGCCCTACACTGGCGTATACATCAACACCAACGGCAACCTGTCGTTTGGCGCTTCAGTGTCGCAGTTTTCCGCCAATGGCTTCCCGATTGTCACGCCCATGGTGGCGGGGTTCTGGGCCGATGTGGACACGCGCCCCGCCAGTAGCGGCAGCATCTGGTACAAACTCTACCCCGACCGATTGGTGGTCACCTGGAACCGCGTAGGCTACTTCAGCGGCAAAACAGATAAGAAAAACACCTTCCAGATCGTCATTCGGGCCAACTCGGCGGGTGTCACGACGGATGACGTGACGTTTGCCTATGGCGACATGCAGTGGACCACCGGCGACGCCTCCAACGGGGTAGATGGCTTCGGCGGCTCGCTGGCCACGGTGGGCGCTAACCGCGGCACCAATGGCGACTTTATCCAGACGGGCCGCTTCAACCTTAACAACGCTATCCGCACCGACAACGTGAGCCCCAGCGGGGTCAACTGGCTGGATGAGCAATGCATCTCCTACCGCGTTTTCGCGAACGGCAACCTGCCGCCTTCCGCCACCAATCTGCCGCTCAACAATACCATTACCGTCAACCAGGGCCAGACGGTGAGCATTGCGCCGCAGTTTTCGGGTCCAGAAGCCGGCCAAGCCGTGACACTGGCCGTGAACACCAACGGGCTGTGCAACGTCACGTCCAGCGTTAGCGCGGGCATCAACCCGGTGCTGAGCCTGAGTGTAACCGGGGCTCCGTGCAACGTTGGCACCAACACCATCAGCATTGTGGCCACCGACAACGGCACGCCGGTGGCAAGCCGGCAGTTTAATATCACCGTCATCGTAAATCCGCCCGCCACGGCCAACGGCCAGTGGAACGGCAGCGTGAGCACCGTATATACTGACCCGGCCAACTGGGCTAACAGCACGTTACCCACGGCCACCACCGATGTTACGATTCCGGCTGCAGCCGTGCGGATGCCGGTGCTGAGCAGCGCCGCCAGCGCCAACAGCTTCACCATTGCCAGCGGGGCCAGCCTCACGGTAGCAAGCGGCGGCACTCTTACGCTCAATGGCACATTCCTGAACAATGGCAGCTGCATCGGGGCGGGCGCCCTCGTCCTGGGCGGCCCCGCCCAGCAAAGCCTGGGCGGCAGCAACCTGATCAGCATGGCCGGCCTGACCGTTGGCCCGGCCGGCGCCCAGCTCACCGGGCCGCTGGCCGTGAGCCGCCTGCTGACCCTGAATGGCAACCTGGCTACCAATAGTCAGACGCTAACGTTGCTTTCGGATGCTTCCGGCACGGCCATGGTAGTAAACAACGGCTCCGCCGTAGTAACCGGGGCCGCCACGATGCAGCGCTACATCAGCCCCAGCCAGAATGCCGGGGCCGGCTACCGCCACTACAGTGCGCCCGTCAGCAATACCACAGTAGCTGACCTGGGCGCGGCCAACTTTACACCGGTTGTGAATCCGGCCTACAATACGGCCCCGGTGCCGGCCGCCGTTACGCCTTTCCCCACGGTTTTTGGCTACGATGAAAGCCGGGTGAATGCCACAGCCGCCAGCTTCGACCAGGGCTGGTTTTCGCCGGCGACCCTATCGGCGGCTATGACGCCGGGTGTGGGTTACACCGTGAATCTACCGGCCACCGCCACCGTCGATTTTGTGGGTACGCTCACGAGCGGGACCGTGGCGCGCACCGGCCTAACCCGCGGCACGCAGCCTACCTCGGGCTGGCACCTGCTGGGCAACCCCTATCCCGCCCCCATCGACTGGACCCTGGCCACGACCGGCCTCTCGGGCCTTGATAACGCGGTGTACGTGTTCAAGTCGTCGGGGACGTATGCGGGCAGCTACAGCAGCTTCGTGAATGGTGTGGGCGACGCCCGCTTCATTGCGTCGGGTCAGGGCTTCTTTGTGCGAACCACCACGGCCGGCACGCCGGGCAGCCTGTCGCTCAGCAACGCAGCCCGCCTCACCACCTACCAAAACCCGGACTTCAACCGCCCTTCGGCTCTGGAAACCCGCCCGCTGCTTCAGCTCGATCTGGTCAACGGTACTCAGCGCGATGCTGCCACCGTCTATTTTGAGCAGGGCGCTACATCTGCCTTTGATGCCGCCTTCGACGCCTACAAACTGACCACCGGCAACGTGGCCAGCCTATCGTTGCCCGTGGGCTCCGAGCAGTTGAGCATCAGCGGGCTGCCCGCCCTCAGCCGCGCCGACGTGTTGATTCCGTTGCAGGTGCGCGTACCGGTATCGGGCTCCTACCAACTGGAAGCCGCACAGCTGCTAAACCTGCCGGCCGGGCTCTACGCCTACCTGCGCGACGCAGAAACCGGCACCAGCCTCGATCTGGCCCAGCAGCCGGTATACGCCTTCCGCCAAGCCGCAGACGCCACCGGCCCGCGGTTTTCGCTGCTCCTGACCACTAACCGCATACTGGCCAGCGCGGCCACGCTGGCCGGCCAGCAGATTCAGCTGTATCCCAACCCGGCGCATACCACAGCCACCCTGGTTCTGCCTGCTACTTTACGCACCGTGCCGGGCACGGCAGTGCTGTACAATGCGCTGGGGCAGGCGGTTCGCAGCTATTCGTGGGCACCAGGCACGGCGGGGACGCCACAGATGCTGTCGGTGAGCGGGCTGGCGCAGGGCGTTTACACGTTACGATTGTCCACTCTCGTTGGCCCAGCCACCAAACGTTTGGTAATAGAGTAGTTCGAAAGCGGCGGGCATTACCAGTGTCCGCCGCCTTCCAATACATCCTTCCTGTTTCTCGACTTTCTCCTATGAAGCTCTCTACTCACCGTTTTCTGCTGCCAACTATCGGACTAGTGGCTATTCTGCTGCACACTTCGCCTGCCCATGCGCAGGGCCCCGGCACGGGCGGCCCCACACCCGACCCCAACAATCCAACTGCCGTCCCGATTGATGGTGGCGCATCGTTGCTACTGCTGGCCGGTGGTGCGCTGGCCTTACGCCGCCTGCGCCGCTCATCCGCAGCCAGCAAGCAGCGCGATGATGCTGGCTGATAAACCATATTCAGCAAGCCTAGTACTTAAAAAGCCTCCTGGATGATTAATCCAGGAGGCTTTTTAAGTACTAGGCCTTCACGTACAGCGCTGGAAGTGCCACAATACAGCGTCCTGCCTTACGCCTTTCCGGCTGCTTACTCCACCGGCTGCAACTCCCAGCCCGACGACAACAACGCGGCCAGCTCGGCTACACTTTCGGTGAGCTGCGCCCAGCTGTTGAGCACGAAATACTGATCTTGGAGGTGGGCTTCGCTGTAGGGCGTGTGCAGCACGGTAGCTAGGTCGAAAGGAAAGCGGCGCGTGATGTCGCCGATGCAGTGGTGAATTTCGCCCGACGAGGAGAGCAGGCCGGCCCCGTACATACGCGTCTGGCCGTGCTCCTCCACCAGCCCGAACTGCACCGTGAAGCCGTAGAGCCGCTCCAGGCGGGCCAGGGCCACGGCATCATCGAGGTGCTGGGCGGCTACCTGGCCGAGGAAGTGCAGGAAATCAGCAAAGGCCTGGTCCATGAGCAGCGGCACGTGGCCGAACACGCCGTGGAACAGGTCGGGCTCCTCGATGAAGTCGAACTGGGCCATGCTCCGGATCCAGACGGTAGCCGGGAACTTGCGCTGGGCCAGCAACCCAAAGAACTCGGCATCATTGAGCATGCCCTGCACCGGTTCCAGCTGCCAGCCAGTGGCCTTCTGCAGGCGCTGGCTTACTTCCTGGAAGTTGGGAATGGCGTTGCGGTGGAAGCCCACGGCCTCCAGCCCCCGGCCAAACGCCGAGCAGGCGCGCTTGTGCAGCAGGGCCGTCTGGCGGTCAAACAATACCTTCCAAACCAGCTGATCCTGCGTGGTGTACCGGTCGTAGTGTTGCTGTATCATAGCGCGTACAGGACAGAAAAAAAGCCCGGCTCCTGGGGAGGAGTCGGGCTCTTAAGTGGATTTCAGAGAAGGAGAAGCATGCTGTGTTCTACCTTTCATTTCCGCAAAAGCGCCCGACCTCGTCCTGGACAGGACGATTAATGGTCATAAAGCGTTTCGCGTTTAGGTTCAGCATGATGCAAATATAGAAGACTTCTGGAATAAACAAGTTTTCAGCAGCCTCATTATTTACACCCTCTTCCTATGTAATACATTTACTCTACAGCCAAACCACCTATTTTCTTCGGGTCATTTTCAGGATAAGAGTGCCATTCAGCAGCAACGCCCTATCGAATCGAAAGGCATAAGCTACCAAGCAGTGCATTGGCCTACAGCTTGCCGTTGGGCTCGTAGGTCATGCTGAGACGGGTGTCGCCGGTGATTTTGAGGTCTACTTTGGCCTGCTGGGCGGAGGGGTTGAGCAGCACGGCTGTGGAACCGGCCATGAACCGCAACGTACCCCGCTCGCCGGGAGCCAGGGTGGTTTTGCCGCAAATGCCGCCGCCCCGAGGCCGCTCCTTGAACTCGACGGGCACGGTGCCCACGTTGTGGGCCTCTACTTTGAAGCCGCCCAGCTGCCCGCCGCCCAGCACAAACTGCTTGCCCGGCTCAATGAGCAGATTGGAAGTGATGCCCGCCCAGCAGGCCGTAACGAGCAGTAATAGGGCGGCGAAAGTGGCAACGGCGGCCGTACGGGAAGGCAGGAAAGTACGCATGGCAATGGGGGGTTGAAGTGAAACGATGTCCCAAAGGAACTGCCCCCGCCGCCCCCAAACGCCCCAGTTTACAGCCTGGGACGCCCCAATTTATAGTTTGACACTGGGCAGGCGTAGAGACGCGACACTTCGCATCTCGCCGTTGCTGAAGTTGTTTGATTGGCGCGGTTCCGGGTCGTTCAACGCCGAGACGCGAAGTGTCGAGTCTCTACATCGGACTGTTGACGCAGGGCCAGTCGTTCAACGGCGAGACGCAAGAATGCGTCTCTACAGCTGCCGGGCTGCTTCGCTGGGGGTCTGGCCGCGGAGCTTTTTAAAGACGCGGTTGAACGTGGACTTGGAGTTGAAGCCGGCCTCCAGGGCTACGGCCAGCAGGGTATAGTGCCGGAACTGTGGGTCTCGGAGGCGGCGCTCGGCCTCGCGCACCCGGTACTCGTTGATGAAGTCATTGAAGTTCTGGCCGCAGCCGGAGTTGATGACCTTCGAGAGCCAAGACGTGTTGGTGCGCAGCTGGGTGGCCAGCTCGCCCAGCGTCAGCTCGGGCTCCAGGTAGGGCCGGGCCGCCTGCATGTGGGCCAGCAGCCGGGCCGTCCAGCGGGCCAGCTCCACATCGGGCTCGGCAGCCGCTTCGATTGGCGCTTCGACTGCAGCATCGGATGCCAATGGCACACTGGCAGCCGCAGCAGCGGGCGAAACAGTTGTTTCAGGCAGACCGGATACCGCCTCGTAAATGATTGTTGTGTCTGCTGCTGGTGCGGCGGCGGCGGAAACTACGGCGGCGGCTTCCACCATCGGCAGCGTGGCCGCTGATGGAGTGGCTGTATCTGTCGGCAACCGGAAGCGCAGGGCGGCCAGGCGGTAGCCCGTCAGCAGGCCCGAGATACTGAGGTAGTAGATCAACAGGCCGGTGAACAGGTAATCGTACCAGCTCTGCACGTAGTTGAGGGGCGTGATGAAGAGGTTGACCACCCCGAACACCAGCGTGACGCCGGTGCCCACCACCACGGCCACCAGCACGTTGCGCAGCCACCGAAACCGGAGCTGCTCGGTGTCGGAGAAGTTGTCGTTGAGGTAGCGGGCGTATTCGCGGTAAGCCCGCAGGGTGTGCACCGCGTAGGTCAGCACCGAGAGGTAGCCCAGCGTATCGGCCAGCAGCCCGATGGGCTGGTAGTCGGCCCAGCTGGCTAAAGGGCCTTTGGTGCCGAAATGGCCCGGCAGCGGCTGGCCCTGCAGCCCGTGCCACCAGCCAATATCGTAGCCGAATACTACCAGCAGCCACGCCCCAAAGGCCAGCGCGGGCGCGAAGTGCCACCAGTGCCGCCGCTGCAGCCGGAACTCCTGGTTGGTGAGGCTGCGGAAGTAGAAGTACAGCGCGGGCCCCACCGCCAGCCAGTTGCTGAACGGCCAGTAGAACATGAACGTCGTGCGGGCGTCGTGCGAATCGTACCAGCCGGCAAAGCCCAGCATCCACTGGGCCAGCCGCACGGCAAACAGCAGCAGCAGCAGGGCCAGCCAGCCGTCGGCCGCCGTATCCTCGCGCCGCCGTCGCGCCCACAGCACCGCCGCCACGATTACGCCTTGCAGGAAAAACGGCAGCAGCAAGCCGCTGTAGAGGTTGAAGCCGAATAACATACCGGCAAGGTAGCAGTAGATCGGGCTTCCGCTATATAAAAACCGCCCCGCCTTCTATTGAGACGGGGCGGTTTGAACAATGTAGAGACGCAATATTTTGCGTCTCGGCGTTGCTAATGTTGTTTGGCTGAACGACACGACTCCGACTTTTCAACGACGAGACGCAAAATATTGCGTCTCCACATCATGCCGCATCGTATCCGACGCCAATTAAAAAGTCATGCTGAGCTTGCCGAAGCATCTCGCGTGCTGACACCGGATTACTACCCCAACGTCAGCACGCGAGATGCTTCGACAAGCTCAGCATGACGTTCTTTTTTTGCCTGCCTGATGGACTTACTCCAACTCCTGGCGCAGGGCGTACACTTTGCGCAGGTTGCGGATCAGGCGCTCCGACTCCTGGAAATTCAGGGTCTGGGCGCCGTCGGAGGCGGCTTCTTCGGGCTTTTCGTGGGCTTCGTAGATGATGCCGTCGGCACCGGCCATCACGCCGGCCAGGGCCATGGTGGGCACGTACTCGCGGATGCCGATGCCGTGTGAGGGGTCCACGATGACGGGTAGGTGGGTTTTCTCTTTCAGTATGGGCACCGCGTTCAGGTCCAAGGTGTTACGCGAGGCGGTTTCAAAGGTGCGGATGCCCCGCTCGCAGAGAATCAACTTCTCGTTGCCGCCCGAAAACACGTACTCGGCCGACGACAGCAACTCCTCGATGGTGCCGGAAATGCCGCGCTTGATCATCACGGGCTTATCCACGCCACCCAGGGCATCCAGCAGATTGAAGTTCTGGGTGTTGCGCGCGCCCACCTGGAACACGTCCACGTAGTCGTGCATCTCCTCCACCTGCGACACCTGCATGACCTCCGTCACGATCTTTATGCCCCGCTCCCGGGCCATGCGGTGGAAATCCTTCAGGCCTTCCATGCCCAGCCCGCGGAAGGCGTATGGCGACGAGCGGGGCTTGAACACGCCCCCGCGCATGATGCGCACGTCGTTGTCCACCAAGTGCTGCATGATCAGTTCCATCTGCTTTTCGCTCTCGATGCTGCAGGGGCCGGCGGCCAGCGTGAGCGAGCCTTCCCCGATGCGCACTCCGTCGCCGAGGTCGAGCACCGTGGGGCGCACGCGCCACTTGCGGCTTACCAGCTTGTAATCGTCGGAGACGCGGTGGATGTCGAGGATGCCGGGCAGCTGGCCGATGGCGCGCAAATCCACATCGGCCTTACCGATGGCCACCAGGTAGTGGGCGCGCTGGGTTTTCACCTCCGTAGCCTTGTATTTCAGCTCCAGAATCCGGGCTTCAATAGCGACTTTCTGGGCTTCGGTGATGTGGGGGTCGAGTTGGATGATCATGTTCGGGGAGGGAGAAAGAAATCAGCACGTCATGCTGAGCGAAGCGGAGCGTAGTCGAAGCATCTCGCTCGAATCGTTGGGTTACTATTACAACGTCAGCACGCGAGATGCTTCGACTGCGGCTCCGCCACATGCTCAGCATGACGTGCTTTTTGATGATGCTTAAGCCAGCACCGAAGAAACGAACCGCTTAGCAGCGGCCGGGGCGTCGTCGACGCCGTCCAGGGCGCGGATGAAGGCGGAGCCGATGATGGCACCCTCGGCGTACTGGCAGGCGTTTTGGAACGAGGCTTTGTCGCCGATGCCGAAGCCGATGAGGCGCGGGTTTCGCAGGTTCATAGCCTCGATGCGCTGGAAATAGGCTTCCTGCACGCCCTCGGCCTGGGTGTTGGCCCCGCCCGTGGTGCCGGGGCCCGACACGAGGTACAGGAACGAATCCGTCAGCTCATCAATGCGGCGGATACGCTCCGGGGCGGTTTGCGGGGTGATGAGGAACACCGGCCGCAGGTTGTGGCGGCGGAAGATATCCTGGTACTCGGCCACGTAATCGTCGAGGGGCAGATCGGGCAGAATAACGCCATCAGCTCCGGCGGCGGCGGCTTCGCGGCAGAAGTTGTCTACCCCGAACTGCATCACCGGGTTGAGGTAGCCCATCAGCAGAATCGGCGTCTCGGGCACGCTCGCCCGGATATCTTTCAGCTGCTCGAACAGCACCCGCAGGTTCATGCCGTTGGCCAGCGCCACGGTGCTGCTCTGCTGAATCACCGGCCCATCGGCCAGCGGATCCGAAAACGGCATCCCGATTTCGATGAGGTCGGCTCCGGCCTCGCTCAGGGCTTTAAGGATGGGTACCGTGTCGTGCAGGCTCGGGTAGCCGGCCGTGAAGTAAATGTTGAGCAGGTTTTTCTGCTTTTTGGCGAAGGCGTCTTTGATTCGGTTCATATCAGCGGCCCTGTCATCCTGAGCATGTGGCGCATCGAGCCAGCGACGAAAGAACTTATCACGTCTGGATTACTCGTAAACGGCTTGTTCACGCGTGATAAGATCCTTCGCTTCGCTCAGGATGACAGGTGGTTTGGCATTACATGATAGCGTCAGCGTACTTGATGTAGGTTTCCAGGTCCTTGTCGCCGCGGCCGGAGAGGTTGATGACCACCACGTCGTCGGGGCCGGCGCCGAGCTGCCCCAGGGCGGCAATGGCGTGGGCAGTTTCCAGGGCAGGGATGATGCCTTCGAGGCGGCTGCACTCGGCCACGCCTCTCAGGGCGTCTTCATCCTCAATGCTGATGAAGCGGGCTCGCTTGGAATCGGCCAGGAAGGCGTGCAGCGGGCCTATGCCGGGGTAGTCGAGGCCAGCGGAAATGGAGTAGGGCTCGGTAATCTGGCCGTCCTCGTCCTGCATCAGCAGCGTGCGGCTGCCGTGAATCACGCCCGGCGTACCCAGCACCGAGGTGGCGGCCGAGTGGCCCGAGTGCACGCCGTGCCCGGCGGCTTCCACGGCTACCAGCTGCACCGAAGGTTCTTCCAGGAAGTGGTAGAACGCGCCGGCCGCGTTGGAACCACCGCCCACACAAGCTACAACGTAGTTGGGCAGCTCGGAGCCGGTTTTCTCGAGCAGCTGCTTGCGCATTTCTTCGCTGATAACGGCCTGCAGGCGCGCCACCAGATCGGGGTACGGGTGCGGCCCCACCACCGAGCCGATGATGTAGTGCGTATCCACAGGGTTGCTGATCCAGTCGCGGATAGCTTCGTTGGTGGCATCTTTGAGGGTGCGGCTGCCGCTCATAGCCGCCCGCACCTCGGCCCCCAGCAGGCGCATGCGGTACACGTTGGGCTTCTGGCGCTCCATGTCCACTTCGCCCATGTACACGATGCACTCCATGCCCATCAGGGCGCACACCGTGGCCGTGGCCACGCCATGCTGGCCGGCGCCGGTTTCGGCAATGATGCGAGTTTTGCCCAGGCGCTTGGCCAGCAGAATCTGCCCCACGGTGTTGTTCACCTTATGGGCGCCGGTGTGGCAGAGGTCCTCGCGCTTGAGGTAGATGCGGGTGTTGTACTTGGCCGACAGCCGCTTGGCTTCAAACAGGGGCGTGGGCCGGCCGACATAGTCGCGCAACAGCTGCTGGTATTCCTGCTGGAACTCCGGCTCGGCCATGATGCTCAGGTATTGCTGGCGCAGCTCCTCCACGTTGGGGTAGAGCATTTCGGGAATGAACGCGCCCCCGAACTGGCCGTAGTAGCCGCGCTCTGTGGGTTGTTGGTAGGTTGGTTTCATGGTAGTTTCTCGCAGTGTCTCGGGGTGGGTGGCGCAGGGTCTCGCAGTGGATTACCCCGCGAAATCAGACGCAAAAAAGGTTTCTTATAACAGGTCGTTGGTCATGACTTCCGACAGCGGCAGCTTCCGGGTTTCCAAGCCATTCTCGGCCAGCCAGTCCAGGTAGCGCTGCACCCTGGCGGGGCTCATGTGGCCCCAACCGGGGCCGCTGCCGTAGTATTCGGCCGTGTACTGTTGGCTTTCGAGCAGGAAATCGGGGTTGCGGTCGGCGGCCGGCACCAGCTTTCGCAGCAGCGCCACCGCCTCCTCCGGGTGGTCTTTGGCGTGCAGGAAGCCCTGCCCAGACACCCGCAGAAACTTCCGGTAAGCCTCCCCGTTTTCCTGCATCCGCTTTTCCGACGCCATGATTACGGGCGAATAGCCGTACGGAATGCCGTAATCGGCCAAGCGGAAGCTGGTCAGCTCCACGCCCTGCTGCCGGGCCTGCACGCCTTCCCAGTTATCGAAAATCCAGGTGGCATCGGCCTGCTGCTGTAGCAGCGTGTTCCAGATACCCAGCTTCTCGGGGTAGGTGATGATCAGCGGGCCGGTAGCACCGTCTTTTTCCAGCATCTTCGCCACTATCTGGTCCTCGTAGCGAGCCTGGTACGAGGCGTAGATTTTGCCGGCCAAATCCTTGGGCGACTGAATATCCGGGCGCTTGAGCGTTACGATGCTGCTCAGGTCTTCCGTCAGCAGGGCGGCCACGGCTATGGCGTCGAATGGCTGAGCCTTGGTGCGGTAGCTGATAATGCTTTCGAACGGGCAAAGGGCAAAATCGGCTTGTCCCAGCTCTACTTTCTTCGCCGGAGTCAGGGCGTAGTTGTCGGCCTCCGGAGTCAGGAGTTCCACCTCCAGCCCGTGCTGCGCGTACCAGCCCAGATCTTGGGCCACTACAAAGCCCGTGTGGTTGGTGTTCACCGTCCAGTCCAGCGCAATTTTTATTTCGCTCATAGCTTCCGTGTAGCTGCGTTTACCACAGTTTGCCTGTGTATGATGCTGGCTTTTTATGCTTTCAGCGCCTGAAAAAAAGCCTCCAGCCGGCCGGCATCCTTGGTGCCCGGGGCGGTTTCGAAGCGGCTGTTCAGGTCCAGGGCAAACAGGCCGGGCAGCCGAAGGTTGCGCAACGCCGCCACGTGCTCCGGCCCGATGCCGCCGGCCAGAAAGTACGGCACTGTCAGGTTGTAGTCCTGCAACAGCGTCCAGTCGAAGGCGGTGCCGTTGCCGCCGGGCTGGGGGCCAGCCGTGTCGAAGAGGAAGTAATCCACGCAGCCCACGTAAGGTTGGAGCTGGGCGAAGTCGAACCCCTCGCCTACCGCAAAGGCCTTCACCACCGGTACGCCGCCGGCACGCACCGCGGCGCAGGTTTCGGGCGTTTCGTGGCCGTGGAGCTGGGCCAGCTGCAGATCAAACTCCCGCACCCGCGCCAGCACGGTTGCCGCGTCGTCGTCCACGAACACGCCCACCTTGCGGATGGCGGCCGGCAACGCCCGCACCGCCGCCGCCGGCAGCCGCTCCCCCACATACCGCTTCGACGCGGGGTAGAAGATGAACCCCAGAAAATCGGGCTGCAGCGCCGCCACCGCCTGCAGGCTGTCGGCATCAGCCATCCCGCAGACTTTGAGGTGAGGCATGAGGTGGGAGTTGGTGGGCATAGGAGTGTTTTTAATCTGTCATCCTGAGCGGAGCGAAGGACCTTATCACGTCAGAGTTACTATCGAACGAGTCGTTCTAATGTGATAAGGTCCTTCGCTCCGCTCAGGATGACAGCCGAGTGTTTACAACAACGTCACCGCCTCCGTGGCGCGGAGCTGCTGCACCAGGGCGGCGCAGGCTTTTTCGGGGCGGGAGTGGCGCATGAATGTTTCGCCCATCAGGAAGCCGCGGTAGCCCACGGCGCGCAGGGCTTCGATGTCGGCGGCGGTGGTCAGGCCGCTTTCGGTCACCTTCACGTATTCGTCGGGGATGCGCTGGGCCAGCTCGCCGGACGTGTCAAGGCTCACCGAGAAGTCGTGGAGGTTGCGGTTGTTCACGCCCACCAGGGTCACGGCGTCGGGGTGCAGGGTCTTGTCCAGTTCCTCGGCATCGTGGATTTCGAGCAGCACTTCCATTCCCAGGCTCTTGGCCAGCCGGCCCAGGCGCAGCACTTCCTCACCGCTAAGCACGGCCGCAATCAGCAGCACGGCGTCGGCCCCCAGGCTCTTGGCTTCGATGATCTGGTACTCGTCCACCACGAAGTCCTTGCGCAGGATGGGGCAGAAATTAAAGCGCCGGGCCGTAGTCAGGTCCTCGTTCTTGCCGCCAAAAAACTCCGTATCCGTCAGCACCGACAGCGCCGAAGCACCTGCCTGCATGTAGCCCAGCGTAGTGCGCTCCACCGGCGCGTGGGCGTTGATGACGCCCTTGCTGGGCGACTTGCGCTTGAACTCGGCAATGATGCCGCTCAAATCGTCGCGCAGCAGGTAGCGGCGCAAGCTCAGCGGCTGGGCCGGCATGTAGAAGCTTTGCTCCAGCAGCTTCACCGGCACCAGGCTCTGGCGGGTGGCTACTTCCTGGCGCTTGTGGGCAATGATGGTATCGAGAATGGTCATGAGGTTTTGCGTGTAGCGCGAAGCCTTTGCTTCGCGTTTCCTTGAACGAAATCAGTGAGTAACAAATGGGCGCTTGGTGTGGCTGATACGCGAAGCAAAGGCTTCGCGCCCCTACTTTACCAGCTCCCGCAGCGCTTGGCGGGCGCGGCCGGAGTCCAGCGACTCGCGGGCGGCTTCCAGGCTGTCGGCGAAGCTGAAGGTGGGTTCCAGGCAGCCGATGGCCAGGGCCGCGTTGGCCGTTACCACGTCGCGCTGGGCGCGGGTGGCGCGGCCTTCCAGCACATCAACAAAAATGGCGGCCGATTCGGCGGCGGTGCGGCCCCCGGCCAGCTCCTCGGGTTGGTTCAGGGTCAGGCCCAGGTCGGCGGCCGATACCACCCGCTCGCCCTCGGGCGTGGCCAGCTTGGCCGCTGCCGTCAGGGAAAGCTCGTCGTAGCCGTCGAGGGCGTGGACGACGGCGTAGCGAGTGTCGGTTTGCTGGAGCAGGTAGTGGTAGAGGCGCAGCAGCTCCAGGCTGAAGGTACCCGCCACCTGAAACTTCGGCCGTGCGGGGTTCACCAGCGGCCCCAGAATGTTGAAAAACGTGCGCACGCCCAGCTCCCGGCGCACCGGCCCGGCATGGCGCATGGCCGGGTGGAAGGCCGGCGCGTGCAGAAAACAAATACCGGCCCGCTCCAGCTGCCGCCGCAGCACGTCGTTGCCCACCCCAAACTCCACGCCCAGCTGCTGCAACACATCCGACGACCCGCACACCGACGACACGCCGATGTTGCCGTGCTTGGTGACCTTGTAGCCGGCCCCGGCCACCACAAAACAGGCCAGCGTGCTGATGTTGAGCGTGTCCTTGCCGTCGCCGCCGGTGCCCACAATGTCCACCGTGTCGCGGGTGCCCAGCTCCGGGTCGCGGCTCAGGCTCAGCAGCGCGTCGCGGAAGCCGGCCAGTTCTGGCACCGAAATCGGCCGCATCCGGTACACGCTCATGAAGGCCGCCATTTCCGCCGCGTTGGCCTCGCCCTGCCCAATGCGCAGCATAGCTTCCAGCGCCTCGGGGTGGGTCAGCAGTTGCTGGTCGAATAGTTTATTAAGAATCTGTTTCATCAGTAACACCAAGCTCTTGCTTGGTGAATTGTTGGGGTAGTTATTGGGGAATGGACAGGTGGCGCGAACGGCTCACCAAGCGGGAGCTTGGTGTTACTTCAGCCAGTTGCGCAGCATCTGGTGGCCGTGCTCGGTGAGAATGGACTCGGGATGGAACTGCACGCCGCGCACATCGTACTGGCGGTGGCGGAAGGCCAGCACCTGGCCGTCGGCGTCGAGGGCGGTGACTTCCAGCTCGGCGGGCATGCTTTCGGGGCGCACGCTCCAGCTGTGGTAGCGGCCCACCTTGAAGGTATCGGGCAGGCCCTCGAACAGCTTGTCGGCGGCGGTGAGGTGGGCGTCGGTGGCCAGGCCGTGGAGCACTTGGGGCAGGTTGTACAGCTCCCCACCGAAGCTCTCGGCCAGGCCCTGGTGGCCCAGGCACACGCCCAGAATACGCTTGGAACTTGCGTAGCGGCGGATGATTTCGGGCATCAGGCCCGCTTCCGAGGGCACGCCGGGACCGGGAGAGAGCAGCACCGCGTCGTAGGCGGCCACGTCGTCCACGGCCAGCTTGTCGTTGCGAATCACGGTTACGTTGTCGGTATGCCCCAGCTCCCGCAGCACCTGCACGAGGTTGTAGGTAAAGGAATCGTAGTTGTCGAGAACGAGGATGTTCATTGGGTTCGGCCGTTTGGCCTAATGGCCCCAGGGCTAAAGCCCTGGGCTAGTGAGTGACTTCTATAAGGAGTGGCTCCGTAGCCCAGGGCTTCAGCCCTGGGGCTGCTGCCGCCGATGCTACACCCGCTCCGCTTCCTGCAGCGCCTTGCGCAGGGCGGCCAGCTTGTGGTGCACTTCGTTGAGCTCGGAGTTGATGTCGGAGGCGGCTACCACACCGGCGCCGGCCTGGAAGTAGAGCTGGCCGGCGGTGCTCAGGAACGAGCGGATCATGATGGCGTGGTTGAAGTCGCCGTTGAAGCCCAGGTGGCCGATGGCGCCGCCGTAGTAGCCGCGGGCGGTCGGTTCCAGGCCATCAATGAGCTGCATGGCGCGGTGCTTGGGCGCGCCCGAGAGCGTGCCGGCCGGGAAGGTATCGGCCACCACCTGCAGCGAGTTGGTGCCGGTGGTCAGGGTGGCATTCACCTCGCTCACCAGGTGAATGACGTGCGAATAGAACTGGATTTCGCGGAAGGTTTTCACCCGCACGTTGTCGCCGTGGCGGGCCAGGTCGTTGCGGGCCAAGTCCACCAGCATCACGTGCTCGGCATTTTCCTTGGGGTCGTCGGCCAACTGCTGGGCCAGGGCGGCGTCCTCGGTGTCATGGCCGGTGCGGCGGAAGGTGCCCGCAATCGGGAACAAACTGGCCTCGCGGCCCTGAATGCGCACCTGCGCTTCCGGCGACGACCCGAAAATCTTGAAGGAGCCGTAATCGAAGTAGAACAGATACGGCGAAGGATTAATGGAACGTAGCGCCCGGTACACGTTGAACTCGTCGCCCGAAAAACCCTGCTGGAAGCGGCGCGACAGCACAATCTGAAACACGTCGCCCACCCGGCAATGCTGCTGGCCCTGTGCCAGCACCTGCAGGAACTCCTCGTCGGTCTGGTTGGTGCGCTCCTCCCCTTCCGTTTTGAACTTAAAATCGGGCAACGAGGGGTTGCGGATCAGGTTCACCAGCTTGGTCAGCCCGTTCTCGTCCACTTCCTGGCCCTGCAGCGTATGCTCGAACACGTACAGCTCGTTGCGGAAGTGGTTGATGGCAATAACGTATCGGTAGGTGCCGTAGAGAATGTCCGGAATCTGGCCGGCGGGCTGCTTGTCGGGGTTCAGCGTGAGGTCCTCGAAAGCCTGCACCGCCTCGTAGCCCAAGTACCCGAACAGCCCGCCCGTGATGAAGTCGTGGCCGGTATCCTCGGTCTGGAAGCTGGCGGCAAACTCCTGCAGGCGGGCCAGCGCCGTGCGGGGCGAATCCAGCGTCTCGGTTTCGGTGGTGTCGTCGGGCAGCGTGAGGGTCAGCTCTTGGCCGCGCAACTCAAAGCGGGCCAGCGGATCGAAGGCCAGGTAGCTGAACGCGTTCTGCTGGCCGTGGTAGTCGGAGCTTTCCAGCAGCAGGCAGTTGGCGTACCGGTCGCGCAGGCGCAGGTAGAGGCTCACGGGCGTTACGGTGTCGGCCAGAACGCGCAGGTGGCGGGTGGTGAGCTGGTAGGTTTGCATGAGCGGGGCTGGTTGTGGTGGTAGAGATGAGCCAGCACCGGGCACAAAAAAAGCCCGGCGGTCGGCCGGGCTTTCTGTAGAGTCGTTGCGAAGAAAAGGATTCGATTCTAACGCACGCACAGGCTGTCCCGTCCGGAATTTCCGTAGGGCCACCACCAAGCTTGCTGCGTCGTCGAAAAAATCATGGTTCAGAGAGTAATCAGGGGCTTGAACGCCACAAAGGTACTTGAGGTTCGTTAGCGCGCAAGCAAATTCTTCGGCAGGCTATTGAAATCTTTCTGCCAACAGCGGCCAACTGCCCTCAACCTGTTAACCCGCTGCCGGCCGTTTGGGCCGGGTGCCGGGCAAAACCGCACCTACTCCTTCACAAGGGTCTGCGTGCCCAATTTGTGGCCGCCCGACACGCGCAGGAAGTACGTACCGCGGGCCAGGCCGCTCACGTTCACCGAGTCGCCGGAGCGAACTTTGTCTTTCAGTACTACCCGGCCGGTGGCGTCGAGCACCTCCAGCCGCGCTTCCCGCACGCCCGTGGGCAGCTCCACGCGCAGCTGGTTTTTGGCAGGCATCGGGTAGGCACTGAATGCCAGATGCGCTGCGTTGCCTTTCGTGCTCAGCGGCGCTGCCGGCGCGTTCAGCCACTGGTACGCCGCCGAAAACTCGCGTTTCCAGAACCACTCGGCATGCTGCCCGTCGGGGCGGGCGTTGAAGCTCAGGTTGGCAGCCGGCACACCACCACGAGCCAATGAGTCGCGCATGGCCTGCATCAGCGGTACCATCGTCTGGCTTTCCGTGGTGCCACTCACGAAGTAGAACCGCGTGTCGGGGTTGGCCGGGTGCTGGCGCAGGTACTGGAACAAGGGCGCCTGCGCAAACCAAAAGGCCGGCGAAAACACGCCCACCTTGCTGTACACCTGCGGATACTTCAGGGCGGCGTAGGTGGAAATCAGGCCACCCATGCTGCTGCCCGTAATGCCCGTGTACTCGCGGCCCGTGAGGGTGCGGTAGTTCTGGTCGATGTAGGGCTTAAGCGTCTGGGCCATGAAATCCACGTACTGGTCGCCCTGGCCGCCGCCGTACTGCGGGTTATTCCACGGCGACATTTCGTTGAGCCGGTCGGCGCCGCCGTTGTCCACGGCCACCACAATTGAGCCGGTAGCATCCAGGCCTTGCTGCTGCAGTTGGCTCAGGGTTTCATCCACGCCCCACTCGCCCGAAAAGCTGGTGCAGGCGTCAAACACGTTCTGGCCGTCGTGCATATACAGCACCGGGTAGCGCTTATTGGAAGCCGTGGCATAGTCGTTGGGCAGATAGACCCACACGCGGCGCGTGCGGCCCAGCTGCGGCATCTGGAACGCGGTGCTAATAACCCGCACGTTCGGCTGCAGCGCAGTGCTCTGGCAGCTACCGCCGCCACTACCCTGGTCTTTCCAGGCGGCCACCTGCAGGTCCACGGTAGCCGGGCCGCTGCCAATGGTGTAGCGGCGGTTACCGATGTCGTTGAACTGGGCGTCGGCCTCCACCGTGGCCCAGGAGCCGCGCGTAAACTTGAACTCAATGGTACCCGTGACGGTAGCCGGCAGCGTCAGCTGGTAGGTGCCGTCGGGGTTGCGGCTGAAGGTGTGGGCCGCACTGCTTGGGCTCCAGTTATTGACGGTGCCGGCCAGATACAGCGTGGCCCCGGCGGGCGTGGCGGCGGGCACACTGGTCAGGCGCAGGGTGGTCTGGGCTTGCACTGTTCCGCAGGCAAAGAGCAGAGCAGCGAGGAAAGCGTGATTCATGGGGAAATTGGAATGAGTGTTAGCTCACCAGGAGAGAGTAGCACCAAGCAATCGGTTGCGCCCACTTTCTGGCTTCGGGCCGACTTTATGTGTCGTTGGCCGCTACCTAACGTTTTTAATACCTGTATTTTTCCGGGAAAACGGCGGCAAATTTTACTGGCAGAAGTTGTGCCTGTTCGCCTTGCCAAAGCACTGGCCTCCAAGATAAGAATTCACAGTATCATCTGCCCCAGCAGCCAACAACTATCTTGATATCCGCCTAGGATATATACAAAACGCCAAAGCAGTTTGCACAAATTTTACACTATCACCGATGATACTTTATTGACTTTTACAGCTAATAATGTAACGAGCATAAGCCTGGGCCTTTAGCAACATTTTCACTAACCACCCCTTATATGGAGGGAGAAAATGTGGAATAGCCCTTGTTTGTACAACACTTGACCTTGCACCAGAGGGCCGGCTTACTAATACCGCCATTTATGCCATCTGTTAGCGCACCCTCATCCAATAAAACATCAAGTCAACACAGCATCATCAAATAGCAACAAAGCGTCAGCTGTGCCAGCTGGTTTTCATACTGCTGCATAGGTCCCACGCTAACAAATCAGCACTTTAGCGTGTGCTAACTCACCTTGTCATTGGCCCGGATTGGGTTAGCTGAGTAAACAGTCTTTCTGGGCCTTGGTTTACGGCCGGTAATTTTCAATCATAATCCAATTATCATTATACCTGTTTGCTTTGGCTGGCACGTTGTAAATGTGGTTTATCCGCCATTAACTTGCGAAGTTTTTTAACAGTAATGAGGCGGCTAATCCTCTCTGAAACTGTACCGGAAGGCAGCGCTTACTCACTACCAAACCGATACGGCCACCGCGGCAGCAACCTCATCAATTCCCACTCCGGAGCCATCCGGAAAAACCATTTCAACCCCTAATACTTTTCCCATGAAACAACCCTACCTGGCGAAACTCTTGTTTCTGCTACTGTTCGTTTGTGCCGGGTTTACTGGTGCATTCGCGCAGACTGGTTCCGTGAGTGGCCGTGTCGTAGACGAGAAGAACGGTGGCCTGCCCGGCGTAACCGTAATCATCGAAGGCACCACGCTCGGCAACTCCACTAACTCGGACGGTACGTACTCCATTCAGAACGTACCAGCCGGCCCGCGCACGCTGGTTGTCTCGTTTGTAGGCTACACCACCGGCCGCATTCCGGTAACCGTAACGGCCGGCCAGAACACGGCCGTAGCCAGCACGACCCTCAACGAAAATACCACGCTGCTCAACGAAGCAGTAGTAGTAGGCTACGGCACCGTACGCAAGCAGGACGTAACGGGCTCGGTAACGGCCGTTACCTCGCGTGACTTCGTGAAGGGCCAGATCACTACGCCTGAGCAGCTCATCGCCGGCAAAGTGGCGGGTGTGCAGATCACGGGCAGCGGCGGCGCTCCTGGCGCCGGCAGCACCATCCGTATCCGCGGCGGCTCTTCGCTGTCGGCCACCAACGACCCACTCATCGTAATTGATGGGGTACCGGTGAACGGCGGGGAAGTGAGCGGCACGGGCAATGCCCTGAACCTGATCAACCCCAACGACATTGAGACCTTCACGGTGCTCAAGGACGCTTCGGCCACGGCCATCTACGGCTCGCGCGCTTCCAACGGCGTTATCATCATCACCACCAAAAAGGGCATCAGCGGCGAGAAAACCCGCGTAAATGTCAGCTCGCAGTTCTCGTTGGCCTACAACCCCAAGAAGTTCGACGTGCTGTCGGGCGACGAGTTCCGGGCGCTGGTGAACCAGCAGGGCACCGAAGACCAGAAGGCGCTTCTGGGCACTGCCAACACCGACTGGCAGGATGCCATTTTCCGCACCGCCTACACGCAGGATTATAACGCCAGCATCACCGGCAACGCCGGTGCCGTACCGTACCGCGTATCGCTGGGCCACCTCAACCAGGATGGCGTTATCAAGACCAATAACTTCAAGCGTAACAGCGTTTCGGTGGGTATCAACCCTACCCTGTTCGACGGCCACCTGCGCGTTGATGCCAACATCAAAGGCTCCTGGGTGGACAACCGCTTCGTGGAGAACGGCATTGTCGGCAACGCGGTGTTCTTCAACCCCACGCAGCCTATCCTGCAGGCCGGCTCGCCTTTCGACGGCTACTTCGAGTACTACACCACCAGCCCCACCGGCGTTATTGGCCGTGTAGGCCAGTCGACGGCCAACCCCCTGGCCCGCCTGAACCAGCGCCGCGACCGGAGCACCGTGAAGCGGAGCATCGGTAACCTGGCCCTCGATTACAAACTGCACTTCCTGCCCGACCTCCGCGCCAACATCAACGTCGGCTACGACATCACGCGCAGCAACGGCAACACGTTTGTAGCCGGCAACAACGCCATTTCGGAGTTCAACCAGAACGGCCCGGGCGGTATCGACAACAGCTACGCTCAGGACCGCGACAACAAGCTGCTCGAAACCTACCTCAACTACACCAAGGACTTCGGCACGGCCGGCCGTTTGGAACTGTTGGGGGGCTACTCCTACCAGGATTTCCTGCGCAACGCGCCGTTCTTCTTCGGCCGCCGTCCCAACGGCGACCTGATCAACCCAGCCCAGCTGGAAGCCTTCGCCGACAAGTCGCAGTACACGCTCATCTCTTACTACGGCCGTCTGAACTACAATTTCAACGACCGGTACCTGTTCACGGCCACGCTGCGGAACGATATTTCGTCGCGCTTCTCTGAGGAAAACCGCTCGGGTCTATTCCCGGCTGCGGCTCTGGCTTGGCGTATCAAAGGCGAGAATTTCCTGGCCAACTCCACCTTCCTTTCCGATCTGAAACTGCGCGTAGGCTACGGCATCACCGGCCAGCAGGACGTTGGCGGAGTTAATGACTACCCCGCTCTGGCGCGCTACATCAACGGTGAAAGCACAGTTTCATATCCGGTTGGCGGCGTATACACCATTCCGGTACGCCGGGCTCCGAGCGACCCGAACATCAAGTGGGAAGAAACCACCACCTACAACGCTGGTCTGGACTATGGCTTCATTGATGGCCGCCTGACGGGTACCGTGGACGTGTACCTGCGCAAAACCAAAGATCTGATCAACGAGATTGAAGTGCCAGCTGGCTCGAACGCCTCTAACAAACTGTTCACCAACATCGGCTCTTTGGAGAACAAAGGTGTAGAGCTGGGTCTGGTGGGCGTAGTTGCCCAATCTACTGACTTCAACTGGAGCCTGACGGCCAACGCCACCTTCAACCGCAACGAAATCACGAAGCTCACGCTCAACGACAACCCGAACTCTTTGGGTTCGCGCGTTGGTGGCATCGGTGGCGGTACGGGTTCTACCATCCAAACCAACTCTGTGGGCTTCCAGGCCCGCTCGTTCTTCGTGTACAAGCAGAAGTACGACGCCAGCGGCAACCCCATCCAGCCTAACGGCACGACGGTTACGGACCTGCAGGCCTTCGAAGATCTGGACGCCAATGGTGTCATCAACGAGCAGGACCTGTATCGTTATAAGGCACCGGCACCCAGAACCATTCTGGGCCTGGGCTCGAACATGAGCTACCGCAAAGTGAACTTCGCTTTCACGATGCGCGCCAACCTGGGCAACTACGCCTACAACAACATTGCGTCCAGCTCCACCAGCACCAACATCTTCCCTTCCCAGCCTTTCCTGAACAACACCACCCGCTTCTATGAGCAGACGCGGGCCATCGGTTCAGGCACCAACTACCGCCTCTCCGACTACTACGTGCAGGACGCTTCGTTCCTGCGCATGGACAACATCACGCTGGGCTACACCCTGGGTGAAGAGTCGAACATTAATATCTCGCTGGCTGTTCAGAATGCATTCGTAATCACCAAGTATGATGGCATTGACCCCGAGATTTTTGATGGCATCGACAACAATCTGTACCCCCGGGCCCGCACGTATACCATCGGTGTAAACTTTGGCTTCTAATCCCCCCACTGCCATGAAATTCATTTCAACCCGAGGGTTTGCCGCACTGGCACTTTCCTCCTCCCTCGTGCTGGGCACCGCCTCCTGTAACAAGGACCTGGACCGCACGCCATTTTTTGATCTGAACACGGAGTCGGTGTACCAGGATCCGGCCGGGCAGCGCGCTGCTTTGGCGAAGCTCTACGCCGGCCTCATCACCACGGGCCAGAAGACCACCGGTGCCCAGGACATACTCGGTGACGACGAAGGGGCTACTTCCTACACCCGCGTGTTCTGGAAGATGCAGGAGTTGACCACCGACGAGGCGGTAATCGCCTGGGGCGATGGTTCGATCCAGAACCTGAACGACAACACCTGGTCGTCGAACAACAACTTCGTAAGTGCGATGTACAACCGCATTTACTTCCAGGTGGTGCTCTGCAACGACTTCATCCGGGAAATGAGTGATGCCAAGCTCAGCGAGCGGGGCATCAGCGGCGAAAACCTCACCCAGGCGCGCCGGTACCGTGCCGAGGCCCGTTTCCTGCGTGCCCTCAGCTACTACCACGCCCTGGATATGTTCGGCGGCAACGTGCCGTTCGTAACCGAAGCTGACCTGACGGGCAAGTTCTTCCCGCGCCAGACCAACGCGGCCGAGCTGTTCAGCTACATCGAAACCGAGCTGAAGGCCATCGACGGAGAGCTGGTACCAGCCCGCCAGGCTGAGTATGGCCGCGCCGACCAAGCTGCCGCCTGGACGCTGCTGTCCAAGCTGTACCTGAACGCACAGACGTACACCGGCACGGCCCGCAACACCGACGTAATCGACTATACTACCCGTATCATCGGTTCCGGCTTCACCCTGACGCCGCGCTACAGCAACCTGTTCCGCGCCGACAACGACCGGGCAGGGGCGTCAGAAATCATCTTCCCGATTATTGCTGATGGCCTGCGCACCCGCACCTACGGCGGCACCACTTTCCTGGTGCACGCTGCTATCGGCGGCTCGCTGAGCACCGATACGATGGGCGTGAATTCCGGCTGGGCCGGCTTACGCGCCAGAAAAAATCTGCCGCTGGTTTTTGGCCTGACCACAGCCGCCCAGGCTGCCGCACCGGCCGATAAGCGTGCCTTGTTCTTCACGTCGCGCCAAAACCTGGACAACACCAGCCTAACCACGTTCCGGGACGGCTGGCTCGTGACCAAGTGGCGTAACCGCACCTCCACCAACGCCCCCGGCTCCGACCCAACCGGCGAGTTTGTCGATACCGACATCCCGCTGTTCCGTCTCGGCGACGTGTACTTGATGTATGCTGAAGCTCACCTACGTGGTGGCGGCGGCAGCCGGCAAACAGCAATACAGTACGTAAATGCATTGCGCACCCGTGGCTACGGCAACGCGTCCGGCAACGTGACCAGCATCACGCTGGATGGCATCCTCGACGAGCGGATGCGGGAGCTGTACTGGGAAGGGCACCGTCGTACTGACTTGATCCGCTTTGGCAAGTTTGCAGGTTCCAGCTACCTCTGGCCCTTCAAAGGCGGTGTAGCGGGCGGTACTGATGTACCTACCTTCCGCAACATCTTCCCGCTGCCAGTATCCGACCTGACTGCCAACCCAACGCTTCGGCAGAATCCTGGTTACTAGTATATAACTAGCAGCTGCCACAAAAAAGGCTTTCCCGATATCGGGAAAGCCTTTTTTTATAAGCGAATATCGGCTGCAGAGCTACAGAGTAGCAGCAGATCAGTAATAGTTATCGGCAGCAGCTAACCGAAGCATCAGAAAACGCTCAAACCCATGTACTGGCGGCAGAAACGTCCGTATCCTGATTGCCATCATGTAACTCCTACCCTTCGGAACACTGCTGAATAGCGACATATGTGCTGCTTTGTGGCAAGCGCACATTGCGGAGTAGCCGCGTATAGCATCAGAAACGCCAGCAAACCTATCGCGCCGCTACGCAACTACTCCGCAATATGAATTCGCTGCTCTGTTCAGCCACCCTGATTATGCCACCCTTTCCAGCTTGTGCTGCAACCAGAAAGTATCCTTGACGGACCTGCCGTCATCAGGTTACTTGCTGGCATTGCGTGATATCCACAACCGACTGCTCCTCTCTGTTGCCAAGCTTCATAAGCACAAAAAAAAGGGTTGCTACACGTGTAGCAACCCTTTTTCTTATTGGAGCTAAGCTTACAGCAATACCACTTTGCGGGTAGCCAGCATGTCGCCAACCTGCACTTTCACGAGGTAGGTGCCAGCGGCCACATCCTGCGTGCTTACGGTTTCGCGCTGAGCGCCGGCAGCCATGTTGCCGTTGCGGAGCGTGCGAACCGTACGGCCCATCAGGTCGGTCAGAACGATGTTCACGTTCTGCGACTTGTTCAGCACTTGATACGAAACCGTAGCCTCGCCAGCAGCGGGGTTTGGGAATACGCTCATAGCAATCCGCTGGTCATCAGCCTGTTTGAGGCCCAGTACTGACAGCGTGAAGGGAGCAGCCTGCGTACCACCAATCGTGGTGAAATTAGGGTTAGCTGCCGCGTTGCCAGAGTTGGAAGTAATAGCGGGCGTGGCCTGTGGAATGAAGTCCGAAGACACATAGTCACCGCCACCATTGTTCTGTACCGCGAAAACAGTCAGCTGCGGAGTGCCGGTAGTGCCAGCACCCATAGCAGCCCGGTCCAGCTCGAATTCCCAACCAAACGAACCGGCAACACCGCCGGTAGCAGCACCTGGGTTCGTGGTTACTTTACCATCCGACGAGTTACGGTATGCTACCCGGGCTCCGGCGAAACGCGTATAGGGTGCAGCAGTTGCTGCTGCAGGAATGGTTAGCGCGGTTCCGTTTACAGCTAACAAAGGAGCAAGCACTTTATCAGTGCCCCTTACTTCGCCTGCATTTGCAGTTGGTACATATACTACTCCGTCGATGTTGAGGGTTCCAAGACCATCACCCCGGATACCAATAGCCATATCAGGAGCAAAATCCATTAAAGCCGACATCTTCTCAAACGAAGTTCCCGATGCAGCCGTGCCACCTAAAATGTCGGCACCACCAGCTACACCGGGTACGTCGATGTACAACTGGAATGAATTACGGTTAGTGTTAGCACCAGCTAAATCATTCTGAACCGTACCAGCAACGAAGAAATACACCTTGCTGCCCGAGTTAGCGGCGTACAGGCTCAACAGGCCCCAGTCGCCGAAGCCGCGGGGGTTGGTGAACTGACCGATACGTACGTAACGGCCCGAGTTAGCGGCACCAATTTCGGTGGCGTTTAGGGTGCCATCAACCGTGATTTGTGCCTGTGCGGTGAGGGCTGTAGCAGCCATAGCGCCGGCTGCTGCCAGAGTAAAAAGTTTTTTCATGATAGTGAAAAAATGAAGGAAAAAATGTGGGAGAAGTTAGTGGTCACTCGCCTTTTTCGGGCAGTGATTCCTTGTAGTAAAAGTACCACCAGGAGTTGAAAAAAAAAGTTTTAAAAGCGCTTTTCTGAGCTAATAACCCTAAAAACAGGACCTTTTTTGACAAAAAAATCCAACAGTGAGTATCCGCTATTTTCTCAAGCGCCGTGCCCTGTTACGACAACGACAAACAGCAGGTTTGGTTGGGTAGCAGATTTGCGGCTAGGGCCGTACATTCGTACTGGCCAGCTACCGATTCCGGGGCTGTGCTATCCGTTTTTTCCATTCAGTTTCAGCCTATGATTCTCATTGCCGATGGCGGCTCTACCAAGAGCAGCTGGTGCCAGCTCGACGAAGCAGGCAACCGGGTACACTTCAACACCGAAGGATATAACCCCGACTTTATTGACACGGCCGGCGTAATTGCTTCGCTGGATAAAAACCTACCCGAAACCCTTCATCGAGAAGAAGTTACGGAAGTTTTTTATTATGGAGCCGGAGTTTCGTCGGCGAAGAAGGCCGAAGTGCTGGCCCAAGCCATGCGCCAGGTGTTTCCGCAGGCTAAAGTCACCGTCGACCACGACCTGCTGGCCTCGGCACGGGCGCTGCTAGGCCACAAGCCAGGTTTTGCGGCCATCCTGGGCACGGGCACCAACTCCTGCCTCTATGATGGCACGCGCATTACGCACAATGTCGATTCGCTCGGCTACTTTCTGGGTGATGAAGGCTCGGGCTCGTTCATCGGCAAGCGGCTGCTGCGCGACTACCTGCGCGGCCTGCTCCCCGACGGCCTGCAGGATATTTTCCAGGAGGAATTCAAGCTCACCCGCGAAGATATTCTGGACCGCCTCTACAACCAGCCGCTGCCCAACCGTTTCCTGGCCAGCTTTGCTAAGTTCACCTACGACCACAACAACATCAGCTACTGCCGCGAAATTGTGCGGCAGGGTTTCGAAACGTTCTTCGACAACATTGTCCGGCACTATCCCAACTACCAGGACTACTCATTCAACTGTATCGGCTCAGTAGGCTATAACTTCCGCGATGCGCTGGTGCAGGTCGCCAAAACGCACAATATGGAAGTGGGCAAAATCATTCGCTCCCCGATTGACGACCTCGTAAGTTTCCACGAAGGCAAAGCGTAAGCAGACAATCAGTCTGATATTTCAGACACAAAAAATCCCCGCTGGCAACTGCCAGCGGGGATTTTTTGTGTCTGCGTAGCCGCAAAATCGGCGGCTATTTAGTTGCAGTGCTTATTGCTGCACCAGCAATCGAACGGTTTGTTGCTGATCGCCGGCCTGCAGGCGCACCATATACACGCCGTTGGCCAACCCGCTTACGGGCAATTGCAGCTCGTGTGGGCCACTGCTCTGGCGACCGGCCACTACCGGCAACTGCGCTTTGGCACCCAGCACGTTCGTAACCGTAACAGTAACGGGTGCTGCCGCCGTGAGCGTGTAGTACAGCGTGGCGGTGGTGGCCACCGGGTTGGGGGCGGCGCTCAAGCGCAGGTCGGCGGTGGTGGCGCGGCGCGGTTTGTTGCTCAGCACTATGGCAGCCGGCAGTTTCACGCGGCGCGAAGTGTACACAGCGTACTCGCCGGGCTGCACGGCCACACGAGCCGTCACATTGGTAACCTGGATACTGTCGCCGCGCAGGTAGTTGTACCATTTACCGGTACCCTGGAAGCCAGGCTGCACGCTGTCGGGCAGTACGCCAAAGTTGCCGATGACCACCACATTCATGCTCGGGTCAGTGATGCGGATGGATTTGGGGCCGCGAGTGCCCACGATGGCCACATCGCGCGACTCGAAGGCGGGCTCGTTTACTTTCAGAGCATTGAGGGCGGCATATACGTTATAGAGCTGGCGACGGGCCGGCTCAGTCTGATAGTTCCAGCGGATCGGTTTCTGGCCGGTGCGGCCATTCACATTGATGCCGACGTCGTAGCCCAGTTCCCCGAACTGCCAGATCATCTTGGGGCCGGGAATAGTCAGGAAAAACGCCGCCGCCATTTCGGCGCGGGCCAGCGCCACAGGTAGCGTCCGAATATTGTAGGCAGGGTTGAAGATGTTACCCTCGGCCAGGGTGCTTACAATCAGGCGCTCCTCGTCGTGGCTTTCCATGTAGCTCACCAAGTTAGGCTCGTTGAACTGCCGCGACAGGTGCGAAACCCCCGTGAAGTTGGCTGACTCCCCTTTCATGGCAGCTGTGTAGGCGCCGTGGTTGTTACCCCACAACATCATTCCGGCATCAGCCAGCACTTTTTCCTCGCTGTTTTCGGCAAAGTGCTCCAGAATAGGATACAGCGTCGGGCTGATGGCCGTCATGGTGCTGTGGTAATCGAGCAGTGTGTTGATGCGCGACTGGTCATAAAGGCGCATCTGCGAGTCATCGGTCGTGACGCGCTGCGTGAAGCCTTTGCTCAAGTCGAAGCGGTAGCCATCGACGCGGTACTCCTGCAGCCAGTACGCAATGACTTGCTTAGAGAAATACTTGGTGAACGGCGACTCGTGGTTGAAATCGTAGCAAACGTTGAAGGGGTGCGTGGCCGTGCGGTTGAACCAAGGCGAGTCGGTGGATGGATTGCCGCCGTCGAAATACATCTGCACCATGGGGCTCTGGCCACAAGAGTGGTTGAGCACGATGTCGAGCACTACAGCAATACCGCGGCGGTGGGCTTCGTCGATAAAGGTCTTCAGGGCGTCTTTGGTGCCGTAGTATTTATCGGGAGCAAAGTAGAACGAGGGGTTGTAACCCCACGAATCGTTGCCTTCGAACTCGTTCACCGGCATTAGCTCGATGCAGTTGACACCCAGGCGCTTCAGATAAGTCAGCGTATCCTGCAGCGTGGCATAGTCGTGGCGAGCGATAAAGTCACGCAGGTGCAGCTCGTACACCACTAGATCGGTACGCTTGGGGCGCTGGAAGTTATTCACCTGCCACTGGTACGGCGCCTGGTTGCTTTGCAGCACCGACACGATGCCCGTGGTTTGGCCAGTTGGGTAAGGCTTCAGGCTCGGATAGGTCACGGCCGGGATGAACCGGTCGTTGCTGGGGTCCAGCACTTTCTCCGCGTAAGGGTCGGCCACACGCAGGATGCCATTTACTTCGTACTGGTAGGCGTACTCCTGGCCGGGGGTCAGGTTGTCGATCTGCACCCACCAACGGGCGTTTGCGGCGTCGGTTTCGGGCGTCTTCTTCATGAAGCCGACCGTGGTCTGCTGCCAGTTGTTGAACTCGCCGAGCACATACACGAAGCTTTTGCCGGGCGCCGTGAGGCTCAGAATAGCTGACGCACCACCGTTAATGTACGTGATACCATCCTTCTTGGCGCCGGCGGGCAGGGCCGCCACGGTCACCTGTGGGCTCACGACAACCAGCACCGAATCAGAAGCGGTGAGTGTGCCGTTGGTGGCCGTGAAGCGCACTACGTTGCGACCGACCTGGTTTACGGTAACGGTAGTGCTGAGCGAGGTGCCCGTCTGCTGAGCCACCTGCACGCCGTTGAGGCGGAAGGTGAGCTGGGCGCTAGCAGAAGCTAGGCCCGAAACCGGCACCTGCGTGCCCGCCGGCACAAACTGCGCCGTAGTGGGCGAAGTGATGCGCGCATCCAGGGCGCTCTGCGAGACGTTCACGAGAATGTCGCCGCCATCACCGCGGCCCACTACCGAGCCATCGGCATTTTTGAAGATCATGGCCAGCTTCAGCATCCGCTCGGTGGCGGGCACGCCATAGAAAGCGCGCGGCGTGAAGCTGAGAGTGTACAGGTTGGGGTTGGTGGTGCTGCGCGTCAGCTGCGCCGCCGGATCCGCTTGGTTGAACGACGGGCTCTTCACGTACTTCCAGTCGGTATCGTTGGTGCTGCGTTCGGTGATGACACCGGTCCAGATGTAGACCGGGCCCGTAAAACCAGCTAATGCTCCATTGCCTTTGGTCGCATCGAAGGTGAGCGTAATGGGCGTGGTATCCTGGAAGAATACCGGGTCGGTGGTCACCACCTGCGCCTGCAAAACCGGCATTCCGGCCAGCATTGCCACAAGGCTGAGTAACAGTCGAAGTGTTTTCATGAAAAAGAAATTGGGGATTTTTTGGAAGACGCAGTACGGAGCACTAATGCCACATTAACCATATATGTATCTCTATGGCTACTTTTCAGTGCAAGGTGGCATTAAAGATAATACTCAGGTGAGCACTCACACAAACTGTAAACGCCTTTTCTTGTAGCTTTAAGCCCTTTTTAACCTCGCTGCCGTGCCTTTATCTAATCCGTTCTGTTTCTTGCTGCCGGCTAGCGCCTGCCGGCTAGCCGGCAGCTGGATGGCAGCCGCGCTCCTGACCCTGCCGCTTGGCGCCAACGCCCAGGAGCAGCGCCCGCAAACACTGGAGGCAGCTTCTCCCCCACTTGCCACAGAAACCCTGGTGGCGTTGCCAGACAGCAGCCTAATCAGTCGGCGGCTTCCGGTGCTGGCAGGCGGACTGGCCGTTTCTTATACGGGCCTGATGTATGGCTTGAGCAAAGGTTGGTACACCGGCGAGCGGGCGCCACTGCACTGGTTCAACGACCTGCCCGAGTGGAAGCAGATGGACAAGGTGGGCCACTTCTGGGGCGCCTTCCACGAAAGCCGCGGCGCGGTGGATATGCTGCGCTGGGCCGGGGTACCGGAGCGCCGCGCCCTCTGGTACGGCGGCTTCGTTGGGTTTCTGCTGCAAAGCCCCATCGAGCTGCTCGATGGCCGCGACCCGGCATACGGCGCCTCGGCCACCGATCTGGCGGCTAATTTTCTGGGCTCAGCGGGCCTGATTGGACAGCAGCTGGCCTGGGGCGAGGTGCGCCTGATGCCCAAGTACTCGTTTCATACCACGCGCTACGCTGGCCTGCGGCCCAACGTGCTGGGGCGTAGCCTGGCCGAGCAGCACCTGAAAGACTACAACGGCCAGACCTACTGGCTGTGCGCCGACGTGGGCGCTTGGCTGCCGGCTTCCTCGCGCTGGCCCCGCTGGCTGCAGCCGGCCGTGGGCTACGGCGCCCAGCAGATGCTGTTCAACGACCCCGACGCCAACGTCGCCGCGGGCCTGAACGCCTACCGCCAGTACTACCTGTCGTTCGATATCGACCTGCGTCACATCCCGACCCGCAGCAAGCTGCTGCGCCGGGTGTTTTACGTGGCCAGTATCTTCCACCTGCCGGCCCCGGCCCTGGAGTGGAACCCGCGCCGCGGCTTCGTGATGCGCGGCCTGTACTACTAAATCGCTGATTTTCGCTGATTGAGGTGATTCCACTGATTTTTTTGACTTTGGGGCTTGACGGCTGGCTGTAGTTGCGGGCAACGGTGGGCGGCAGCCAGCTGTTGTATTGGAAGCCAGCTGTTGTACTGAGTGTATTGAGGTGCCGCAGGGAGGCATTGCTGGCAGCGGGCAGTAGAAGCCGGCTGGCAAAACCGGGGGCTTGTGCAGTTTCCGTGTCCGATTGGCGACCTTTGTCGTATTCATTGCCAGATGAGGCCGCTGAAAAATCAGCGAAATCACCTCAATCAGCAAAAATCAGCGATTTATGAACATAGGAGATAGAGTGCGCCTGCTAACGGGCCGCGAACAAGGTATCGTCACCCGCATCCTCAGCGACGAGCTGGTGGAAGTAGCCATCGACAACGATTTCACCATCCCGGTACTGCGCCGCGAAGTGGTAGTGGTGGCCGCCGACGAGGACAAGGCCTTCGGGCGCCAGGGCCCGCCCCCCGTGACGCCACACCGGTCTAAAGCGGGCAAGCACAAGCCCGCCAAAACCGCTTCGGCCACCGCCACGCCTGCTGCGGGCAGCCCCGCTCCTGCCGCCGAGCAGCCGACTCCGCCCAAGGCTACCGTGCCCCAGCCGGCCGCCAAAGGCCTGTACTTGGCCCTCAGCCACCAGTCGCCGGAGCTGCTGTCGGTGCACGTCATCAACAACACCGACAAAGAGGTGCTCTACACTTACGGCGAGGAAAACCAGGGCCGCTACCGGGCACTGCGCGCCGATAAGCTGGGCGCCAAAGCTGTGAGCGGGGCGCTGGGCCACCTGCACCTCAAGGACTTCGACCAATGGCCGGCGGCCGTGGTGCAGCTGCTGCCGCACCAGATCAACTCCGATACGGCCTACGAGCTGCTCACCAAGCGCACCCAGTTCAAGGCCACCAGCTTCTACAGCAGCCGCCGCGAAGCCCCGGTGCTCGGCCGGGAAGCCTATCTGTTTCAGCTGGACGAGAAGCCGGCCGCGCCCGTAGCGCCCGAGAAGCTGGCTGAAATCCTGCAGGCCCAGCTCAGCGGCAATGCCCCCGCCAAACCCGCCGCCGTAGCGCCAGCCCCGGAGCCGGCCAAGGCCATCAAGGCCCCGCCGCACGAGGTTGACCTGCACCTAGAAGCCCTGCGCCCCGAGGGCGGCGAGGACCTCAGCAACACCGCCATCCTGAAGCTGCAGCTGGAGGCGTTCGAGGATACGCTGAGCCGGGCGCTGGCCACCAACATGCACGAAATCGTTTTCATCCACGGCTCGGGCAGCGGCACGCTCCGCAAGGAAATTCACAAACTGCTCAGCCGCAACAAGGACATCAAGTTCTTCGAGGATTCGAAAAAGGAAAAGTTCGGCTACGGCGCCACGCTGGTGCGGCTGAAGTAACTCGCTGTCATTGCGAGGACGAAGGACGAAGCAATCCTTCCTCTAAAAGACGTTAGCGTCAATTCATAGATAAGCCCTCCGGCAGTAGATTGTAATCTACCGCCGGAGGGCTTTGTGCTGAGGGTCGTGTCGCGCTTGGCGAAGGAAAGGTTGCTTCGCGCTGCTCGCAATGACAATATCAGGACGGCACAGGCTAAAGCCTATGCTACATTTACCGCATGAAACTCCCGCTTCTCTTAGCTGCCTCCCTCCTGCCACTCACCCTGGCTGCTCAGCAGCTGCCCGTACCCGTCAATCTGCAGGCTACCTACGCCAAGGGCACCCGCTCCGAAACCGGCGCGCCTGGCCCGAAATACTGGCAGAACTCCGCCGAGTACGATATCAACGTCAGCTTCGACCCGGCTACGCGGCGCGTGGCGGGCACCGTGGACATTGCCTACCAGAACGCCAGCCCCGACTCGCTGCGGCAGCTGCTGTTCAAGCTCTACCCCAACCTCTACCAGCAGGGCGCGCCCCGCGCCGGCCGTATTGCGCCCGAGGATGTGAGTGAGGGCGTGAAGATTGAGGCCCTGAGCTTCGACGGACAGGCGCAGGACGTGAGCAAGCTACGCGTGCAGGCCACCAATATGCCGGTGCGGCTGCCGAAGGCGCTGGGACCGGGCCGCGCCGTGAAGGTACGGGTGGCGTACTCGTACGTGCTCAATAAAGGCTCGCACATGCGTACCGGCGAGGTGGAAGCCAATTCCGCTTTCGTGGCCTACTTCTTCCCGCGGGTTGCCGTCTACGACGATATCGACGGCTGGAACCAGTTCGAGTACAACGGCTCGCAGGAGTTCTACAACGACTTCTGCACGTTCCGGGCGGCCATTACGGTGCCGCGCAACTTCGTGGTGTGGGCTACCGGCGACCTGCTCAACCCCGACCAGACGCTCACCAAAAAGTACGCCCAGCGCCTGCGCGACGCCGAGCGCAAAGACGCCCTCACCACCATCATCGGCGAAGCCGACCTCAAACGCCAGGACATCACCCAGCCCAACGCCCAGAACACCTGGCGCTTCGAGGCCAAGGACGTAGTCGACTTCGTGTTTGCCACCACCGACCACTACGTGTGGCAGGCCAGCAGCCTCGTGGTAGACCCGGCCACCCAGCGCCGCACCCGCGTCGATGCCGTGTACAACCCTAAGCACAAGGATTTCGAGGAGGTGGCGCAGTTCAACCGCCGCACGGTGGAAGCCATGAGCTACACCTTCCCGAAGTGGCCCTTCCCCTACGCCCACGAAACCGTGTTCGACGGCCTCGACCAGATGGAGTACCCGATGATGGTGAACGACAACCCCGTGGAAACCCGCGACGACGCCATCACCCTCACCGACCACGAGGTGTTCCACACCATGTTTCCGTTCTACATGGGCACCAACGAAACCAAGTACGGCTGGATGGACGAGGGCTGGGCCACCATCGGCGAGTGGCTGATTTCGCCGCTCATTCAGCCGGGCTTCGTGGATGAGTACGGCATCGAGCCCTACGCCAAGGGCTCGGCGCAGGAGTTCGACGTGCCCATCACCACCCTCAGCACCCAGCAGACCGGCACGGCGTTCTTCCTTAACTCCTACCCCAAGCCTGCGCTGGGCTACCTCTACGTGAAGGATTTGCTCGGCGACGAGCTGTTCACGAAGGCCCTGCACACCTACATCCGCAACTGGCACGGCAAGCACCCCATGCCCTACGACTTCTTCAACTCCATGAACACGGGTGCCGGCCAAAACCTGAACTGGTTCTGGCAGCGCTGGTTTTTCGACGGCGGCTACCCCGACCTGGCCATTGCCAGCGTCACGAAAACCGCCACCGGCCACGACATCGTGGTGCAAGCCAAAGGCACCAAGCCCGTCCCGGTAGACCTGACGGTAACCTACGCCGACGGAAAAACCGAGAAACTGCACCGCACCGTAGCCGTCTGGCAGGCCGGCAACACCAGCGTGACGGTACCCGTGGCGGGTACCAAAGCAGTGAAGCGCGTGGAACTTGGCAGCACCTACGTGCCAGACAAGAACAAAGCGGATAATGTGTGGGAAGGGAAGTAATATGGAATCTGCCAGTGAAGAGCATCTAGGCTAAACAACGCTGGCACTGCTTTACTGGTAAGGCAGTTATATTCGGCAAGCGTTATCACTCATGTATTCCGTAGCTATGGCCAACTTCCGTTTTTCCTGCGCAACGGGCATTGCTTTGCTGTTTGCATCAGCGGCTCACGCGCAAACACAGCAAACGCAGGCCACCCAGCAGGCCGATTGCATTCAGCAGCCACAATCCGGTACGGTTATCAAAATATACTGTGGCCCTAGCCGCCTGTTACCTCACCAGCAGCCTCTTTATGTCATTGATGGCAAACCCTTAAGAGAAGAGTCACTTCAGAGTATCAATCCCAATGACATAGAGAAGATTGACATTCTGAAGGACAAAAAGGCTGTGGAACGCTTCGGACCAGCGGCCATAAACGGCGCCGTACTTATCACTACCAAGCCAAGCAAGCGGTAAACACGCTTCTCACAGATCATGAAACGCTACCTCTCCACTTGCCACGAATTGTAGGTACCAACCTACAATTCAGATGAAACAATCTAAAAAACGCTGGGCCTGGACGGCATGCCAGCGCGGCCGAATCCAGTTCCACAACAAAGAAACCTACTACAGCCTTCGTCCTGGAAAGTGGCTGCTGCGCCATCTATGGAGCCGCCACCGGATGCAGACGTTTGTAGCCTTACACCAGATTCAGCAGGGCCGGGAAGAGGCGGAAGTGCAGCTTCCGTTTCACCACAAGCATTCCGGCAAGTGGCTGTGTAACTAAAAAAGGGCGCCCATTTGGGCGCCCTTTTTTCATTTAATCAACATTACCCCCTACCCTTTCGCCGTGAGCGTGATGTATGGGATGATACATTCCTCCAGCGAGATGCCGCCGTGCTGGAACGTGTCCTTGTAGTAGTTCACGTAGTAGTTGTAGTTGTTGGGGTAGGCGAAGAAGTAGTCGCCGACGGTGAAGACGTAAGCGGTGCTCACGTTTTCGCGGGGCAGGAAGATGCGCTCCGGCTTGCGCACGGTGTACACGTCCTTGGTGTCGTCGAAGCCCAGGTTTTTGCCGTGCTTGTAGCGCAGGTTGGTATTGGTGTTCCGGTCGCCCACAATCTTGTAGGGGCGCTTCACCCGAATGGTACCGTGGTCCGTCGTGATGATGAGCTTGCCCTTCTTCTCGGCAATCACCTGGAGCATCTCATACAGCGGCGAGTGCAGAAACCACGACTTGGTGATGCTACGGTATGCCGACTCGTCGGCGGCCAGCTCCCGGATCATGGCCATGTCGGTGCGGGCGTGCGAGAGCATGTCCACGAAGTTGTAGACGATGGCGTTGAGCTTGTAGTTATTGTGCAGGTTGGCCATTTTGCCCAGCAGGTCCTTGCCGGCCTGCAGGTTGGTCACCTTGTGGTAGCTGAACTTGTGCTTCTGGTTGGCCTTCTGGAACATGATTTCCATGAACTCCGCCTCGTGCATGTTCTTGCCCTCGTCGTCGTCGTCCCATACCCACAGGTTGGGGTACTTTTTCTGGATGTCGCCTGGCATCATGCCCGAGAAGATGGCATTACGCGCATACGCCGTGGTGGTGGGCAGAATGCTGTAGTAAGTCTCCTCCGAATCGACGGTGAACGTCTCGGCAATGATGGGCTCGAGCACCTTCCACTGGTCGTAGCGCAGGTTGTCGATGAGCAGGAAGTACACGGGCGTGTCGCCGGTTTCCTTGAGCAGCGGAAACACGCGCTTCGCAAACAGCTCGTGCGACATGAGCGGGGCGTCCTTGTCGTCGCCGTTCACCCAGTCCTCGTAATTCTCCTGGATGAAGCGGCCGAAGTAGGTGTTAGCCTCGTCCTTCTGCATGTTGAAGACTTCGGCCATGCTCTTGCCTTCGGTCTCGTTGATTTCCAGCTCCCAGTACACCAGCTTCTTATACACATCGGCCCACTCGGCGGGGCTGAGCCGGTCGCCGAGCTGCATGCCCAGCTGGCGGAAGTCGCGCTGGTAGCCGGAGTTGGTTTTCTCGCTCACGAGGCGCTTGTTGTCGAGCACCTTTTTCACGGCCAGCAGAATCTGGCTGGGGTTCACGGGCTTGATCAGGTAGTCGGCAATCTTGGAGCCGATGGCGTCCTCCATGATGTGCTCTTCCTCGCTCTTGGTAATCATGATGACGGGAAGCGTGGGCTTCACGGCCTTGATTTCGGTGAGGGTTTCGAGGCCCGACAGGCCCGGCATGTTCTCGTCGAGAAACACGATGTCGTAGTTCTGCTCCTGCACCTGCTCGATGGCGTCGGCGCCGGAGTTGACGCCGGTTACGTCGTAGCCTTTTTCCTTGAGGAAGAGAATGTGCGGCTTGAGCAGGTCGATTTCGTCGTCGGCCCAGAGAATGGAATATTGTTGCATAGGGGGTCTTGGGGTGTACCGCCCGGCAAGGAGCCGGGCGCGTCGTTACACGAGCTTCTGTGGGGGCTTCCCGCGCTGGTTTTTGCTCCCATAGGAAGCAAAAGGCCCGGCTTAGGTTGCAACTGAAGTTTCGTAAGTAGCTTTACTCCCAATCCCTGCTTTTTGGTTTTAAAAAAATTGCGTCCGGCAGATATTCTGCGGTAATGACGTAGTAAAGAAGCCGAAAATAGTTGAGTTAGGTTCCCGGGTGGCTGGCCGCCAACCCGCCGGCCGGCAGTAGCCCGCAGCCCGGCAAACTGCCGTAGCAACCACCGTTCCACGATTCTCCGGGCTGGCCCGGTGCCTTTGCATGAACAAAAAGAAAATCTTCAACGACCCGGTTTACGGCTTCGTCACCATCCCTACTGAGCTACTTTTCGACCTGATAGAGCACTCCTATTTTCAGCGGCTGCGGCGGATTCAGCAGCTGGGCCTAACCATGTTCGTGTATCCGGGGGCCCTGCACACGCGCTTCCACCACGCGCTGGGCGCCATGCACCTGATGTCGCTGGCGCTGCGCACGCTCAAGGACAAGGGTGTGGCCATCACGGCCCGCGAGGGCGAGGCCGCGCAGGCCGCCATTCTGCTGCACGATATCGGCCACGGCCCGTTGTCGCACGCGTTGGAGCGCAGTATTTTCCACGATGTACACCACGAGGAAATCAGCTTGCACCTGATGCAGAAGCTGAATGCTGAGTTTGGCGGGGCGCTGGATCTGGCCATTGACATCTTCCAGGGCACCTACCACCGGCCGTTTTTCCACCAGCTCGTGAGCAGCCAGCTCGACATGGACCGGCTGGACTACCTCAACCGCGACTCGTTCTATACCGGCGTGCAGGAAGGCCGCCCCGGCGCCGACCGCCTCATTAAGATGCTGACCGTGGTGGACGAAAAGCTGGTGCTGGAGGAAAAGGCGGTGTACAGCATCGAGAACTTTCTGGTGAGCCGGCGGCTGATGTACTGGCAGGTGTACCTGCACAAAACCGTCACGTCGGCCGAGCAGATGGTGATTCGCATCATGCAGCGGGCCCGCGACCTGGTGCGCAGCGGCGTGGAAGTTCCGGCCTCGCCCAACCTGCACTACTTCCTGTCGCGCAACGTCACGCAGGCCGAATTCCAGGCCGACGACCAGATCCTGCGCCGCTTCACCCGCCTCGACGACACCGATGTGTGGAGCGCCGTGAAGCTCTGGGCCGACCACCCCGACAAGGTGCTCAACTTCCTGGCCCAAAGCCTGCTCGACCGGCGGCTGTTCAAAATCACGCTCCAGAGTGAGCCGTTTGAGGCCGAGTTTCAGCTGGGCATCGTGGAGCTGATTGCCGAACGGTTCAACCTCACGCCCGACGAAGCCACCCAGCTGATGATTGCGGGCCGCATCAGCAACAACGCCTACGACGCCGAGGGCCAGGACACCATCGACGTGCTGACCAAACGCGGCCGCGTGGTGAATGTGGCCGAAGCCTCCGACCTGCCCAACATCAAAGCCCTGGGCCAGCGCGTGGAAAAGCACTACATCTGCTACCCGAAGGAGATTCTGTAAGCAGTTGTCAGTTGCTGGTTATCAGTTGTCAGCCGGACTATCTGAGCCCACTAACAACCAGCAACTGACAACTGACAACTGAACTTCACTACTTTTGCCCCCTATGGAATTTACGGTAGGCCAGATAGCAGAAGTGTTGCGCGGCGCGGTAGAGGGCGACGCAAGCCAGCGGATAGACCGCCTGGCTAAGATTGAGGAAGCGCAAGCCGGGTCGCTGGCCTTCCTCTCCAACCTCAAATACGAGCACCACCTCTACACCACGGGCGCCTCGGCCGTGATTGTGAGCCGCACCCTGGAGCTGCGGCACCCCGTTTCCACGGCCCTCATCCGCGTCGACGACCCCTACACCAGCTTTACCACGCTGCTGGAATTCTACCAGCAGGCCACCCGCACCGGCAAGCGCGGCGTGGAGGAGCCCGCCTACATGGCCGCCTCCTCCACCATCGGCGACAACCACTACCGGGCCGCGTTTTCCTACATCGGCGAGAACTGCACCATTGGCAACGACGTGGTGATTTTCCCCCACGTATTCATCGGCGACCGGTGCAAAATCGGGGATGGCACAATTTTGTACGCCGGGGCCAAAATCTACGCTGAAACCGTTATTGGGGCACGCTGCACCATTCATGCCGGGGCCGTGGTGGGCTCCGATGGGTTTGGGTTTGCCCCGCAGCCCGACGGCTCCTACCGCACCATCCCACAGATCGGCAACGTGGTGCTGGAAGACAACGTGAGCATCGGGGCCAACGCCACCATCGACTGCGCTACCATGGGCGCCACCCTTATCCGGGAAGGCGCCAAGATTGATAACCTCGTCCAGATTGCCCACAACGTGGAAATCGGGCGCCACACGGTGGTAGCGGCCCAGACGGGCATTTCGGGCTCCACCAAAATCGGGGATTTCTGCGTGCTGGCTGGCCAGACGGGCCTGGCCGGACACCTCACGCTGGCCAACCGCACCACCGTTACGGCGCAGTCGGGCGTGGGCAAATCCATTAAGGAAGAAGGCGTGCTGCTGCAGGGCTCCCCCGCCTTCGCGCTGCGCGACAGCCTGCGGGCCAACGCCATTTTCCGGCACCTGCCCGACTTGGAACGCCGCATCAGCCAGCTGGAACGCGGCACAAACCCGCCGGAAAAGTCCTAGCTTTGCAGCCCTAATAGTTGTCAGTTCCCAGTTGTCAGTTGTCAGATGGTTGTCTTATCAGCCCGCTCCACTGACAGCCAGCAACTGACAACTGACAACGACCTGATGAACGACAAGCAACATACTATTAAGGCGCCCGTGACGGTGAGCGGCATCGGCCTGCACACCGGCGTACAGGCCACCATGACGTTTTGCCCGGCGCCCGTCGGCCACGGCTACAAGTTTCAGCGGGTGGATTTGCCCGGCCAGCCCGTCGTGGATGCCGACGTGGACAACGTGGTAGACCTCTCGCGCGGCACCACCATCGAGCAGAACGGCGCCCGCGTCAACACTGTGGAGCACACGCTGGCGGCCCTCGTGGGTTTGCAGATCGATAACGTACTCATTCAACTCGACGGCCCCGAGCCGCCCATCATGGATGGCAGCAGCCACGAGTTTATTGTGGCGCTGGAAGAAGCTGGCCTTGAGGAGCAGAACGCGCTGCGCAACTACTTCGAGATTCCCGAGGAAATCCGCTTCCTCGACAACGCCCGCGGCGTGGAAATTGCCGCCCTGCCCCTCAACGACTACCGCCTCACGGTGATGGTCGACTACAACTCGCCAGTGCTGGGCTCGCAGCACGCCTCGCTCACCGATATCAGCCACTTCAAGACCGATATTGCCAGCTCCCGCACCTTTTGCTTCCTGCACGAGCTGGAGGCGCTCTACAAGCAAAACCTAATCCGCGGCGGCGACCTGAGCAACGCCATTGTGGTAGTCGACCGGGTGGTGAGCGAAGACGAGCTCAGCGAGCTGGCCACCATGCTGGGCAAGCCCAAAGTGGCCGTGAAGAAGGAAGGCATCCTCAACAACGTGGACCTGCGCCACAAAAACGAGCCCGCCCGCCACAAGCTCTTGGACATGGTCGGTGACCTGGCGCTGGTAGGGCGGCCGCTTAAAGGCCAGATTCTGGCGGCCCGCCCTGGCCACGCCGCCAATGTGGCCTTCGCCAAAAAGATCAAGAAGAAGATGCTGGAGGCCGATTCGTCGCCGATTCCCAGCTACGACCCCAGCCGGACACCGGTGATGGATAGCAACCAGATAGCCGCCACGCTGCCCCACCGCTACCCGTTCCTGCTCATCGACAAGATCATCCATCTCGACGCCACCACTGTGACGGGCGTGAAGAACGTGACGATCAACGAGCCGTTTTTTCAGGGCCACTTCCCCGGCAACCCGGTGATGCCCGGCGTGCTGCAGATTGAGGCCATGGCCCAAACGGGCGGCATTCTGGTGCTCAATACGGTGCCCGACCCGGAAAACTACTGGACCTACTTCATGGGCATCGAGAACTGCCGTTTCCGCCGCAAGGTGAGTCCCGGCGACACGCTCATTTTCCGCTGCCAGCTGCTGGCCCCTATCAAGCGGGGCATCGCCAAAATGAAGGGCCAGGCCTTCGTGAATGGCAAAGTGGTGATGGAAGCCGAAATGTCGGCCAGCATTGTCCGCAAGGAAGCGTAATCTTGAATTAGTAATTAGTAATTAAGAATGAATAATTCTCATACGACATTCGCATTCTGCAGCGTTGAGGCATTCTTAATTATTAATTCTTAATTACTAATTAACCAACGAATGAACCAGCCGCTCGCCTATATCCACCCGGAGGCCAAAATCGCACAGAATGTGGTAGTGGAACCTTTCACGACCATTGATAAGGACGTGGAAATCGGGGAAGGCACCTGGATTGGGCCCAACGTCACGATTATGGCGGGGGCCCGCATTGGCCGCAACTGCAAGATTTTCCCCGGCGCGGTGATTGCCGCCATGCCCCAGGACCTCAAGTTTGCGGGCGAGAAAACCACGGTCCACATCGGCGACAACACCGTTATCCGGGAGTGCGTGACCGTGAACCGCGGCACCGTAGACCGGCTCCGGACCGTGGTGGGCAGCAACTGCCTGCTGATGGCCTACGTGCACGTGGCCCACGACTGCCTGATTGGCGACAACTGCGTACTGGCCAACGGCGTACAGCTGGCCGGCCACGTGGAAATCGGCGACCACGCCATTGTGGGCGGCACCTCGGCGGTGCATCAGTTCGTGAAAATCGGGCAGCACGCCATGGTGTCGGGTGGCTCACTGGTGCGCAAGGATGTGCCACCGTTCGTGAAGGCCGGCCGCGAGCCGCTGACCTACGCCGGCATCAACAGCATCGGGCTGCGTCGTCGTGGCTACTCCGACCAGAAGATTTCCGAGATTCAGCAGCTCTACCGCCTGCTGTTTCTGGGCGGCATGAACAACAACGACGCCCTCGACAAGATTGAGCTGGAGCTGGCACCCTCACCGGAGCGCGACGAGGTGGTGAACTTCGTGCGCAACTCGGGCCGCGGCATTATCAAGGGCTACTCGCGCGGCGGCAACAGTGCAGATTGAAGCAACCGGGCTCAGCAAGCGCTACGCCCGCGACTGGATTTTCCGGAACCTGACGCACACCTTCCGGCCGGGCACGGCTACGGCGGTGCTGGGTCCCAATGGCGCGGGCAAGAGCACGCTGCTCAACACGCTTTCGGGCCAGCTGCTGCCCACGGCCGGCACGCTTAGCTACAGCCACCAGGGCCGGCCGGTGCCGGTGGAAGAGCTACCGCCGCTGCTGGCCTACGCCGCGCCGTATCTGGAGCTGATTGAGGAGCTGACGCTGCTGGAGCTGCTGCAATTCCATACCCGCTTCAAGCCGCTGCGGCCCGGCCTCACGCCAAAGCAGCTCATCGAGCTGATGTACCTCGAAAAGAGCAGCCACAAGCTGGTGCGCGACTTTTCCTCGGGCATGAAGCAGCGCCTCAAGCTGGCGCTGGCCCTCTACGCTGACACGCCCCTGCTCCTGCTCGACGAGCCCACCACCAACCTCGACCGCGCCGGCGTGGCCTGGTATCTGGAGCACGTGCAGGCCACCCTGGCGGGCCGCACGGTGCTGGTATCGTCCAACGTGCCCGAGGAGTACAATTTCTGCACCGAACAGCTCCTGATTACGGATTTCGGGGCGCAGGCCGCCCGATAGACCGGTTTCACGGCGGGTTCCGTATTTTTTGGCAACCCCCCGTCCTATGGCCGCGCAACCACAAGCATTTCCTTCGCCCAAGCCGTTTGTCACGCCCGAAGAATATCTGGCGGCCGAACGGGAAGCCGAGTTCAAGCACGAGTACTATCAGGGCGAAGTCACCGCCATGTCGGGTGCCAGCAGAGCGCACAATCTGTTGGTTTCTAACCTGATTCGCGGGCTGGGCAACCTACTGGGCGACAGGTGCAACGTGTTTCCCAGCGACATGCGGGTGCACGTGCCGGCCAACGGCCTCTACACCTACCCCAACGTGTCGGTGGTGTGCGGCGAGGAGCAGTACCTCGAAGGCACCCATCTGGATACGCTACTCAACCCGGTGGTACTGCTGGAGGTGCTGTCCGTGTCGACGGCCCGCAACGAACGGGGCAGCAAGTTTCTGCTGTACAAGAGTATCCCCAGTTTGCAGCACTATGTGGTAGTAGACAGCCAGCGCGTGAAGGTGTACGGCCACTCGCGGGGTCCGGGCGAAGACTGGACTATCCGGGAGTACCAGGGGCTGGGGGCGGTGCTGTCGTTGCCGGCGTTGGCGCTGGAGCTGCCGCTGCACACCATATACCGGCAACTTAATCTGCCTGAGTAAGCTCCGTTGGGCTGGGGAAGCTTCACAAAAAGCTGGGGCAACTACTGTCCCAAAACTGCCTGCCTCGTATCTTTGCCACACAAAACAGAGTGTTAGCCTCGCTCACTTTCCATTTTCTTACCGCTCCTGACCAAGGCCATGAGACAACACGACGACTTCGACGATGACGACCTGCTCGGCGACGATGACGAGCTCGATAATTTTGCCAAAACCGGCGGCAGCAAAACCCGCGGCTCGTCGGAAGACCAGCTCTCGGCCAAGTATGCCGACTACCTGATGTGGCGCGACACCGGCTCCTCGCACGATGAGGCGCTGGACCTGGCCAACATGAGCGAAGACGAGTTTGAGCTGGCCGACACCTCCGAGGACTCGGAAGGCGACACCAAATTCACCAGCCTCGACGATATCGACGAGGACGACTACTCCGACGGCGGCGACGAGTACGGCAGTGCCGGCAGCTCCCGCAACAGCGGCCGCAACTCCGACTACGACGACTATTGATGTGCTGATTATGGATGTGTTGATGTGCTGATTTTACGTTGACGCATTCATGCAGAAACAGCATAAAAGCGGCCCGCCTTCCCGTCTGGAAAGCGGGCCGCTTTTGTTGTACAGCACATCAACACATCCATAATCAGCACATAGAAGCATTAGCTCTTCCGGCCGAACACGCGGCGCAGCAAATCGGTGGTACGGGCCACCGGGTTTTCACGGATGTTAGCTTCTTCCTGCGCCACCAGCGTAAACAGGCCGCCGATGGCGCGGTCGGTGGCATACTGGTTGATGTCGGTCTGGACGGGCTTCACCAGCGGAATCTGGTTGTAGCGGGTGGTGAGGTCGGTGTAGTAGCGGGTGGCGCCCACTTTGCTCAGGCTCTGCTGAATGATGGGCTTGAAGGCGTTGCTGAGCTGCGCGCTGGTAGTGCGCTGCAGATACTGTGTGGCCGCGTTTTTTTCGCCCGTCAGGATGTTCCAGACGTCCGAAAACGTGAGGCTTTTGATGGCCGACAGGAAGATGGGCTTGGCGCTTTTGGCCGCATCCTCGGCCCCGCGGTTCAACGACAGCTCAAACTTATCGACCTGGCTACCCAGCCCAATGGTGCGCAACGTGTTGGCCACGCGCTGCGCATCGGGTGGAAACGGAATCCGGATCAGCTTATTAAGGTAGAAGCCGTCGGTCTGGGAGGCCTGATCGGTGCCTTTGCTGATGCCCTGCACCAGCGCTTCCTTCAGGCCGTTGGCGGCTTCGGTGTTGCTGACGCCGCCGGTGCTGCGCGTGGTGGTGGCAGTACCTCTGGTAGGCAGCGGAAGCTTGAGCTGGCCGAGCTTGGGGAGCGTAAATATCTGGGCGGAAGCGCTCAGCTGCAGGCCAGCCAACAGCAACGGCAATACGAGGAAACGGCGGTAGTTCATGGCAAAAAGGCGTAAAACGAATACGTTCTACGCCTTTTACACAAACCGGACCAATATCATGCGGCAAGTATCTTGCCGGAGCGGGCTACTTACCAAACACGCGCTTAAGCAGCGCGCTGCCCTGGGCCGCGGGATTGGCCCGGATGCGGCCTTCCTCGACGGCCATCAGCGCAAATAGGCCGTCCACGGTTTTCTCGGTGGCGTAGGGCACCAGTTGCGGGTTGAGCGGAGTCACGAGCGGAATTTTGTTGTAGCGGCCCACCATTTCGGCGTAGAGCTTGATGGCGCCGGTCTGCTCCAGCGACTGCTGCACCGTAGGCTGGAAGGCCGTGCGCAGATCAGTGGCAGTTTTTTCGTAGAGCAACGTGGTAGCAGCGTCGCTTTCCTTGCTCGTGGCCAGCGTGAGAGCATCCTGCAGACTCAGGTTCTGCACGGCATTCAGGAAAATAGGCTTGGCCTGGGTGGCAGCCGTTTCCGCAGCACGGTTCAGGGCCACTTCGAAGTTATCAACCAGCGCGCCGGCCCGCAGCTTGCGCAGCGTAGCGGCCACCAGCTCAGCTTCGGGCGGAAACGGAATCCGGATATCGGCGTTGGCGTTGAAGCCGTCGGTTTCGCCGGCCTGGGCCACGGCTTTGCCAACGGCCTGCGTCAGGGCTTCGCGGAGGCCACCGGTGGCCTCATCGGCCGTCAGCGGCACCACTACGGGCGCTACCACTTTCGTCACGGCCGCTTTGGCGGTGGTTGTGGTGGTCGTGGTTTTCTTGACGGGGGTCGTTTTCTTGACCGGGGTGGTCTTTTTGGTGGTCGTGGTTTTCTTGGCGGTGGTGGTCTTGGTGGTTTGCGCCTGAGCGGCGGCAGGCGCCAGCAGCGCCAACGTGCAAGCCACGGCGAGCGTACGGAAAACGGTCATATTACCTGAATCGACGAAAACCAGACGGCCGGTGTGGCGGTCTTACGCGTCGGGAACGCCAAATTGCGTGAAATCCCCCGTTCATCCTAACTAAGCCCCCTATGCCCCAGCTTCCAGACGTTGAAATCATGACCATTGGCGACGAACTGCTCTACGGACAGGTCATCGACACCAATTCGGCCTTTATGGGCCAGGAGCTCGCCAAAATCGGGCTGCGGGTGCGGCAGATTTCCAGCGTCTCCGACCGCGCCGACGAAATCGTGGCCGCGCTCGACCAGGCCCGGCAGCGCGCCCAGGTAGTGCTCATCACCGGCGGCCTCGGCCCCACCAAAGACGACCTCACCAAGCACGTGCTGGCCCGCTACTTCGGCAGCGAGCTGGTGCTGCACGAGCCTACCCTGGCCCACGTGGAAGATATTTTCCGGCGCTTCAAGCGGCCGATGCTGGACGTGAACCGCCAGCAGGCGCTAGTGCCGGCCAACTGCGAAGTGGTGTTCAATGCCGTCGGCACCGCGCCCGGCATGTGGTTCGAGGACCAGGGCACCGTGTTCGTGAGCATGCCCGGCGTGCCCCACGAAATGAAGTACCTGATGACCGAAGGCGTGCTGCCGCGCCTGCAACAGCGGTTCCAAGTGAAGCCCATCGAGCATATTGTGGTGCAGACGGTGGGCCTGGGCGAGTCGTTTCTGGCCGAGCAGATTGCCGACTGGGAAGCCGCGCTGCCCGCCAACTTCAAGCTGGCCTACCTGCCCTACCTGGGCGGCGTGCGCCTGCGCCTCACCGGCTCCGACGACGGCCAGCCCCACCTGCGCCAGCGCATGGAAGCCCTGCTGCCCGAACTGCGCACCCGCCTCGGCGAGCATCTGTTTGCCGAAGGCGAAATCAAGCTGGAGGAAGCCGTGGGGCAGCTGCTGCTGGCGCGGGGCCTCACGCTGGGCACCGCCGAAAGCTGCACGGGCGGCCTGCTGGCCCACAAAATCACGAGTATTCCCGGCAGCTCGGCCTACTTCCGGGGCAGCATCGTGGCCTACCACAACGACATCAAAACGCGGGAGCTGGGCGTGCTGCCCGCCACGCTGGCGGCCTTCGGGGCCGTGAGCGAGGAAACCGTGCGCGAAATGGCTGAAGGCGCCCGCATCCGCCTTGGTACCGATGTGGCGCTGGCCACCAGCGGAATTGCCGGCCCCGACGGCGGCACGCCCGACAAGCCGGTGGGCACCATCTGCATTGCGTATGCCGATGCGCGCGGCACGGTCAGCCGCAAGTTCACCTTCAACCGGGGCCGGCAGCTCAATGTGGAGTATACCGTGACCATGGCCCTGAACCTGCTGCGCCAAAACCTGCCCGCCACCGAATAAGTATGCCCGGGCCCGCCCAGCGGCGTATGGGCCTTGCCGGTTTTCGGCTACCTTTGAGGCCTCAACCTCCCCACCCAATACCTCAACCCCTACCCCAAGCGCATGGCACGAGTGGAAATGACGATGCCCAAGATGGGCGAATCCATCATGGAAGGCACCGTCCTGAAGTGGCTCAAACAAGTCGGCGACACCATTGAGCAGGACGAATCGGTGCTCGAAGTGGCCACCGACAAAGTAGATACCGAAGTACCGGCCATCCACGCCGGGGTGCTGCAGGAAATTCTGGTGCAGGAAGGCCAGGTAGTAGCTGTGGGCGCGCCCATTGCTATTGTGGAAACCGACGCCGCCAGCGCCGGCGCTTCCGCTGCCCCCGCCGCCACGCCCGCCGCTGCTCCATCCGACAACGGTGCTGCCGAAAAGCCCGCCGTGCCGTACCTGCCCGAAGCCGGCGACCCGCAGGCCAACCCGGCCCAAGCCGTAACGGCCGCCCAGCCCCAGACCGGCCGCTTCTACTCGCCGCTGGTGCTGAGCATCGCCCGCGAGGAAGGCATTTCGATGGCTGACCTGGAGTACCTGCCCGGCACCGGCAGCGAAGGCCGCGTCACCAAAAAAGACATTCTCGACTACGTAGCCGGCGGTAAGAAGCCGCTGAGTGGCGAAGCTTCAAGCCCCAAGCCCCAAGCCCCAAGCGTGGCTCCGGCCGTCGCAGCTGCACCAGCCCAGGCGGCTGCTCCGGCTGCCGAAGCAAAACCCACCACCCCACCAGCCCAGCAACCCACCGCCAAGGCCGTACCGTCCATCAGCGGTGGGCAGGAGCTGCTGGAAATGGACCGCATGCGCAAGATGATTGCCCAGCGCATGGTGGACAGCAAGCGGATTTCGCCCCACGTTACTTCCTTCGTGGAAGCCGACGTGACGGACATCGTGAACTGGCGCAACAAGAACAAGGACGCTTACAAGAAACGCGAAGGCGAAAACCTTACCTTCACGCCCATCTTCATCCAGGCCATTGCCCGCGCCATCCAGGACTTCCCGATGATCAACGTCTCCATCGACGGCGACTACATCATCAAAAAGCGCGACATCAACATCGGCGTGGCTGTGGCGCTGCCGTCCGGCAACCTCATTGTGCCTGTCATCCACAATGCCGACCAGCTGAACCTGAACGGCCTGAGCAAGAAGCTCAACGACCTGGCCAACCGCGCCCGCACCAACAAGCTCAAGCCCGAGGATCTGGAAGGTGGTACCTACACCGTGTCCAACGTGGGCTCGTTCGGCAACGTGATGGGCACGCCCATCATCATGCAGCCGCAGGTGGCCATCATGGCCGTTGGTGCCATCAAGAAGAAGCCGGCCGTCATCGAAACCCCACAGGGTGATTTGATCGGCGTGCGCCACTTCATGTTCCTGAGCCACAGCTACGACCACCGTGTGGTAGACGGTTCGCTCGGCGGCATGTTCGTGCGCAAAGTGGCCGACTACCTCGAGCAGTTCGACCCGAACACGGCTATTTAATGGCTTAATGGCTGCATTGCTGAATGGCTGGTTGTTCTACCAACGTGGTAGCATAACCAGCCATTTAACAATTACTCAATTCACCCATTCAATCCATGAACAAAGTATTGACCATTGCCGCGCTGGTACTGTCCCTGGCCTTGATTGCCTACCTCTACCAGACCCTCAGCAAGACCGAGGAAGCCCTCAAGCGCGCCGAGCAGCGCTTCACCGACTGCGAGCAGGTGAACTTCCAGCTCCAAAACCAGCTCACGGCCGCCAACCGCGGCGCCACCGTGCCCGACAGCCTGAAAGTGCGCTAAGCGTCCTGGATTCCACTGAAAAGCCCCGCCGTGCAGCTGCACAGCGGGGCTTTTCGGTTGTACCGCGAAATTCCATTTCGCGACGAGCGAAGCGAGTTCCTAGGCGGTAGGGAAACTGGCGCGAGGCCGGATACTTGCTCCGCTCGTCGCGAAATGGAATTTCGCGGTACTTGGGTCTACACCTTCACGCCGAGCAGCAGCAGCATAAAGGCAAACTGCCGGGCCGTGTCGTGGATGGATTTGAAGCGGCCGGAGGCGCCGCCGTGGCCGGCGGACATGTCAGTGTGCAGCAGCAGCAGGTTCTGGTCGGTTTTCACGGTGCGCAGCTTGGCCACCCACTTGGCCGGCTCGAAGTATTGCACCTGCGAGTCGTGCAGGCCGGTGGTCACGAGCATGTTGGGGTAGGCTTGGGCTTTCACCTGGTCGTAGGGCGAGTAGGAGAGCATGTAGTCGTAGAACTCCTTCTGGTTGGGGTTGCCCCACTCGTCGTATTCGCCGGTGGTCAGCGGAATGCTTTCGTCGAGCATGGTGGTCACCACGTCCACGAAAGGCACGGCCGCCACCACGCCCTTGTAGTACTCGGGGTGGTTGTTCACGACGGCGCCCATCAGCAGGCCGCCGGCCGAGCCGCCCATAGCAAACAGCTTATCGGCGGAGGTGAACTTCTGGTCGATGAGGAATTTGGAGCAGTCGGTGAAGTCGGTGAAGGTGTTTTTCTTCCTGAGCTTCTTGCCGTTCTCGTACCACTGCCGGCCCATTTCCTGGCCGCCGCGAATGTGGCAAATCACGTAGGCGAAGCCCCGATCCAGCAAACTCAGGCGGGCAGAGCTGAAGGTGGCGTCCATGGAGTAGCCGTAGGAGCCGTAGGCGTACTGCAGCAGCGGGGCCGAGCCGTCCTTCTTAAAGCCCTTCTTGTAGACGATGGACATCGGAATTTTGGTGCCGTCGGTGGCGGTGGCGTACACCCGCTCGGTCACGTAGTCCTCCTTTTTGAAGCTCCCGAGTACGGTTTGCTCTTTCAGCAGCTTCTTGCTGCGGGCGTTCATGTCGTAGTCGAAGGTGGAGCCGGGCGTGGTGAGCGAGGAGTAGCCGTAGCGCAGCACCGGCGTATCAAACTCAGGGTTGATGCTGATGGCAGCCGTGTAGGTGGGCTCGCCGAAGTTGAGGTAGTGCTCCTGCTTGTCCTTCCACCGAATCACGCGCAGCTGCAGCAGGCCTTCCTTCCGCTCGCCCAGCACCAGATAGTCCTTGAACAGCTCCATGTTTTCCAGGAACACGTCGGGACGGTGGGCAATGACCTCCTGCCAGGCCGTTTTGGCGGTGTTCTTCACCGGCGTTTTCAGCAGGCGGAAGTTGGGCGCGCCGGCGTTGGACAGCACGTAAAAGTCCTGGCCGAAGTGCTCCACCTCGTACAGATGGTCGGCCTCGCGGGGCAGGAATACCTGCAGCGCCGCCGTGGGTTTGCCAGCCTCCAGGTACCGCACCTCCGACGACATGGTGCTGCCGATGGTCAGGAACACGTATTGCCGCGACTTGGAGCGGTGCACCCCGATGTGGAAGGTATTGTCCTTCTCCTCGTACACCAGCTGGTCCTTGGCGGGGTCGGTGCCCAGGGTGTGGCGGTAGAGCTGGTAGTCCAGCAGCGTGGTGGGGTCCTTGCGGGTGTAGAAGACGGTTTTGTTGTCGGTGGCCCACACGGCGTTGCCGCTGGTGTTCGGAATCTGCTCGGGGTAGAGCTGGCCGGTTTGCAGGTTGCGGAAGCGCAGGGTGTAGAGGCGGCGGCTCACCACGTCCTCGGAGTAGGCCAGCACCTGGTTGTCGTCGCTCACCTCGAAGCCGCCGATCTGGTAGTAGTCCTTGCCCTTGCCTAGGTCGTTGGCATTGAGCAGAATTTCCTCCTTTGCGCCCAGGCTGCCCTTTTTGCGGCAGTAAATCGGGTACTCGGCCCCGGCCTCGAAGCGGGTGTAGTAGTAGTACCCGTTGTCACGGTACGGCACCGACTCATCCTGCTCCTTGATGCGGCCCTTGATTTCCTGAAACAGCTTTTCCTCCAGCTCCTTCACCGGGGCCATCTGCTGCTCGGTGTAGGCATTTTCGGCGTTCAGGTAGCTGATAACGGCCGGGTTTTCGCGCTCATTGAGCCAGTAGTAGTTGTCGAGACGGGTGCCGAAGGGCGACTTGAGTTCTTTGGGCTGGAGAGCCGCAACGGGAGGTTTGGGCATGGATGGCGAAGTTTGGGCGTAAGCTGTCGTGGTCAGGGCTAGGGCGCCGGCCACAGCGAGTAGCAGGTATTTCATACGAGAGCAGGCTAAAGTAAGCAGACCAATATACAAAGGCTGGCCGCAGGCGGTAATAACGGTGTGGTCCTACGAATTGCCCGAAGGGCTTCGTAGGACCACTAAACCCATTTAACGACGACGCCTGCAATGGATGGCGCAAAGCAAATAGTGGTCCTACGAATTACCATTCGGGCAATTCGTAGGACCACAAACCCGTTGAACGAAGACGCCTGCAACGGTGATGGAGCAACGGAAGTAGTGGTGCTACGAAGCCCTTCGGACGATTCGTAGCACCACACCGTTCTTAGGGGCGGCCGCCGCTTGCCCCTTGGGCGGGCGTGGCCCCGGCTCCGTTACCACCGTCGCCGCCGTCTTTCAGGTCGTCGTTGTTGATGGAGCGCTTGCGCTTGGGCTGGGCCATGCTCAGCTTACCAATGCGGTAGCTCACGTTCACGCGGAAGCCCGAGCGGCGCAGGATGTTCTCGCTGTTCTGCTCCAGCGTGTAGGAGCTGATTTCGTTGCGGATTTTGATGTTGGACGCGAAGAAGTTGTCGGCCCCGAAGCCGATGCTGCCTTTTTTCTCGGCAAAGTCTTTCTTCACTCCGAGGCTATAGACCCCAAAACCGCCCTGATAGCCCTGCAGCTGCACCTGCCGGCCGCGGTAGAAGCTGAACGCCTGTAGCCCCCACCCTTTCGTGAAGTTGTAGGTGCCGCTTAGGCGGCCGCTGATGACGAAGCCCTCGTTGCTGGCCGCAAAAAACTTGTTGCTCTGGTTGTTGTCGAGCACTGCGTAATAGAAGTCGGTGCCGCCGTTCAGGGTGAGCTTGTTATTGATGTTGACGTTGGCAAAAACGCTGCCACCGTAGGCGTTTTCCTGCCCGATGTTCTGGTAGTTGGTGATGATGGTGTCGCCTTGCACGTCGCGCACCGGCTGGATGGAGCCAGTGGTATTGCGCACGAAAGCCGAGAACGTGAGCGAGGTTTGCTTGATAAACGTGCTGTAGCCCAGCTCGTAGTTGTTGGTTTTCTCCGGCTCCAACAGCGGGTTGCCCTGGCTCACGTTAAGCGGGTTAGCTGCCTGCCGATTGGGGTTGAGGAATTGTAGCGACGGGCGCTGAATCCGGCGGTTGTAGGCGGCCTTGAGCGTGTTGCCGCTGGCCAGCTTCCGCGACAGGTTCACGCTGGGCACCACCACGCTGTACGACGGAATGTTGGGTGCTTCGGCCGTACGGAAGTCGGCGTTGATGGTGGTGTACTCGTAGCGGGCACCGGCCTTCAGCGTGTAGTTCTTCAGGAAGCCGACCGTGTACGAGGTGTAGGCGGCGGCCACGTTCTGGTCGTAGGTAAACTCGTTGGAGTTGCCCACCTGCTCGTCGATCTGGCCGTTGCGCAGCGACTGGTAGTCGCTGTTCACCTTGCGCATGATGTCTTTAGCCCCGAATTCCAGCAGCTGGGTTTTGCTGAGCGGCGTCTGGTAATCGACCTGCAGCGTTACTTCCTGGTTGTAGCTGTCGTTTTCGTTGAGCAGCCGGTCGCCGGCGCTCAGGCCCTCCAGCACGTCGTTGCTGAAGTCGTTCGTGCGGTTGTTGCGGCTGTACTGGCCCAGCACGCTCAGCTCACGCTGCGGCGTCTCGAAGGTGCGGGTGTAGTTGAGGGTGGCATCCAGCGTGTTGGAGCGGTCCAGCACCCGCACGTCGCGGCGGTCGATGATGGGCTGGCTGATATCGGGGCGCACGGTATTGCGCAGCAGGCCGTCCTGGTAGTTGTTGCCGTTGCGCAAACCCAGCTGCACGGAGGCCGAGAGGAAGTTGTACTTGTTGATGTCGTAGTCCCAGCCCAGCGAGTAGCGCCCGAACACGTTCTGCTGGCGTGTATCGGCCTCCTGCGTGGTGGTGCCGGTGAGCGGGCGTGCATCGGTGAGGGCGTAGGTGCGCTGCACGTTGCGGAAGCTGCCAGGGGTGTTGTACTGGCCGCGGCCGCCGCCACCCAGCGAGAAGCCCATCTTACCCACCCGGTACGAGGCGTTCAGACCCAGGTCGGAGCTGCGCAACCCGATGCTGCTGCGCAGATCAAGCGTAAAACCCTGAAGGTTGTTCTGCTTGGTCACGATGTTGATAATGCCGCCCGAGCCTTCGGCGTCGTACTTGGCCGAGGGCGAGGTAATCACCTCCACGGTCTTGATCTGGTCAGCCGGAATCTGCTTCAGCGCGTCGGCAATGCTGTTGGCCGAGATAGTGCTGGGGCGGTTGTTGATGAGCACCCGGATGTTGGAGCTACCGCGCAGACTCACGTTGCCGTCGAGGTCCACGGAGAGCATGGGCACGCGCTTGAGCACGTCGGTGGCGTCGCCCCCACGGGTGGTTTCGTCTTTCTCGGCGTTGTAGACGGTGCGGTCCACCTTTTCCTCAATCAGGCTGCGTTGGCCTTCCACTACCACTTCACCCAGCTTCTGCGCCGCCGATTCCAGCGTGATGGCGCCCAGCGCCACGGTGTTGCCGTCTTCGGTAATCACCACGCCGGGGCGCTCCACGTTCTTGTAGCCGATGAAGCTGATCTGCACGGTGTAGGTGCCCGCCGCCACGCGCGGAATCGAGAACTTACCGTTGTCGTCGGCCGAGGCGCCATCCACAGCCTTACCGGCCGGGTTGAGCAGCACCACCGTGGCGTAAGGCACAGCCTGCTTGGTGGCGGCATCCGTCACGGTACCCGTCACGCGGCCAGTGCCCTGCGCGGCCGGAGCACCGGGCTGGCCCGCTGGCTGGCCGGCTGAGGCCGGACGGCCGGCACCGGCAGGACGGCTACCCGCCGGAGCGCCCTGCGGCATTTGTGCCCACACCAAGTGGCCGGCACTGGTGAGAACCAGGAGGAGGAAAGATTTTTTCATGAATTCGGTCATCGCGCCACACTACCGGCCAGTTGGCTCGGTGCAGGCGCAGGGTATTTACAGATAAAAACAGGCTACCCCTACCGGGCAGCGCCTTCAAAACAAGGATGCAGCCAACTTGGACAGCCCGGGCTCAACAAATTCCCAGCTGTCTCACTGGCACACGCAGCCACTGACGCACTTCCGTAGCCAAGGTTGGTTGGGCGCCGATTTTTTTTTGACAACCGAGGACTGTTTGCGGTCAGCTCAAACAAAAAGGCTCCGGCTAAATAGCCGGAGCCTTTCTGCAAATGGTTGGCGGCATAGGCTGAAGCCTATGCTACAGTGCTGCCAGGCTTTGCTCCAGAGCCGTGATTTTGGCTTCGGTGTCGGCCAGCTTCTGCCGCTCGCGCTCCACCAGGTCGGGCTTGGCGTTGGCCACGAACTTCTCGTTGGCCAGCTTTTTCAGCACCGAGTCTCGGAAGCCCTGAGCATATTCCAGCTCCTTGCCGAGGCGCTCCTTCTCGGCCCCGAGGTCAATCTGACCTTCCAGCGGCACGAAGAACTCACTGCCGCCCGCCACGAAACCTACCGCCGCGGCCGGCGCTTCCGTTACCACCGATACCTCGGTGAGGGCGGCCAGCTTGCGGATGATGGGGTCGTAGTCCTGAAGCAACTGGACGTCGTCGGTTTTGGCGGCCAGGGTCAGGGGCTTGTTGGGGCCCAGGCCCTTCTGGTTGCGGATGGTGCGCACGCCGCCCACAATGGCCAGCGCCTTTTCCATGCGGGCCAGCACCTCGGCGGCACCGGCTACGGGCTGAGCCTTGGGCCAGGCGGCCACGCACACGTACTCCTTGGGGCCGCGCTCTTTCAGCTCATGCCAGATTTCCTCAGTAATGAAGGGCATGAACGGGTGCAGCAGTTTGAGCAGGGTTTCCAGGAAACCGGTGGTCAGGCGCAGCGTTTCGGGGTCGATGGGGGCCTGGTAGGCGGGCTTGATCATCTCCAGGTACTCCGAGCAGAAGTCGTCCCACACCAGCTTGTATACCGTCATCAGCGCGTCCGACATCCGGAACTTCTCGAAGTGCTCGTCCAGCTCGGCAATGGTGGCGTTCAGCTTAGCGCCGAACCACTCCACGGCCTTCTCGTTTGGGAAGGGCAGCGCGGCATCCACCTCCCAGCCCTGGGTGAGGCGGAAGGCATTCCAGAGCTTGTTGCTGAAGTTACGGCCCTGCTCCACCAGCTTTTCGTCGTAGAGCAAATCGTTGCCGGCCGGAGCCGAGAACAGCATCCCGGTCCGCACGCCATCGGCCCCGAACTGCTTGATGAGGTCCAGTGGGTCGGGCGAGTTGCCGAGCTGCTTGCTCATCTTGCGGCCCTGGGCGTCGCGCACGATGCCGGTGAGATACACGTTGCGGAAGGGCACTTCCTTGCGGAATTCCAGCCCGGCCATAATCATGCGGGCCACCCAGAAGAACAGGATGTCCGGCCCCGTCACCAGGTCGTTGGTGGGGTAGAAATAGTTGACGTCGGCGTTGTCGGGGTCCTTGAAGCCGTCGAACACCGAAATCGGCCACAGCCACGACGAAAACCAGGTATCCAGCACGTCCTCGTCCTGGCGCAGGTCGGTGATTTGCAGGTCGGCGTTGCCGCTCTGCTCGCGGGCCTGGATCAGGGCTTCCTCGGCGGTGAGGGCCACCACGTAGGTGCCGTCGGGCAGGTAGTAGGCCGGAATCTGCTGGCCCCACCACAACTGCCGCGAGATGCACCAGTCGCGCACGTTTTCCATCCACACCCGGTAGGTGTTCTTGAACTTGGCCGGGTGCAGCTTCACGGTGTCGTTTTCCACCACCTCCAAAGCCGGCTTGGCCAGGTGCTCCATTTTCAGGAACCACTGCAGGCTCAGGCGGGGCTCAATCACGGCCTTGGTGCGCTCCGAAGTCTGCACGATGCTGGCGTACTCCTCCACCTTCACCAGATGGCCGGCTTCCTCCAGGTCCTTGACGATGTTGCGACGGGCCGCAAACCGGTCCTGGCCCACGTACAGCACCGCTTTTTCGTTGAGCGAGCCGTCGTTGTTGAGGATGTCGATAACGGGCAGGTTATGCTTCACGCCCAGCTCGTAGTCGTTCAAATCGTGAGCCGGCGTCACCTTCAGCGCGCCCGTGCCGAAGTCGATGCTCACGTACTCATCCAGAATCACCGGAATTTCGCGGCCCAGCAGCGGAATCCGCACTTTCGCGCCGTGCAGGTGATTGTAGCGCGGGTCGTTGGGGTTCACTGCCACGGCCACGTCGGCCATGATGGTTTCGGGCCGCGACGTAGCCACGGTCAGGAACTGGCCCTCCTGCCCTACCACTTCGTAGCGCAAATGGTACATCTTGGCCATCACGTCCTTAGGAATCACTTCCTCATCGGAGAGGGCCGTCTGGCCCAGCGGGTCCCAGTTCACCATCCGGATACCGCGGTACACGAGGCCCTTCTGGTGCAGGTCCACGAACACGCGCAGCACGGCCTCGGTCAGCTCCGGCTCCATGGTGAAGCGCGTCCGGTCCCAGTCGCAGGAAGCGCCCAGTTGCTTGAGTTGCTCCAGGATGATGCCGCCGTACTTTTCCTTCCACGCAAAAGCGTGCTCCAGGAACTGTTCCCGGGTCAGGTCCTTCTTCTCGATGCCCTGCTCCTTCAGCAGCGCCACTACCTTGGCCTCGGTGGCAATGGAGGCGTGGTCGGTGCCGGGCACCCAGCAGGCTTCTTTGCCCTGCATGCGGGCCCGGCGCACCAGCACGTCCTGAATGGTATTATTGAGCATGTGGCCCATGTGCAGCACGCCCGTCACGTTGGGCGGCGGAATCACCACGGTATAGGGCTGCTTGCGGGGGTTGGCTTTGGCTTTGAAGAAGCCCTGCTCCTGCCAGCGCTGGTACCACTTGGCTTCAACGTCGGCGGGGGTATAGGTTTTGGCGATGGACATCGTCAAGAGGGAATAATGGCGGTTCGGAATACCCACAAAAGTAGGCATTTCGGGCCGGCCATAGGCGGGCGTGGCGCGGGTTGGGCTTGCGGTGTGCTGTTCCCATTATGAAACTAACTCTCCCTCTACATTCATCAGCCCGCATATTTCGCGTAAATTGCGGCTGACAAATGAAGTATGATAAGGTTTAATTGGGACGGGAATTATATATTAGATTCTGACTTTCACTTTCTAAGCCTCGTGCCTGCATGTCAGCTTTACTTAAGTTTTTCAAAGGAACCGGTTCTGCAAAGGCCACTCCCGCGGCGGCTGTGCTGTCGCCGCCACCGGCCCCCGTTGCCTCAACCGAGACCTTGCGGGTAGGAATGGGACAGTTGCTGGTAGAAGGTGGGGAACCTGACCGCAACCTGGAACGGGCCGCCCAGATGATTGCTGAAGCCGCCCGCCAGAATTGCGACGTAGTGCTGCTGCCCGAAACCCTGGATTTCGCCTGGACGCACCCCAGCGCCCTCACCGAGGCCCAGCCCATTCCCGGCATCTACTCCGACCGGCTCTGCCAGGAGGCTCTGTGCCACCAAGTGTACGTGTGCGCAGGCCTGACGGAGCGCGGCCCCGATGGGCGCATCTACAACGCCGCCATTCTCATCAACCCGCAGGGCGACATCATCAGCAAATACCACAAAATCAACCTGCTCACCGTAGAGATGCCCTACTACGCCGTAGGCCAGACGCTGAATGTGGTGGATACGCCCCTGGGCAAAATCGGCATCAACATCTGCGCCGACAACTTCCTCGACGGCCTGAGCATCGGGCACACCCTGGCCCGCATGGGTGCCGAATTCATCCTCTCCCCTTCGTCCTGGACGGTGGATTATTCCGTTACGGAGGAAGACGACCCCTACCACGAGAAGTGGGTGAAGCCGTATTCCATTCTGGCGCAGCTCTACAACGTGACGGTAGTGGGCACCACATCGGTGGGCTATATCGTGGGCGGGCCGTACGAGGGCAAGAAAAGCGTAGGCTGCTCGCTGGCCGTCGATGCCTCCGGCATTCGGGCGCAGGGCAAGTTCAACGAGTTTGCCGGCGACCTAGTAGTGGCCGACCTGCCCCGCCCGGTGCGCGCCGAAAAAGGCACCCAGATCGGCGAAATGCTGCTGCGCAAGGGCTTCCGGTTCGACACACTGCCCAAATAATCCGCAGTATATCTGCATTTTTTAATACTGGCTTAATTCGGGCATTCGACCTTGTGGCCAAATCCCGCTTCATTACCGCATGACCCAATCTTACCAACAGTGCACTCGCTGCATTATGGATACCACCGTGCCCGGTATCCGGTTCGACAGCCAAGGCTCCTGTAACTTTTGTGCTGTCCATGACCACATGGAGCAGGACTTTCCCTTAGGCGAAGCCGGCCAACTGAAGGTGCAGGAACTCGCCAACGACATCAAGTCGCTGGGCAAAAACAACAAATATGACTGCGTATTAGGCGTGAGCGGCGGCCGCGACTCGTCGTTTACCTTGTGGTATTGCGTCGTAAAGCTGGGGCTGCGGCCGCTGGCGGTGCACTTCAACGACGGCTTCGGCAATCCCGTGGCGGGCGAGAACATGACCAAGGCCTGCCGCAAGCTGGGCGTGGAAATGCGCACCATCACCTCCGACTGGCGCGAATCCAAGGACCTGAAAATCGCCTTCCTGAAAGCCTCCGTGCCCGATATGGAGGAAGGCACCGATGTGGGCATTGCCACGGCCCTCTATGGCGTGGCGGCCAAGGAAGGCATTCAGCGCATCATCATCGGGCAGTCGTTCCGGACGGAGGGCATTGCGCCGCTGAGCTGGAACTACCTCGATGGCAAGTATTTGAAAGCCGTGCACAAGCAGTTCGGCACGGTGCCGCTCCGGCCCTGGAAGGCCGATGACCCGGGCTTCAATCTGGGCATCAAGGAAATGTTCTACTACGCCTTCATCCGGCGCATCAAAACCGTCACGCTGCTTTACCACGTCGATTACGTGCGGGCCGACGTAGACAAGCTGCTGGAGAAAGAGCTGGACTGGGTGAACCCCGGCGCCCACTACTTCGACGACCTCTACCAGAGCGTCATCTACTACCTCAACCGCACCAAGTTCAACATCGACCGGCGCCTGTTCAACTACTCAGCCCTGGTGCGCTCCGGCCAGATGCCCCGCGAAGTGGCGCTGGAACGCGTCAGCCACGTCAACAAGATCGAAGACGAAAAGGTAATTAACCTGTGCATCAAGCGCCTGGGCCTGACCCGCGAGGAGTTTGAGCAGATTGTGGCTGCGCCCCCCAAAACCTTCCGCGACTACCCCAACAACTACGCCCTGATCCGGCAGCTGCGCTGGCCCATCAAGGTGCTCAGCCGCCTGAACCTGATTCCGGAGTCCGCCTACGATAAGTATTTCAACTGCGGCACATAATCACGGATTTTTCGAATTAAACGGATTGGTCGGATTTTGTAGTCGATTTACGTTCAGCTACACAACAAGAAAGGCTTGCCAATTGGCAAGCCTTTCTTGTTGTGTACTAAAGCGGAGTAAAGATTACGGCAGTTTAGCGCCGTCCACAAAATCCGACTAATCCATTTAATCCGGAAAAATCCGTGATTAGCTGTGCAGCCACTCTTTTTTGGCGGTCAGTTTTTCCTGTGACTCGCGGTAATCGGGGTCGTCTACGCAGCAGTCTACGGGACACACGGCCGCGCACTGGGGCTCCTCGTGGAAGCCCACACACTCGGTGCACTTATCGGAAACGATGTAGTAGTACTCGTCGGAAATCGGGGTTTGCGGCGCCACGCCCGATACGGTCTGGCCACCATCAACGGTGACTTCCTTCAGCGTAGTGCCGTCCGACCAGCGCCAGGCGGCACCGCCTTCGTAGATGGCCGTATTGGGGCATTCCGGTTCGCAGGCACCACAATTGATGCACTCGTCGGTTATCATGATGGCCATAGCCTTCGAATCAGTTAAGTGAGCAGTCTGGGGTTGAATACGCAGCAACAGGCCAAACGGCAGTTTCTGCGGCATGCAAAAGTAGAAACTAACTGGAAGCCGTGCGAGTTTTTTGCGGCTGACGGCTGCGAAATACCGAATTTGCAGCCCCAACCGCGAACCGCCGACGGCTTAAGAATGCCGCAGCGCCCTACTTTGTTTCCTCCCGACATGCACCATCCCGACCGTCTTGCTGCTTTTGTGGCCCTGGGCCACTTCCTGCGTACCCTTTCTGCCGATGAGCTGGCCCACCTGGCCTCCCGGGCCCGCAACCAGAATGCCTGGTTTGACGCCCCCAACGTAACGGCGGCCATCCGGGGCATTGCGGCGCTGCTGGAAGAGGAGCCGCTCCGGCACTGGGCCGCCCGCTACCCGGCCGAGCCGGCCACGCCCCGGCAGGTGGGCGTGGTGATGGCCGGCAACATTCCGCTGGTGGGTTTCCACGATGCGCTGTGCGTGCTGCTGAGCGGCCACACGCTGCTGGCCAAGCTCAGCAAAGACGATACGGTGCTCATGAGCTGGATCCTGACGGAGCTGCAACGGTTGGAGCCACGCTTCGCGGAGCAGATTGTGCTGGCCGAGCGCCTCAACGCCGCCGACGCCTACGTTGCCACCGGCTCCGATAACACTGCCCGCTACTTCGACTATTACTTCGGCAAGAAGCCGCACATCATCCGGCGCAACCGCACCAGCCTGGCCGTGCTGACGGGCCGCGAGGAGTCGCACGACCTGGGGTTGTTGGGCGAAGACATCTTCCGGTACTATGGCCTGGGCTGCCGCAACGTGAGCAAGCTCTACGTGCCGCAGGGCTACGATTTCACCCCGCTGCTCGACTCCCTGCAGCCCTGGCACCACATTCCTGACCACCACAAATACCAGAATAATTACGACTACAACAAAAGCATTCTGTTGGTGAATCGGGTGCCGCACCTGGACACCGGCTTCCTGCTGCTCACCGAGAATACGCAGCTGGTTTCGCCTATTTCGGTGCTGCATTATAGCTTCTATACCAACGAAATAGACCTAGTTGACCAGCTCACCGACGTGGCCGCCCAGACCCAGTGCATCGTCTCGGCTGGGGGGCAGTGGGCGGGCAGCTTCCCGTTCGGACGGGCACAGTCGCCAGCCGTTACGGACTATGCCGATGGGGTAGATACGATGGCCTTTTTGGCAGAATTGGCGTAAAATAAGCTAATTGAGCCGGCCAGGATGGCGGCAGCGGCAAGCAGGCCCGGTAAGGCGGGGCCAGTTCATGGTTGCTTCATGCAGCCGCCATCTATTTCGTGTTCTCTTTGGTTTCACTTTGCCTGTTTAGCCCCTACTCCCATGTCGCCCGACCTCCCCGTAGCCACTGCCGAAGTAATCGACAAGGACCTGATTCCCAGCCTGCACTTTGCGGCTGAAGATGTGTTGTCCGATCCGGCAGCCATTAAGCACCGCCGCCACGATGCCGAGCGCGCCACCAGCCTCGGCAACAACTACCAGGGTAAGCTGGATGTCTATTTTCAAACGGCCGATGGCGCTGTAAAACGCGTGTATACCACCATTTGGGCCACCCATCAGGATTACCTGACCCTTAAATCCGGCATCACGCTGCCCATCCGCGCCATAGTGGGCTTCGACTTCTATTAATCACGGATTTAAGCCGATTAGACGGATTGATCGGATTCCGTTGATCACGGATTTAAGCGAATTAGACGGATTAATCGGATTTCGTGGACGGTGCTATATTCAGGCTCTTAGTCCATTAAGCAAAAGAGGCTTGCCAGTTGGCAAGCCTCTTTTGTTTTGAGTGAACTTCAATCGTCCACGAAATCCGATTAATTCGTCTAATTCGCTTAAATCCGTGATCAACGGAATCCGATTAATCCGTCTAATCGGCTTAAATCCGTGATTACAGGCGGTCCAGGGTTTTTTGGATCAGGTCGCCGATGACCTGCTCGGAGTTAGTGGCAAACTCGCCGGTGGCGCGGTTGGCCACAATGGCGTTCAGCGACACCACTTCGTGACCCAGCAGGCGGCCCAGCGCGTAGTAGCCGGCCGTTTCCATCTCGAAGTTGGTTAGGCGGAACTCGCCTTCGGCGCTCTGGTGGCGGAAGTTCTGGAACTGCTCAATCAGGTTGGGAATGCGCAGATCCAGGCGCAGCACGCGGCCTTGCGGGCCATAGAAGCCGGGGCAGGTGAGCGTGTTGCCGACCACCATACCAGCGCCCAGCTGCTCGCGCAACAAATCGTTGCCGCGCACGCAGTACGGGCGGTAGTCGAGGCCCAGGGCTTGCTGCACGCCGGCGCCAACGGCCACTTCCAGCCCGGTTTCCACCAGTGGGTAAAACTGCATCAGCGAGTCGAGGCCCACAGCATGCTCCGAAACCAGGTGCGAGCCAATCGGAATGTCGGCCTGCAACGCGCCGCTGGTGCCCACGCGCACGATGCGCAGCGCAATGCGCTCCTCCAGCGGCCGAGGCTCCCGGGTCACGAAGTCGATGTTGACCAGCGCATCCAGCTCATTGAGCAGAATGTCGATGTTATCGGTGCCCATGCCGGTGCTGATGACGGCCAGCCGCTTGCCCTGGTAGTAGCCCACGTGAGTTACAAACTCGCGCTTGCTAATGATGGTCTCAATCGAGTCAAAGTGCTCACTCACCATCGGCACCCGCTCCGGGTCGCCGACGGTGATGATAGTGTCGGCAATGTGGTCGGGCTGCAGATTGAGGTGGTAGATGCTGCCGTCTTTATTGAAAATCAGCTCGGAATCGGGAATGGGCATGGGTGGGAGAGTTAGGCGGGAGTAATTTGTAAAAATCTGTCATCCTGAGCTTGCGAAGGATCTTGTCACGCTGGAACAAAGCCGTTCGGTAGTCACCCAGACGTGATAAGGTCCTTCGCAAGCTCAGGATGACAGGGCCATTTGCATAACAACCTACTTGGCAGGCGCCCGATACGAAATCAGGCCCTGCTCGGGGCGGTAGTGGTTGCTGATTTTGGGGTAGGTGCCGGTGCCATCGTACGGGCGCTTGGCGGGGTGCTCCTGGCAGGCTGGCGAGCAGGCGCCTTCCAGCTGCTGGCCGCAGGCTTCGCAGAGCGGCACGTGGGCGTTGCAGGTCGGGTTGGCGCAGTTCACCATCCGGTCGGAAGGCGTGTGGCAGTGGTGGCACTGGCTGATGACGGTCGGGTTGACGCTGTTTACGTCTACTGCCACACGGCCATCGAACACGTAGCATTTGCCGTCGAAATCCTCGCCGCCGGCTTCCAGGCCGTACTTGATGATGCCACCATGCAGCTGGTACACATTCTCAAAGCCCTGCTCCAGCAGGAAGGCCGAGGCCTTCTCGCACTTGATGCCGCCGGTGCAGTAGGTCAGCACTTTCTTGCCTTTGTACTGCTCCAGCTCGGCCACCTTGTCCGGGAACTCGCGGAAGTTCTCGATGTCGAGCGTCACGGCATTCCGGAAGCGGCCCAGCTCGTACTCGTAGTCGGAGCGCACATCGAGCACCACCACATCGTCCTGGTCCTTCAGGTCCTTGAACTCCTGGGGCGAAAGGTGGATGCCGGTGCGCTCGTAGGGCTTGATATGGGGCAGCCCCACGTGCACGATTTCCGGCTTCACGCGCACGTGCAGCTTCTGGAACGTGTGCTCCGGCGCGTCTTCGATCTTAAACTCCAGCGCCGCGAAACGCGGGTCGGCCTTCACCTCCCGCCTGTACTCGGCGCAGTCGGCTACGGTGCCCGACACGGTGCCATTGAGGCCCTCGGGCGCCACAATGATGCGGCCCCGCAGGTTCAGCCGCAGACACAGCCGATGGTGCTCCTCACGGAATTGTTCCGGATCAGCAATCGGCGTGTAGCAGTAATAGAGCAGAACGTGGTAGTCCATGTGCAATGAGCAATTATCAATGAGCAATGAACAGATGATAGCTAGCGCACCACCTGTTCATTGCTCATTGTTCCTTGATAATTAAACCTTCTGGGCTGGGTTGCCGAACACGGTCTGGTTGGCGGGCACGTCGGCCACTACCACTGAGCCGGCTCCTACGCGGGCTTTGTTGCCGATTTTGACGCCGGCCACGATGATGGCGCCGGCCCCGATGAAGGCCTGCTCCCCCACCACCACGTCGGCATTGAGGATGGCCCCGGCCCCCATCTGGGCGTAGTCACCCAACTCGGCGCGGGCATCAAGCACCGCATTAGGCCCGATCAGGCAGCCGTTGCCCACTTTGGCGGTACCAGATACCACGGCGTTGGCGCCCACCAGATTGCCGTGCCCCAGCCACGCGTGCGGCGACACGCTGGCGCGCTGGTGAATGGCATTGACGGGTACGGCTTGGTATTCGTCGTGGAGCATGCCGGTGAGGCTGCGGCGGCTGGCGGTGTCTTCGGTGGCCACGAATACCTCGCACTTCTTGCCCAGCAGCTTCAGCAGCTCCTTATCGTCGGTGTTGCCCATCACGGGCACGTCGAGAAACTCGGTGTTCTGCAGCGCCGCGTCGTCGTCGAGGAGGCAGTATACAACTACCTCATTGGAGAGAAAAGCGTCGAGAGCGGTGATGCCCACCGTTTGGGCACCAAGTATGATTACAGGATTTTCCATGCGAAGCGAAGTGCGGCCCAAGTGGGCCGGCGGAGTTGCAAACCGCAAATTTACGGATTCGTTCGCTGCCGCGAAGCAGCCGGCCCCGGCTTTTACGGCCCGGCCGCTACATTCCCAGGCGGCGCAGCCAGCGGGCAGCCCCATCATGCTGCAGCGCCAGCCACAATAGATACGGCAGCAGTGCCACGCGGTAGCGGTTGAGCGTGCCCAGATTGGGGCTGCTCAGACCCAGTAAGGCGGCCAGCAATATGCAGTACAGCAGCAGCACCAGCACCAGCGCAAACGGCAGCCGGCCGGCCCTACCCCGCAGCGTTTGCCCCACCGACCAGAGCAGCACCGCCAGCAGCGCCAGGTTTTCGAGCCCGGCCACGAGGTAAAGCGCGCCGCCGCCTTCCCAGGGCCAGGGCCGCACCAGCGCCGCCCCAATGGCTACGGGAGTATGTGCCAGCAGACTTTCACCGGTAGGCCGCAGCGCCGGGTACTCGATGCGGGGCCGGCCAGCCGACTTGGCATACAGCTCGCGGTAGTTGGTGAGCAGGCGGCTGGTGAAGCGGTTCATGGTGAATACGGGGCTCACCTGCCCCACCACGTACACGCCGCCGGCCAGCAGCAGCGCCAGCAGCAGCACCTGCCCCCAGCGGTGGCGCAACCCGCCCAGCCACTGGCCCGTCCGGATGGCGACCAGCCCGGCCAGCGCCGCCAGCAGCAGCCCCGCAAAAAAGAAGCGCGCCTCAAAGTGCAGCGCCGCCAGCGCCAGCAGGCCCAGCCATTGCCACGGGCGCAGCTTTTCACTGCCGTAGAGCCACTGCAGCACCAGCGCCACCACAGCCGCGCCGCTGCCTACCAGCACGCTTTCCTTGGTGAGGCCCGCCGTCCAGAACAGCACGCTGGGCCACAGCAGAAAGCCCACCAGCACCGCTCCAGTGGGCGTATCCGGGAACAGGCGGCGCACGGTGCGGGCCAGCTCCCAGCTAGCCACAAAGCAAAACAAGCTGGTATACAGCCCCGAAAGCCACAGGCTACCCGCCCCCCCCAAGTTCAGCACCGACACGACCTTGTACATGAAGAAAGTGTTGGAAAAGCCGTGGAACACAACGTGCCAGTCGTGGAAATGAAACTCATTGCCGAGCGCCGTGTGCAGCCAGGCGGCAGGGCTTTCCCAGAGCTGCTGGCTGAGGGCATTGCCAAAAAGCTGCATGTGGCGCGAGTCGCCGCTGGGACGCCAGCTGGCCACCGCCCAGGCCAGCAGCTTCAACCCCAGCAGCGGCAGCAGCCAGCAGCCTATGCCAGCCTCCGTGAGCCGGGGCCGCAGCCAGTGCCACAGCAGCAGCAGCAGGCCCGCATTGAGCACAAGAGCCAGCAGCAGCTTCACGAAACAGCCGGGGTTCGTTGCAAAATCCGGCTGCCGATGGCGCAATGCAGGCAGCGGCGCGGCGTGCAGTAGCCGCGGTGCAGCGCCAGCAGCCCCTGCGAGTCGGCGGCGCTGCGGTGGCCGAAGCCCTGCGCCGCATAGGCATCGGTAATGTGGTTGTGTTCGGCGGGCAGCTCGTTGAGCAGGGCCACTGCGCTTTCCACCAGCTCCGGCTGGCCTACGTGCCGGGCATAGGCCACCCGCAATGGTACCACCACGTTGGTTATCAGCACCTGCACGCTGCTTTTGCCTAGCGCGGGCACCTTGCCGGGCACGCCGGGCCGGAAGTGCTGCCGCCAGTAGTCAGTGGTTGGGGCCTGGAAAAATTGCGTGAGCGTGCGGACATCAGCGGCCGTGAGTAGGGCGTCGAACAGGGCGGGGCGGGCGTGCAGCACGGCGGCCAGCTGCGCCAGCCGCACCGGCGCGAAGTTGGCCGGCCGCAGCCGCAGGAAGTTCCACTCGTGCACTTCCAAAGCTGTGCCGTGCAGGCTGTACTTGTGCTGCAGAAACGCAAACTCCTGCCGCAGCCCGGCCAAGTAGGCATCGTGGCGGGTGGCGTCGGTTTCGGCCAGGAAGCCGGCCTGCCCGAACAGCAGGGCTTCCAACTGGCGCGTATCGTGGCGGTGGCGGCGCACGATACCTAGCGGCAGGGCCTTGGCCAGGCGAGCCAGCGGCTCACTGTTTTTCTGGAAACCGAAAGCCGCCGCCAGCGCGTGGTAGGCGGTAGCCTCCCAGTCCTGCCCCAGCCGCTGGTGCAGCTCTTCCACCACGCTGGCTTTCTGCTCCACCCGCTCCAGCAGCGCCCGTTCCACCATGCTCATGCGTGTAACGGCGGGCACCGTGCTCAGCAGCGCCGCGCACGGCAGCGCGTTGGCGGCTTCCGCATTGACTATCAGCTTCTCATACGTGGCCAGCAGCGTGGGCGCAATGCGCGGGGCCAGCGCCAGCGCGGGCACTTCGCTGCCGTCGAGGCGGTGCACGGGCTGGTCGGCTTCGTGCACTACGTGCAGCACTACCTGATCATATTTGGGGTCGTGCTGGTGCTGGTGGCGGTGCCAATCGGAGGCGCGCAGATGGATTTCCACCGCGCCGTTCCACTCCACTTCGCCCAGTTGCAGGCGCGCGTTCAGGAAGTCGGGGCCGGCGTCGGGGTTGCGCATGCCGGGGCGCAGCACGGTTATCGGCTGCCCATCGGTGGTGCGCAAATCGGTTTTATCGAAATACTGATGCTGCCAGACGTAGTGGAGGAAATCTTCTTGCATAGCGCCACCCATAAAGTACGGACGGGCAAGATAATGGGAAACCGCACGCCTTGGGCAGCCTGCGCTGCACGGCGCTGTATCTCCCCAAACGAAACCGGCCCGCCTCTTGTAAGGAAGCGGGCCGGTTTCGTTTAACAGAAACGATTAGCGCAGGTCGATAACCTTCACGCCTTTGTATTTCGACTTGTCGAAGTTGAACGTGGTGGCATCCACGGGCACGTTCGGCGTGAACTTATTGATCTTGAAGGTGTAGCGGTTGCCGTTCTTCTTGAACATCTGCCAGCTCTTCACCGACTTATCCACCTTACTCACCTTCAGGCGCACCTTGAACACGGGGTTGCTGCGGTCTTCCGGCGACAGCTCGATAACATCGACGGCCTCGCCGTTTTCCTTGGCTTCCTGCACGTAGGAGTACTTGTAGCCCTTCTTGTAGAGCGTATAGATCTGCGAAGGCGAGATTTCCTGCTCGTCGGCCTCAAAGTCGGAGATATTGACTTCGTTTTCCGACTTCATGTAGGTCCAGACCGTCTGGCCGTTGTTGATGACCTCTTGGCCGCTGATTTTCAGCCGGAACTTCTGGCCGCTCACCAGAATGTCACCGCTCAGGTTTTCCTTCACCTTAGTGGCGTCATTTTCCAGCGTCTGGGTGAAGTTGGCCCGGAAAGCTTTCATGGCCTGATACTTGGCACTCATCTGGTCGAGAATCTTGCCGGCTTTGGGGTCCTGCTGCGCCGAAGCGGCCGACACGAGCGACACGGAAAGAGCAAGCAGGGCGAGGTATTTTTTCATTGCAAAAAGGTGGTGATTCGGTAGGTTGAGTACAGAGACGTGTAGCGGGCCAGTTTGTTTACTTCTAAACCAAAAGAAGTGGTAAAACCTCCCTGGCGTGGCTGGAAATAGCCGCTGGCGCTTACTTGGGCAGCGTATTCAACAACTGTTCCAAACTGTACTCGTCCGGAATTAATACTTCGCGGGCCTTGCTGCCCTCAAACGGCCCCACGATGCCGGCGTGCTCCAGCTGGTCGATAAGGCGGCCGGCGCGGTTGTAGCCGAGCTTCAGGCGGCGCTGCAGCAGCGAGGTGCTGCCCTGCTGGTGCGTGACGATAACGCGGGCGGCTTCCTCAAACATCGAGTCGCGCTGCGCGGGATCCATGTCTTCCATGTCGCCGCTGCCGCCACCGCTTTCGCCCACCACTTCGGGCAGCAGGTAGGCGTCGGGGTAGCCCTGCTGCTCGCCGATGTAGTCGCAGAGGCGGTCCACCTCGGGCGTGTCGATGAAGGCGCACTGCACCCGGATAATGTCGGAGCCCTGCGAAATCAGCATGTCACCCTGGCCCACCAACTGGTCGGCGCCACCGGCGTCGAGAATGGTGCGGGAGTCAATCTTGCTGGTCACCTTAAAGGAAATCCGGCAGGGGAAATTGGCCTTGATGATACCCGTAATAACGTTCACGCTGGGGCGCTGGGTGGCCACAATCAGGTGAATGCCGATGGCGCGGGCCAGCTGCGCGAGACGGGCAATCGGAGTTTCCACCTCTTTGCCGGCGGTCATCATCAGGTCGGCCAGCTCGTCAATTACCAGCACGATGAACGGCATGAAGCGGTGGCCCTTCTTGGGGTTCAGGCGGCGCTCAATGAACTTGCGGTTGTACTCCTTCAGGTTGCGGCAGCCGGCATCCTTGAGCAGGTCGTAGCGCTTATCCATCTCCATGCATAAGGAGTTGAGCGTGTTCACCACCTTCTTGGTGTCGGTGATGATGGCCTCCTCGGTGTCGGGCAGCTTGGCCAGGAAGTGGCGCTCAATCTTGTTGAAGATACTCAGTTCCACCTTTTTGGGGTCGACGAGCACGAACTTGAGCGTGGCCGGGTGACGCTTGTAAAGCAGCGAAGCCAGAATCACGTTCAAACCCACCGACTTACCCTGGCCGGTGGCACCCGCCATCAGCAAGTGGGGCATCTTGGCCAGATCGACGACGAACACCTCGTTGGTGATGGTGCGGCCGAAGGCAATCGGCAGGTCCATTTCAGTGTTGGCAAACTTCTCGGTGGCAAAAACCGACCGGATGCTTACCATCTCCTTCTTGGTGTTCGGCACTTCGATACCAATCGTGCCCTTACCCGGAATAGGTGCGATGATACGGATACCTAACGCCGCGAGGCTCAGTGCAATATCGTCTTCCAGGCTCTTGATTTTGGAGATGCGCACCCCGGCGTCGGGCACGATTTCGTAGAGCGTGACCGTGGGGCCGATGGTGGCCTTGATGCTGGCGATGTTGATGCCGTAGTGGCCCAGCGTTTCCACGATGCGGTCCTTGTTGGCTTCCAGCTCCTCCTTGGTTACCTGGGCTTTGGCCACGCCGTAGTCGTTGAGCAGCTCCAGCGTGGGGTAGAGGTAGCGCGACAGGTCCAGCGTAGGGTCGTAGTTGACGGCGGGCATGGTTTCCATGTCCTCGTCATCGTCGGCAATGCGGGCCATGTCGGCGCCGGCGGCCGGGTCCAGCTCACCGGGCTTCACGGCAATCTGCAGGGCAGGCGCTTCGGGGTGAGCAACCGGCTTTTCGCTGCTCGGGGGCGACAGAGGCGTATCATCGTCGGCCAGATCGGAGAGGGAAAGCGGCGTGGGCACCCGCGACGGGGCCACGGCCAGCGGCTCCGGATCGGCAGGCGCTTCGATGGAGAAGCTGGGGCCTTTCGGCGCGGCGGTGGTGCCGCCCGCAGCCATAGAAGCAGCCGCACCGGCCGCGCCAACAACAGCGCCGGCCGCAGCCACGCTCATGGGCACGGCGGTGCCGGCCGCGGTAGTCAGGGCGGCAGCACCAACTCCGACAGCGGCCGCCGCCGGGGCTACGCTCGGAGCCATGTTGAACGCCGAAGAAGCCACCGGACCGCTGGCCACAAATGGCGCGTCGGGCGCGGGCGTAGCATAGGGCTCCTCGTCGTCCAGCTCTTCCTCCTCTATGGCCGCCACAGGTGGGGCCGCCACCGGCCGCGTATCGCGCACCACGAAGCCCATATCAGGCTCGGGCTCGTCGTCGTCGGCGTAAGCCGCGGCGGCCACGGCCGGGCGGCGGTTTGAGTCAGCAGCAGCAGGCTCTGCGTCCGGCTCCTCCCCTTCCGCCCCAAAGCGCGGCAGCGTGACTGACGTGACGTTGAAGAAAAAGACCACGAAGGAAATCAGCAGGAAAGCCAGCAGCAGCACCGTGCCCCAGCCGATGAGACTGTCGAGCCAGACGGCCGCTTCGTAGCCGATACCGCCGCTCAGGAAATCGAGGCGGTAGCCCAGGCTGGGGTCGGCATCGGGGGCCTGCATGGTGAGCACCACGTAGCCCAGCAGCACGCTCAGCCAGCCCATGATAAACAGGCACAGCGCCAGCACGTAGGTCACGGACACGCCGGCCCGCCGGAACACAATCTTGTAGCCCAGGAAGAAGACAATCGGAATCAGGGCGAAAGCCGCCACACCGAAGCCCTTGTAAATCAGCAGCTGCGCCGCGAAAGCCCCCACCAGTCCCAGCCAGTTGCCAGATTGCTGGCCGGCTTCCTTCACCGGCGTATGGTCGAGGCCTTCCACCACGCTCTGGTCGGCGTGGCCGGTGAACAGGAACGAGAAGAAGGCGAACGTCAGGTACAGCGAAGCCAGCAGGAAGAAGAAGCCCAGAAACAGCTGAAACCGCCGGTCGCGCAGGAACCCGAAGATGGCGCCCAGGTTCAGCGACGGCAGCTTCAGGGGTTTGCGTGGCGGCTTGGGCGCGGCCTTGGGTTCGGAGGCCCGCCGGTTTTCGCGGGGTGCGGCCGGCTCGGGCGCGGCCGCTCGGGGCTGCGGGGCACGGGTTGGCCGGGGCTCATTGGCCCGGCTGGGAGGTGTTGCGTCTTGCTTGTAAGTATTTTTTGCCATTCTAACGCGCCAAAGGGCCAAATCTAGGCAATTGTTAGTGGATTCAGCGGATTCGTGGAGTGGTGGGTTGATGGAGTGATGGAGGCGAAAATCCAGAACGTCATTCCAAGCGGAGCGAGGAATCTCGCGAACTGACGTTGTAGTCGTGGTTCAACATCAGCACGCGCAATTCCTCGCTCCGCTCGGAATGACGTACCATTTCAACCACCCCACCAATCCGCCACCCCGCTACTCCACCTCATACAGCCAGATATGCCAGTAGGCGTCGGGCTGACCGAACTCACCGGCCAGCCGCAGCCCACTACGGGCCGGGGTAGCCAGCCGTGCCGCCGATAGCACGTAACGCCCGCCTAGCTGCCGGAAAGCCGCCGCACCAAAGGCGAAATCCTGCACCGTGCGCTGCTGAAACGCGCCCACCCGAAAATCCTTGCCCAGCTCGCTCGAAAACAGGTAGCAGCGGTTGCCCCAGGCGTCGAAGTAGCGGCGCAGGGTATCGTTTTTGGTCAGCTCCCCGGCTATTATCGGGCGGAAGCGGTGCTTGTAGGGCAGCGGGTAGTTGTTCTGATAGGAGTCGAGGGTGTAGAAGTTGTTGAGCTGGGCCACGGCCGGAGGCAGACCCAGGCTGGCCACGCGGTACTGCGCGGGCTCCAGGCCGGTTTGCTGCCGGATGGCCTGCTGCACCTGCCTGAACAGCACCGGCGCCACGTAGGCGGTGTAGTTGGGCTCGTGCGGACTGGGCCGGCCCGCCAACTCGCGCAGGTTGTTGGTCCACTCCGGGTTCATGCCTAACCCAATCAGCAGCTGCAGCCCTACCACGGCTAGCTGCCAGCGGCCGCTGAGGTGGCGCAACGCCAGCGCCAGCAGCCAGAACCACAGCAGCGGCGCCAGAAAATGCAGCCTCCCGAAGTTGAACACGCCCAGAATCGGCAGCCGATGCTGGCCCCAAGCCACCAGCTGCGGATGGAAGCCGCTGAACACGGCCAGCGCCGCCAGTGCCAGCAGCCAGCCGCCCAGCTGCCGCACCCGCGCCGCCCGCTGCCCAGCTGGCGCCAGCCCCATGGCGGCCGCCACGGCCAGCAGCACCGCTACTCGCAGAAACCGGCTGGCGTGGTACTGCCCAAACAGAAAAAACTGGCTGGTGCTGCGCAAACCAGCTTTCAGGCCCAGCGGCGCGAGTTGGGCCAGGTCGAACTCCACGCGGTGCGGCACAAACTGCCGGGCCACCAGCAGCGAGTAGAACAGCGGCCACTCCACCACCAGATACACGGCCAGCAGCAGCACCATTCCGCCCAGGAACAGCCAGTTGAGCTGCCGCCGATGCCACCAATCACGCAGCCAGAGGGCACCCAGCGCCGCCAGCATAAACGGCCCTACAAACACGAACATAGTCCAGAACGGGAAGGCGGCAATCAGCAGCCAGTGCCACCACCGGTCCGCCCCGCGCCGCACGGCCAGAAACGCCAGCAGCAGCGCCGGCTGCCCCAGCACCGACAGCCCATACATAGAATAGAGCGGCAGCAGCGCCCAGGCCAGCGCCACGCCGGCCGCCACCCGCCGCTGCCGCCGCTCGGGCAGCAGTTCCTGCCGCAGCAGCGCATACAGGGCCAGCAGCCCCAGCAGCCGCACCAGTGCCTGCTGCACCAAGTAGGCGGCCCACGGCGGCATCAGGGCAAACAGGCTTACCGTCACGCTCAGACCCGGGCGCAGGGCGTTGCGGGGCAGCCCGTCCATCAGGGGCGCCACCACGACCTGCGGCCGGTAGTCCAGCGCCACGCCTTGCTGCACAAGCAGATACGGAATATTCAGCTCCGCATCCAGATTATCGTCGATGGTAACGTAACTGTGGGCCCGCAGAATGCCGTATGGAAGCAGGAACAACAGCAAGCCCAGCAGTGCCAGTCCCAGCGGTGAAAACCGAAAAGAATCAGGTTGATTTAGGGAAGGCACAGGCAGAAAGTTTGCGACAAAAGTACCCCGCCGCGCCCTAACCTTTCCGACTACACCAATTGCAATGCTCAGCTAGGACCACCCTCACTCCTGCCCCGCATTGTCCCATGACTATCATATCACCATCTGCCTCCGAAAAACAAGCCTTTTGCAAGGTTGAATACGATGCCAGCAACCATTGGCTGCGTGCTACCTGGTACGGTTTCGTAAATCCCCAGCAAGCTCTTCAGAGCATTGTTTCGCATCTGGATCTGCTCAGCACCCCCCTGGTGCCGCTTTTCCTCAACGACAACAGCCGGGTGCTGAATCCCTGGTTCGACTCGCTGACATGGTTGCGCTACGTGTGGGAAAGCACCAATACGTCGCCGCCGCCCTGCATGGCCCACGTCATGCAGCCTGGCGCCAGCGCCAACGTCGGCGACCTAGACACGGGCTGGACCCGCAACGCCGGCACCGATCTGCAGCTGTTCGAGTCGGTGTGCGAGGCCGAAGAATGGCTGCGCTCCTGTTGTTAATACCTACTCTCAGCGGCCGGCTGTCCTTATTACTCTATGGTTGTTTCCGAAGCTACACTGCCTTGTAGTTCATAGCCGACCGGAATGGTGGCGTCCTTGCCTTTTTTTAGCAGAAACAGCGGGCTCACCACCACAGCCAAGCCGATAGCAGCCCCTTTGGTATCGGTGCCGGCACTACTGGTGCCGCTGCTAGTGAGCGGAATCATCTGGCCATCCACGGCCTGTACCACACTGGGCCTGATGCCCAGGCTGCCTTCTTTGCCCATACCCTTTCGCCGCTCGGCGGCCGTTACCTGAGCGCTGCCCGGCGCTCCGGCCTTGATAACAGCCCGGCCGCCAATCATTACATCGTACTTCACGCGCAGCGACACATTCTGGCCCATCTGGGCATCATTGGACGACAGCGGAGTGGTAGTCTCAAGCACCACCAGGGTACCAGCGCGCAGCAGCGTGCCCTTGGATGCCTGAGGCTGAATGGCTGCGCTCAATACAACCAGCAAAGAGAAAAGAAGGAGGAAAAGGAAGCTTTTCATGGCAGGTGTGGACTTAGGTAAAAAAACAGCACATTTCCCGTAAGGGCTTGTACTAAGCTACGTTTTTATTTCCTAATTCCGATCCGCCTTTATCTTGTTTTTGCGATATTAAACTACTAGCTGCGCGGGTGGAAGGCCGTAATCACCTGCCGCAGGTAGTCCCGGTCGAGGTGGGTGTAGATTTCGGTGGTCGTGATGCTTTCGTGGCCCAGCATTTCCTGCACGGCCCGTAGGTCGGCGCCGCCCTCAATGAGGTGCGTGGCAAAGGAGTGCCGGAAAGTGTGCGGGCTGATGCTCTTGCGCACCCCGGCCTTGTCGGCGGCCGCCTTGATGACCGTGAATACAGTGACGCGCGACAGACTGCTGCCGCGCTTATTGAGAAACACAAAGTCCTCGTGGCCCGGCTTGATGTCGAGGTGGCAGCGGATGCCCTGCAGGTAGAGCCCCAGGTGCTTCAGCGCGTCGCGCCCGATGGGCACCAGCCGCTCCTTGTTGCCCTTGCCGGTTACGCGCACGAAGCCCTGGTCGGCGTAGACGTTGGACAGGCGCAAACCAGTCAGCTCGCTCACGCGCAGGCCCGAGGAATACAGCACTTCCAGCATGGCGCGGTTGCGGGTGCCCTCGGGCGTACTCAGGTCGATGCCGTCCAGCAACTGCACGATTTCGTCGTAGCTGAGCGTATCGGGCAGCTTGCGGCCGGTTTTAGGGGCTTCCAGCGTGTCGGTGGGGTCGTGCGTGAGCAGGTCCTCCATGATCATGAAGCTGAAGAAGGCCTTGATGCCGGACAGGATGCGCGCCTGCGAGGTGGCGCTCAGGCCCAGTTCGCCTAGGTACGCCAGAAACTCACGCAGCAGCTCGGCCGTCACTTCCTTGGGCGAGTTGGGCAGGTGCCGGATTTCCAGGAAGTGGCGCAGCTTACTTACGTCGCGCACGTAGGCCTCCACCGAGTTGCCCGACAACGACTTTTCCAGCTGCAGGTAGCCTTCAAACTGCCGAATAGTAATAGACCAGGTAGACATCTGTGTAGGGCTTAGGGAATAGGGCCTGGGGCTCAGGCCACGTACATAGCCGGGCAGTATAGCCGCGAATATTGTTTTGTGGTCGCAAGTTTAACGAAGCGTAATTTGCCGTCACCAATTAATCAGTCAGTGTACCCGCCTCGCTGAGCCTAAGCCCCAGGCCCCATTCCCTAAGCCCCACACATGCAGCTTCTCATTCTCAACGGCCCCAACCTCAACCTGCTCGGCCGCCGCGAGCCGGGCATCTACGGCACCCGCTCCTTCGAAGACTACCTGCCCGAGCTGCGCGCCGCCTTCCCGGAGGTGCAAATTGAATACTTCCAGAGCAACCACGAGGGCGAGCTGCTCGACAAGCTGCACGAAGTAGGCTACACCTACCACGGCATCGTGCTCAATGCCGGCGGCTACACCCACACCAGCGTGGCCCTCGCCGACGCCGTGGCCGCCATCAACACGCCCGTGGTGGAAGTGCACCTGAGCAACCTGCACGCCCGCGAGGAATTCCGGCAGCGCAGCCTACTGGGCAAGCACTGCATCGGCAGCATCAGCGGCTTCAAGCTGGAAAGCTACCGCATGGCCGTGCAGTACTTCGAAAGCCAGCGCCCCAAGCGCATGGGGTTTAAAGTGTGATTTTGGGGTGATCAACAGAACGTCATGCAGAGCGCAGCGAACAATCTCGCCAGTGCACTATTAATTACCACTCGGGCGAGATGCTTCGCTGCGCTCTGCATGCCGTTCTCTTGATCACCTGCCCCCCGACTACCTTTGCACTTCTCCTCTAGCCTCACTACACCTATGTATACATTCAATCCAGGCCCTGCGCAGGTGTACCCGCAGGTGCGCCAGTATCTGCAGGACGCTTTCGACGAGGGCTGGCTCTCGGCCCCGCACCGCGGCGAGCGGTTCACGGGCCTCATGCGCCAGACCGTGCAGGAGCTCAAAAACAAGCTCAACGTGCCCCAGGACTACACCGTGTTCTTCATGGGCTCGGCCACGGAGTGCTGGGAAGTGCTGACGCAGAGCCTCACGCCGCGCAAAAGCTTCCACCTCTACAGCGGCGCTTTCGGCGAGAAATGGTACGAGTACGCCAAGGCTTTGCGCCCAGCCTGCGTCGGCTATCCGTTTGGCATTGATGAGGTGCCCGACGTGGCGGCCCTGCCCCTGCCCGACACCGAAACCGACCTGGTCTGCATCACCCAGAACGAAACCAGCAACGCCACCCAGCTGCGCGACGGCTTCATTCTGAACCTCTACAACCGCCTCGGCCAAGCGCTGCTGGCCGTCGATGCCACCTCGTCGATGGCGGGCGTGCAGCTCAAGTTCATCAAGGCCGACATCTGGTTTGCGTCGGTGCAGAAGTGCTTCGGACTGCCGGCGGGCTTGTCGGTGATGATTCTGTCGCCGCGGGCCGTGGCGCGGCTGCGCGACCAGAACGAGCGGGGCCATTACAACTCGCTGGTGAGCCAGTACGAGAAGATGCTCAACTGGCAGACCACCTACACGCCCAACGTGCTGGGCATCTACCTGCTCAGCCGCGTCCTGCACGACCGGCCGGCGCTGAAGGCCGTGCATCAGCACCTGCAGGAGCGCGCCACCAAACTCTACGACTACTTCGAGCAGGCCACTCAGCTCACACCCCTCGTCACGAACCCCGAAACCCGCTCCACCACCGTCATCGGCCTGCAGGGCCCACCCGCCCTCATCGACGAGGTGAAGCGCCGCGCCCTGGCCCAGGGCCTGCAACTCGGCAACGGCTACGGCTCCTGGAAGGCCGGCAGCCTGCGCATCGCCAACTTCCCGGCCATTCCGGATGAGGCGTTCGAGCAGCTGGTGCAGTTCTTCGCCCGGGAGTTCGCCTGATGTAACACCAAGCTCCTGCTTGGTGAATCGTTGCTGACGGCCGCGTCCAATCAATTTCATCGTTCATCGACTCACCAAGCTGGAGCTTGGTGTTACGGCCTATGTTCAGTCTCAAAGAAATCTTCTCCGTCACGCTCACGCTGTTTGCCGTGATTGATATTCTGGGCTCCATCCCGATTATCATCCAGATCCGGCAGCGCGAAGGCCAGATTCACTCCGAGAAGGCCACGCTGGTGGCAGGCGTGCTGATGGTGGTGTTTCTGTTTCTGGGGCAGAGCATACTGAGTTTGTTCGGGGTTGATTTCCAGAGCTTCGCGCTGGCGGGCGCTGTCATTATCTTCCTCATCGGCATGGAGATGATTCTGGGCATCGAGCTGTTCCGGCACAATCCGCTGGCGGCGTCAGGCTCCATTGTGCCGCTGGCGTTTCCGCTCATTGTAGGCGCCGGCACCATGACCACGCTGCTCTCCTTGCGGGCCGCCTACCAGCTGCCCAACGTGCTGGCCGGCATCGTGCTGAACCTGGTGTTTGTGTACGGCGTGCTGAAAAGCTCCGCCTGGATTGAGCGCAAGCTCGGCAAGGCCGGCGAAGACATCCTGCGCCGTGTGTTCGGCGTGATTCTGCTGGCCATTGCTATCAAGCTGTTTAAATCGAATTTCTGACTGTAGTGCTTAGGGCTCAGGGCTTAGGCTGTTTGAAACACCTATTTTCTAAGCACTAGGCCCTAAGCACCAAGCACTACTTATGATTTACCTGTTTACCGACGGCTCGTCGCGCGGCAACCCGGGGCCGGGCGGCTACGGCGCCATTCTGCGCTTCGGCCAGCACGAGAAAGAGCTGACCCAGGGCTTCCGCCTCACTACCAACAACCGCATGGAGCTGCTGGCCATCATCGTGGGCCTGGAAGCCATCAACCGCCCCGAGCTGCCCATTACCGTCGTCACGGACTCTAAGTACGTGGTGGATTCGGTGGAAAAGAAGTGGGTGTTCGGCTGGCTCAACAAGCCCGATTTTGGCAAAAAGGCTAACGAGGACCTCTGGCGGCGCTTCGTGAAGGTGTACCGCCAGCGGATCGTGCACTTCAAATGGGTGCGCGGCCACAACGGCCACCCCGAAAACGAACGGTGCGACCAGCTCGCCGTGCGCAGCGCCACCGGCGGCGGCCTGCTGATTGATGACGGCTACGAATTAATTGAGGCACGGCGTGCGGGGTAGCCAGGGGCTTGCTACTGCCCTGCCCGTAAGCCTGCTCTGCCCAGACGCATCCTGGACCCGGAATTGAATGTGCGTACGGCTACTCTGCCCGCAAGCCCCGGAGGGGCGGCATATTGGTAGAAATAGTACGTAATTCCGATGCTCAAGCCCCGGAGGGGCGACACCTTAACGGCGCCTCATGGCCAACACGTACACGCAGATTCACCTTCACCTTGTATTTGCCGTGCGGGGCCGGGCCTGCCTGATACCTGCAGACCGGGCTGAAACGCTTTACCGCTATATCACCGGCATCGTAACGAATCAGGGCCAGAAGCTACTCGCCATCAATGGTATGCCCGACCACCTGCACTTGTTGATTGGGTTGCGGCCGGAAAAGGCACTTTCGGACCTGGTTCGTGACACGAAGGCCAACTCCGCCAAGTTCATCAATGAGCAACGCTGGCTGAAAGCAAGATTTGCCTGGCAGGAAGGTTTTGGTGCGTTTTCCTACAGCGCCTCTCAGTTGCCAGATGTAATCCGGTACATTCAGCATCAGCAGGAACACCATGCAAAACGCACATTCGCTGAAGAATACCGGTTGTTGCTCGAACGATTTGGCGTGGAGTACAACGCGAAATATGTATTTGAGTCTGTAATGCCAGACGAGCCGCAAGGTCCTGGTGCCTCCTGAAGATTTCGAAGCTTCCAGCCCCGGAGGGGCGGCATGTAGGTAGCCAATAGACCATACCATAACGCAAGAGCCCCAGCAGGGCGGCACCTTAACGGCACAGATAAGGTGCCGCCCCGCTGGGGCTTTGAGATTATCAGCGAACCTGTTTTCTACCAATATGCCGCCCCTCCGGGGCTGGCTAGTGCTTACTGCATGATATCTGTGCTACCTTTGCCTCAGTGATGAGTCGCTCCACCGCGGCGCCGCAAGGCGACGAGGAAAGTCCGGGCAACACAGAGCACCCTGCTTCCTAACGGGAAGGACCGGGAAGTGTAATGCGACCCGGGACAGCCAGTGCCACAGAAAATACCGCCTACGTTGCCCTCGGGCAGCCGGTAAGGGTGAAAAGGTGCGGTAAGAGCGCACCAGCGGCTGGGTGACCAGTCCGGCTGGGTAAACCTCAGGGGTTGAAAGACCAAATAAGCTGGCACGCGTCCTGCGAGGACGTACCGGGCGGCTCGTCCGGGGCCAGCGGGTAGGTTGATGGAGCCTTTCCGCGAGGACTGGCCTAGATAAATGGTGGAGACGCGGCCTCTCGGGGCAGCGTACAAAACCCGGCTTACAGACTCATCACCACGGCTTTCGGCCGCCGCAGCTTCGGGTGCGGCGGCCGTTTTGGCGTTTTGTCATCCTGAGCCATCCGTCATCCTGAGCTTGCGAAGGACCTTATCACGCCTGAACACCATCGTTCGGTGGTGCCCCAAACGTGACAAGCTCCTTCGCGCTGCTCAGGATGACAGAAAAGGCATCGTTTGCGCCCTTGTTTTCGTTACTTTCGCTGCCCAACTTCCTTTGCTTATGCCCCGCATTCTTATAATCGACGACGAAAAGGCCATCCGCCACACGCTCAAGGAAATTCTGGAGTACGAAAGCTACCAGGTCGACCAGGCCGAGGACGGCCCGACCGGCCTCGACATGCTCATCCGCGACAAATACGACGTGGTGCTCTGCGACATCAAGATGCCCAAAATGGACGGCATCGAGGTACTGGAGCGGGCCCGCATCGTGGCGCCCGACGCGGCCTTTATTATGGTGTCAGCCCACGGCAACGTGGAAATGGCCGTGGATGCCACCAAGAAAGGCGCCTACGATTTCCTGCAGAAGCCACCAGACCTCAACCGCCTGCTCGTGACGGTGCGCAACGCCCTGGACCGCACCAAGCTGGTGGCCGAAACCAAGACGCTCAAAAAGAAAGTCGCCAAAAGCTCGGAGATGATTGGCTCCTCGGCGGAGCTGGGGGCCGTGCGCAAGGCCATCGAAAAGGTAGCCCCTACCGACGCCCGGGTGCTGATTACGGGTCCCAACGGCGCCGGCAAGGAGATGGTAGCGCGCCAGCTGCACGAGCTCAGCAACCGCGCCGGCGGCCCGCTGATTGAGGTGAACTGCGCCGCCATTCCGTCGGAGCTGATTGAATCCGAGCTGTTCGGGCACGAGAAAGGCTCGTTTACGTCGGCCGTAAAGCAGCGCATCGGCAAGTTCGAGCAGGCCGACGGCGGCACGCTTTTCTTGGACGAAATCGGCGACATGAGCCTTTCGGCCCAGGCCAAGGTGCTGCGGGCGCTGCAGGAAAGCAAGATTACGCGGGTGGGCGGCGAAAAGGAAATCAGCGTGAACGTGCGCGTGCTGGCCGCCACCAACAAAAACCTGCTGCAGGAAATTGCTGACCGCAACTTCCGCGAAGACCTCTACCACCGCCTCTCCGTCATCCTGATTCAGGTGCCAGCCCTCAACGACCGCCGCGACGATGTTCCGGAGCTAATTGAGAAGTTTCTCAAGGACATTGCGTCCGATTACGGCAACAAGCCCAAGAAGATTGACGCCGCCGCCCTCGACTACCTCAAGGGCCTCGATTGGCGCGGTAATATCCGGGAGCTGCGCAATGTGGTAGAGCGCCTCGTGATTATGAGCGACGACACCATCTCCGCTGCCGACGCCAAGGCATTTGCCGGGAAATAACTCTCGGCAGCCGACAACCATCAGCCGGCCGCTGCGGTTCTACCACCAATAACATACAGCGCGGGCCAGCCGCCGGGTACGAATCCGGTGACTGGCCCGCGCTGTTGTCTGTTTCACTTTTTGCCCGATCCAGCTGATGCAGGAGTTTTTCAATAACCTACTGGGTATGCAGGCCACGGCCGATACCATCACCATCGGGCAGACCTGTGCGCGGGCGGTGCTGGTGTTTCTGGTGGCGCTGGTGCTGCTGCGGCTGTCGGGGCGGCGCACCTTCGGCGGCAACAGCGCCCTCGACATGGTGGTGAAGTTCATGTTTGGCGCTTTGCTCAGCCGCGTCATCATTGCCGATGCGCCGATGGGCGTCACGTTCACGGCTGCCGCCGCGCTGGTATTTGTACACCGGGCCCTGGCGTATGCCGTCTATTTTTCGCCGCTGCTGCGCAAGCTGGTGAAGGGCTCCGACTCCATCCTGGCGGAAGGCGCCACCATTCACCAGCACGAGCTGGCCCGGGCCAGCGTGAGCGAGCAGGAGCTGCGGGCCGGCGTGCGCGCCACCGCCAACACCGACGACCTATCTACCACCAAAGTAGTCCGCCTGGAGCACGACGGCACGATTACCGTCGTGAAGAAGTAACCAGTCATTCCGAACGGAGTGAGGAATCTTGGGTAAGGTGATTTTGGAGAGGCAGTCCGATGTAGAGACGCAATATTTTGCGTCTCGCCGTTGCTGATATTGTTATAAATGAGCTGTTGCAGGCCGTTCAACGACGAGACGCAAAATATTGCGTCTCTACATGACAGCTTGGCTAGCTACCGGCCATCTGATTGCAGCCGCGCACGTCGGAGTTATCGAGGCGGCCCAGCACTTCAAACGAGCCGTCGGGGTGCATCCTTGCCAAGTCCTTGGTTTCGATGAAGGCGCAGCTGTCGATGTTGGCCAGGTCGATGACGTTGAGGGCGCCGTCGGGGCGGGTTGCGCTGACGGAGAACGGGTCGGCGGGGTCGCGCAGCAGCACGTGCAGCTGGGGCGGGGCGTGGAAGCGGCCGTCGCCGAAGCTGTAGGCCTGGCTGAGCATTTCGGTCATGCCGTACTCAGAGTGGATGCCGGCCGGGCCGAAAGCCTGCTGCAGCTCGGCGTGCAGTTCTTCCCGGATCATCTCGCGGCGGCGGCCCTTCATGCCGCCGGTTTCCAGCACCGTGATATTCTGCAGCTCCGGCGCGGCCCCGTACTCGGCGGCCAGGTCCAGCAGGGCGTAGCTCACCCCGAACAGCAACACCCGGCGGCCGGCCGCTTTGGCCTCGGCCAAAGCCCGCAGCAGCGCGGCGTGGTCGTGCAGGAAAAATGCCTCCTGCTCCTGCCCCGACTCACGGGCGAAATACTCCACCATCGCCACCAACGACGAGTGCCCCTGCTCCAGGTACGAGGGCAGCAAAGCCAGAAACGTCCACTCCGTGAGCGGGCCGTAGAACTGCCGGAAGATGTGCGCGGCGTTGTGGCGGTAGAGCTGCGGGTCGCGGAGGAGGTGGCGGCTGCGCTGCTGCAGGGTGGTGCCGCTGCTCAGAAACGTTTCCTGCGGCTCCCATTCGGCCGGCCCGGTGCGGACTTCCTGGGTTTTAAAAAACTCGATGGGCAGAAACGGAATGTCTTCGAGCCGCGAAACGTGCTGCGGGTCGCGCCCGAGGGCGGCTAGGTAGGCAGCGTAGGGCAGGCAGTGCTCGGCTTGGTGCCGGAACAGACGCAGGGCGGCCGCCGGCGCGGTTTCGGGCGTCAGGTGGGGCAGCTCAGCTAGGTAGTCGGTGCGGAAACTCATTGGGGCTCGGCGGGGTTAGCAGAGAGAATAACAATTGCCGGGCGGCTTCGTTGAGAAATCGTACCTTTTGCCTTCCATAAGGCTATTTTCGCCTTACAGCAGCTATTTACTATGACCATGTTTCGTACGCTTCGTCTGGGTTTGGGGCTGGCAGTGGCCAGCGTGGCCGTAGGTTCGTGCATCAGCCCGCCGGAATTTCCGGATACGCCCAGCATCGAGTTCAAGTCCCTTACTGTAGTACGCCAGCCAGCAAACCCCGGCGACATTCCCGCCGACAGCGTGATTATCACGCTGGGCTTCGAGGACGGCGACGGTGACCTGGGCCTCACTCAGGATGAGTATAACAACCCGCCCTACCAGCGCTTTCTCGACGGCGGCGCGCTCAACCCCGACCACTGGAATTACATCATCAAGCTGTTCGTGAAGAACCCTACGGGACAGTTTGTGCCATACACCCGCACGCCCGACGGCCTGACAATCCAGCCTGAGGCGTACTACGGGCAGTTTCCGCACCTAGAGCCCAATGCCGAGAAGAAAGCACCGCTACAAGGCGACCTGCGTTTCGGCCAGCGCCTATCACTGGGCTCCCCGTTCTTCCCCGGCCAAGAGGTCCGCTACGAAATCACCATCAAGGACCGCGCCCTAAACTCCAGCAACACCGTCACGACCAGCAGTTTTGTGGTGGTAAGATAGAGTAAACAGCCTGTCATCCTGAGCAAAGCGAAGGACCTTATTACGGAAGAACAAGTCGTTGTTGCGACTATCGTTCAGCCGTGATAAGGTCCTTCGCTTTGCTCAGGATGACAGTTAATTCACCTAATAAATGGCCGGAAACTGCTTGGGAGCCGCCTCCTGAAGCAGCTCGTACACGGCGTCGAACACGTCTTCGGCGTTAGGCTTGCTGAAGTAGTCGCCGTCGGAGCCGTAGGGCGGGCGGTGGGGCTGGGCCGCTAGGCAGCGCGGGGCCGCGTCGAGGTGGCGGTAGGCGTCCTGGCCGTCGAGCACCTGCTGGAGCATGTAGGCCGAGGCGCCGCCGGGCACGTCTTCGTCGGCAAACAGCACGCGGTTGGTTTTGCGGATACTGTCGGTGATGACGTGCTCCAGGTCGAAGGGTAGCAGCGTCTGCACGTCCAGCACTTCCACCGAAATCCCGACTTCAGCCAGCTGCTTGGCGGCGTCCAGCACGATGCGGCACATCGAGCCGTAGGTGACCACCGTAATGTCGGTGCCTTCGCGCAGCACTTCGGGCACACCCAGCGGCAGCGTGAACTCGCCCACGTTGCTCGGAATCCGCTCTTTCAGGCGGTAGCCGTTGAGGCATTCAATCACGATGGCCGGCTCGTCGGAGCGCAGCAGCGTGTTGTAGAAGCCGGCCGCCTGGGTCATGTCGCGCGGAACGCACAGGTGCATGCCGCGGATGGCACCCAGAATCATCTGAATCGGGGAGCCGCTGTGCCAGATGCCTTCGAGGCGGTGGCCACGGGTGCGCACGATAAGCGGCGCCTTCTGGCCACCCTTAGTGCGGTACTGCAGGCAGGCCACGTCATCAGAGAGAATCTGGATGGCGTAGAGCAGGTAATCGAGGTACTGAATTTCGGTGATGGGGCGCAGGCCGCGCAGCGCCGCCCCGATGCCCTGCCCCACAATGGTGCACTCCCGGATGCCGGTATCGGTCACGCGCAGCTCGCCGAATTTGTCCTGGAGGCCCGCAAACGCCTGGTTCACGTCGCCGATACGGCCCACGTCCTCGCCGATGGCGAAAATGCGCGGGTCACGCTGGAAGTTGGCGTCGAAGCAGGCCTGCAGAACCTCGCGGCCGTCTACCTGCGGAGCATCTTGGGCAAACTCCGCCTTCACTTCCTCTATGTTGCCAATGGCTTCTTCGCTCTGGCTGAACAGGTAGGAATTGTAGCGGTCGGCGTTTTCGGCCAGGGCCTGGTCGAGCCAGCTGAGCAGGTCGCGGCGGCCGGCGCTGCGAGTGCCGCGCACCTGGCGCAGGGCCCGGCGCACGGTGCGCACCAGGTCGGCCCGGATGGGCGTGGGGTTATGCTCCAGGTGCTCTACCAGCTCGTGCAGGCCGTTTTCGGTGCCGGTGTCGGCCACCAGCTTGTTGAGCAGCACCACTACTTCGTCGCGCTCCTGCTTGATGGGGTTGAAAAACTCGCTCCAGGCAGCCGTGCGGGCTACTTTCACGGTTTCCTTGGCGGCGGCTTCAATCTGGTTGAGCTCGTCTTCGGTGGCGTGACCCTCGGCCAGCAGCCACTCGCGCATTTTGCGCAGGCAGTCGTGCTCTTCTTCCCAGGTCAGGCGGTCTTTGCTCTTGTAGCGCTCATGCGAGCCGCTGGTGCTGTGGCCCTGCGGCTGCGTCACCTCGGTTACGTGGATGAGCACCGGCACGTGCTGGGTGCGGCACACCTCGGCGGCGCGCTGGTAGGTATCGACGAGAGCAGCGTAGTCCCAACCTTTTACCACGAAAATCTCGAAGCCCTGCTCGCCTTCCCCGTCGCGCTGCAGGCCGGCCAGGATGGCGGAAATGCTTTGCTTGGTGGTCTGGTACTCGGCGGGCACCGAAATGCCGTAGTGGTCGTCCCAGACGCTCATCAGCAGCGGAATCTGGAGCACGCCGGCGGCATTCAGGGCCTCGAAGAACATGCCTTCGGAGGTGCTGGCGTTGCCGATGGTGCCAAACGCCACCTCGTTGCCGTTCACCGAAAACTGGTAGTACTGGTGCAGCTCGGGGTTTTGGCGGTAGAGCTTGGAGGCGTAGGCCAGCCCCACGAGGCGCGGCATCTGGCCGGCGGTGGGCGAAATATCAGCCGACGAATTCTTGCTTTGCGCGAGGTTCTTGAAGTTGCCATCCTCGTCGAGGATGCGGGTGGCGAAGTGGCCGTTCATGGCGCGGCCGGCGGTGGCGGGCTCGGCTTCAGCGTCGGGGTGGGCGTAGAGCTGGGCGAAGTACTGCTGCAGAGTCAGCTCGCCAGCGGCCAGCATGAAGGTCTGGTCGCGGTAGTAGCCCGAGCGCCAGTCGCCGGGGCGGAAGGCGCGGGCCATGGCCAGCTGCGGCAGCTCCTTGCCGTCGCCGAAGATGCCAAATTTGGCCTTGCCCATGAACACTTCTTTGCGCCCGGCCAACGAGGCCTGCCGGCTTTCCCAGCCCAGGCGGTAGTCGTGCAGCAGATCGTCTTTACTCAGAGTTGTGGTAGTGGCCATCAGGTCAGCAGATACATCGGTGGGCATAGGGCGGGTGGGGAAGGGTGTTGGGGGCAGGAATTTAGCGGGCGGAAAGAGAGCCTGCGGCAAACAGGCGCCCAAAAGTACGGATTTGACCGGGAGCATTCATGGGGCGGGGTTGATACGCGGCCGGCACGTTTTTGTATATCTTTGAATTGGCTGTGGTGCGCGGCTGCCGCGTTGCGCCTCAGCTATGCTCTTTCGACTCCATTATTCACCGATACGCGAAGCTCCTGCTTCGCGCTACACTCTTATGAAACACATTGCCTCCCTCCTGATTTTCTGTTTGTTGGCCCTGGGTGTCCGGGCGCAGGGCGTCATAACGTTCGAGAAAGACACCCACGACTTCGGCAAAGTGCCCGAAGGCACCATGGCCACCTACGAATTCAAGTTCAAGAACACCGGCAACCAGCCCATTGTCATTGCCAACGTGCAGGCCAGCTGCGGCTGCACCACCCCCGACTGGACCAAGACGCCGGTACTGCCCGGCAAGTCGGGCATCATCAAGGCCATGTACAGCAGCGCCGGCCGCCCCGGCATCTTCAACAAAACCGTGACCGTGACCAGCAACGCCAGCACCCCCAGCGCGGTGCTCACCATCAAGGGCGACGTGGTCAACAAGTCGGAGATGAAGTCGATGATGACACCGGCCCAGATGGCGCAGTCGCCGCGGCTGGTGCTGGACCGCAACGTGCATAATTTCGGCAAAATGGAAAGCGGCCAGCAGGCCGCGGCCAAGTTCACGGTGAAAAACCCCGGCAAGCAGCCGCTGGAGCTGGGCATGATTACGTCGCCGTGCAACTGCATCGGCTATAAGGCGGTGCCGCCCACGATTCAGCCGGGCCAGAGTGCCGTGGTGGAAATCCTGTACGCCCAGCGCCAGACCGGCCAGATGAGCGACGTAGCCACCCTGACCTCCAACGACCTGAACGGCGACGTGAAGCTGACGCTGAAAGCCACCGTAGTGCGCGACCTGAACGCGGGCAGCATGGTGAAAGAAAGCGGCGCCGTCGTACCGTTCAAGTAGGATTCTACGGCAGTATCAGAACGTCATGCAGAGCGGAGCGAAGCATCTCGCCAGTGTAGTGATTCTACCACACTGGCGAGATGCTTCGCTCCGCTCTGCATGACGTTCTTGTTTTGATAGTCCTGCGCGCTTCCTCCTCACAATGCCAGCGGCAGTGCCTATCTTTGTGCCTTCAATTTTCACCCACCCACCTTCACGTTCTGCCATGATCATCGGCGTACCGAAAGAAATCAAGAACAACGAAAACCGCGTAGGCCTGACGCCTGCCGGTGTAGCTGAATTCCGCAAGCACGGCCATGACGTGTACGTGCAGGCCACGGCCGGCAACGGCAGCGGCTTCTCCGACGCCGAATACGAACAGGCAGGCGCTACCGTGCTGCCTACCATCGAGGACGTGTACGCCAAGGCCGAGATGATTGTGAAGGTGAAGGAGCCGATTGCTTCCGAGTACCCGCTCATCAAGGAAAACCAACTGCTGTTCACCTACTTCCACTTTGCCTCGGGCGAGGAGCTGACCCACGCCATGATCGAGCGCAAGGCGGTGTGCCTGGCCTACGAAACTGTAGAACTGCCCTCGCGCGCTCTGCCCCTGCTCATCCCGATGAGCGAAGTAGCCGGCCGCATGGCCCCGCAGGAAGGTGCCAAGTATCTGGAGAAGCCGTTGAAAGGCCGTGGTATTTTGCTGGGCGGTGTGCCCGGCGTGAAGCCCGCCGAAGTGCTGGTGCTGGGTGCCGGCATCGTGGGCACGCAGGCCGCCAAAATTGCCGCCGGTCTGGGCGCCAAGGTAACCGTAATGGACATCAGCCTGAACCGTCTGCGCGAGCTGGACGACTTCATGCCGAAGAACGTGGTAACGCAGTACTCCAACGAGTACAACATCCGCGAAGCCATCAAAACCGCCGACCTCATCATCGGCGCGGTGCTGATTCCGGGTGCCAAGGCCCCGCACCTCATCACCCGCGACATGCTGAAAACCATGCGCGCCGGCACCGTGCTCGTGGACGTGGCCGTGGACCAGGGTGGCTGCATCGAAACCTGCCGCCCCACCACGCACGAAGACCCGACCTTCATCATCGACGACATCGTGCATTACTGCGTGGCCAACATGCCAGGCGCGGTGCCTTATACTTCCACCCTGGCCCTGACCAACGCCACGCTGCCCTACGCCGTGAAGCTGGCCAACCTGGGCTGGCAGGAAGCTTGCCGCCGCGACGAGGCCCTGCGCCTCGGCCTGAACGTGGTGCATGGCAAAGTGGTGTACAAAGGCGTAGCCGATGCTTGGGGCCTGCCCCTGGAGTCGGTGGAGTCGGTAATGGAAGAAGCGACTGTTTAGATAGCAGTTAAGTGTTAGAAATTGAGCGTTCTGGCGGCCTTTGGACGTTGGGACGCTCAATTTTTGATTTTTGAGGCAGCCAGATGTAACGCGAAGTTTCACTTCATGAAGCGTATGCACTGCCAGTATGAGGCCTAGTGGTGTAGGCCGTTCCGGCGTTGCGCGAAGTGAAACTTCGCGTTACCTCTTTCTGGCCGGGTAGCGGCTTACCGCGGTTTGCGCTGTAGCAAGGCCGATTTTTAATTTTCATTACTCCATTGCCATGAAAGGCATTCTGTATACTGGCGGCGAGCTGACCGACTTGGTGAGCTTCGCCCGCCTTCCCTCCTACCTGCAAGCCTTCCTGCGCGAGCAGAACGGCGTGGTGGCCTACTTCGGCGGGCTGCACATCCGGGGGTGCGTGGCCGAGCCCGGCTGGCATTCCCTGGCTGAGGCCTGGCAGGGCCCAATAGCCTTCTGGCGCACCTACGCGCAGGTGCTCGAAACCGACATTCCGTTCGGGCAGGACTGCGCCGGCAACCAGTTTCTGCTGCGCGGCGACGCCGTGCTGTGGCTGGACACAGAAACCGGCGAGCTAGCCGACCTGGAGGTGGATTTTAAGCACTTTCTGTTCGGGGCCGAGAAATTTCCGCTGGATGCTTTGGGCATGGAGCCGCTGCGGGCCTTCCAGCAAAGCGGCGGCGTGCTGCGGCCGGGCCAGCTGCTGAGCATCTACCCGCCCTCCTGCATGGCCACCACCCAGCAAGCACCCAGCCTGAAAGCCATCGGCGCGCCGGAGCGTTTGGCGTGGCTGGCCGACTTCCACCGCCAGATCAAAGACCTGCCCGACGGCCAGTCGATCAGCCTGAAGCCCTTGTAGCATAGGCTTCAGCCTGTGCCGTTTTGCGCATACACGGGGAAGTAGCGCGAAGCCTTTGCTTCGCGTTTTGTTACTGCCTCCGGCTGTTCACCAACAAAATTTTGCGAAACGCGAAGCAAAGGCTTCGCGCTACAGCACCCTTTTGCACTGCTATGCCTGCTGAGTTTCTGCGTTTGTTGGCTCGTCGTTTTCTGCTGCTGCTGGGCGCGTATCTGCTGCTGCGCCTGGGGTTCTATGCGGCCAACCGCACTACGTTTCAGGAGGCTGAAGCCGGGCAGGTTTTGCTGGCGTTCTGGCACGGGTTCCGGTTTGATGTGGCGGGGCTGCTGCTGCTCAACATTCCGTTTCTGCTGCTGTCGTTGGTGCCCAGCCGGGCGCGGGGCTGGCAGCGGCTGGTGCAGGTGGTATGGCTGCTGCTCAACGGCCTGGGCGTGGCGCTGAACCTGATTGACACCGAGTATTTCAAGTTTATCGGGCGGCGCACCAGCAACGAGCTGGCCACCATCGGTGACGACGTGCGGCGGCAGGCGGGCCAACTGGTGCTTTCCTATTGGTACCTGCTGATTCCGTTCGGGCTGCTGCTGGCGGTGCTGTGGCGGCTGTACCCGCTGCCGAAAGCAGCAGTCCGACACCCAAGCCCTGAGCCACCTAGCACGAACAACAAACCCCGAACAACGAAAACCGCTCTGCTCTACGCCGCGCAGGTGCTGATGCTGGCGGGGCTGGTGGTGCTGGGCATCCGAGGCGGGCTGCAGCTCAAGCCTTTGCGCACCGGCCACGCCTTCGGGCAGCAGCCGGCGGTGCTGGGCCACTTGGCTCTCAACAGCACGTTCACGTTCCTGAAAAGCCTCGGCGCCGAAACCATTGAGCGGAAGCAGTATTTCCAGTCGCCGGCCGGGCTGCGGCAGGCGCTGGCGGCCCGCCCGCTGCCGCCCGCCACCACCGCGCCCCGCCCCGACAACGTGGTGGTGGTGCTGCTGGAAAGCTTTGCCTCCGAATATACTGGCGTCGAAAACCCGGGCCGGCGCGGCTACACACCGTTTTTCGATTCGCTGGCCACGCACGGCGGGCTGCTGTTTCGGGAGCATTACGCCAACGGCCGCCGCTCCATTGAGGCGCTGCCGGCCACGCTGGCCGGCCTGCCGGGCCTCATGGACAACTCGTTCATCACCTCCAGCTTCCAGACCAACGAGTTGCACGGGTTGGGTGAGCTGCTGGGCCGGCGCGGCTACCGCACGTCGCTGTTTCATGGCGCCCAGAACGGCACGATGGGCTTCAACACCTTCGCGGGTATTGCGGGCATGCAGCAGTATTTCGGGCTTGATGAGTACCCCGGCGGCGCCGGCAGCCCCGATTTCGACGGGCACTGGGGCATTCCGGACGTACCGTATCTGCAGTATTTTGCCCGGGAGCTGGGCCGACAGCCCGAGCCGTTTTTCAGCACCGTTTTCACGCTGAGCGCCCACGAGCCGTTTCTGGTGCCGCCGCCCTACACCAAGCGGTTTGCGCCGGGCACGCTGCCTATTCACGCCACCGTAGCGTATTCCGACTTCGCGCTGCGGCAGTTCTTCGCGGCGGCGGCCCGGCAGCCGTGGTACCGCCGCACGCTGTTCGTGCTCCTCGCCGACCATACTTCGCAGTCCGACGACCCGGCGTACCAGAACACGCTGGGAGCCTACAAAACGCCGCTGCTGCTGTTCCATCCGGGCCGCGCGCTGCCCGCCGCTAACGTGCACCGCATCACCCAGCAGGCCGACGTGCCCGCTACCGTGCTGGACTTGCTGCAGGTGCCGGTGCCGCCGCGCCAGCTGCTACCCTTCGGCTCGTCGGTGTTTGATAGCACTGCCACGGGCCGCGCCGTGTTTCTGAGCGGCGGCAGCTACTTTCTGGTACACGCCGACTTCGTGACGGAGCTCACGGCCGACAACCAGGTGCGGCTCTACCCCTACCAGACCCATGCGCTGCCCGCCGCGCCCCTCGCCCACCCCAACCCCGAAAAGCTACGCCAGTACGGCAACGAGCTGAAAGCCTGCGTACAGGTGTTCAGCACCGGCCTGCTCGACAATACGCTCTACCACCGGTAGCGGCCCGGCTGCTACTGCAGGTCGGCCGGAGCCATTGCGGCCTGAATAGCGCGGATTTCGCCGCTGTCGATGGGCTTGTGGATCAGGCCGGCCACCAGGTCGTAGTGCCGGGAGCGGTTCAGGTCCGCCAGGGCCAGCGACGAGGTGAGAATGTAGATGCGGCAGTTGCCCTGCAGGCGGCCCTGGTAGGGTGCCAGCGCATCCAGAAACTCCCAGCCGTTCATCAGGGGCATGTTCAGATCCAGGAATACCACGCGGGGTTGCTCGGGCTCTTGGAGCAGCTCGGCCAGGGCCTCGTCGGCGGCCTCAAACGTGCGGATGTCAGAAGAGAAATCCTCCATCTTCAGGAGCGTTTCCGTGAGGTAGTTACTCAGGCTGTCATCGTCGATGAGGAAGGTATTCATGCGGAGGGGGGGCTGAACTGCAGCGTAAAAGTAGTGCCCTGCCGGACGATACTATGCACAAAAATGCTTCCTCCCATCGAATTTACGTGCGCCTTCACCAAAAACAGGCCAATGCCACGGCCGCTGGCGGTGGTGTGGAAGCGTTTATAGAGCTGAAACACGTCCTGGCTGACGGGTGGCATCTCAAAGCCGGAGCCGTTATCGGCGATGGTGATGATGGTGTGGCCCGGTGGGTGCTGGTACGCCTCGATGGTGACGCGCAGCGGCCGGTGTGCCGACCGGTATTTGATGGCATTGCTGAGCAGATTGAGGAATATGCTGTAAAAATAGGCCCGTTTACCCGGCAGTAGCAGCACGTCGGGTATGGCGCAGAACACCTGCCCCTGGCAACGCTCCAGATCGGGGGCCAGGGTCTGCAACACCTGCCGGCACACAATGCCCACCGGCACAGCCTCGGGCTCGGCCACCACCGGCTTGTCGCGGGCCGACAGAATGATGTTGATGTCTTCCAGCACTCCGCCCACCTGCTCCAGGCTGGTAGTCAGGTGAGTCAGCGCCGTATCGAACTCCTCCGACTGGCGCGGCACGCGGGCCAGCAGGCTGGCGAAGCCCTCGGCATTGGCCAGCGGCGCCCGCAGGTTATGCGACAGAATATAGGTAAACTGCTGCAGATCAGCATTCTGTTTGTACACATCCTGAGCCAAACGCTGCTGCTGCTCTTCAGCCTGCTTGCGCTCCGTAATATCCTGCATGGCCCCAATCATGCGCACGGCCTGCCCCTGCGCATCGCGGATGATGTAGCCCCGGTCGAAGACGGTAGCCCACGAGCCGTCGGCGCGCTGAAACCGGTATTCTTGCTGCCAATGGCTGCCTTGCGTGTCGTGGGCGGTGTGGCGCAGGTCGTCTACGGTGTGGGCGGCATCCTCGAGATGCACGTAATCGGCCCACTGGTTGAAGTCGGTGGGGTTGCGGTCCAGCTGGTAGCCGAACAGGTCCTCGAATCCCTCGCCCCAGTACAGCGTATCGGCCCGGATATCCCAGTCGTAGATGGCGTCGGTGGTGGCTTTGAGGGCATAGATGAACCGCTCGTTGCTGGCGCGCAGCCGTTCTTCAATCTGGTGCTGCGCCGTCAGGTCGTGCACGATGCCTACCAGCTGGCAGCAGGCACCGGCCTCGTTGATAACAGGTGTCACGCAGACCTGGGCAATCAGCTGGCCCGTGGGGTAGTCGGTGGTTTCCTGCCACATCACGGCTTGCCGGTTTTCCACCGCCTGCCGGTAGTTGTCCAGCACCAGCGTCAGCGACGGTTCCGGAATCACCTCCTGCACCAGCCGGCCAATTACCGCCTCCCTGGCAATGCCGGTGATGGTTTCGAAGGCCTGATTAACGAACAGGAAACGGTAGTGAAACCCGGGCTGTACGTCCAGCACAAAAATCACATCCGCAATACTGGCAAATATCACCGACAGCTGGTTTTCCTGCTGGCGCAGGGCTTTTTCGATGGGTAGCGTGGGTGGCACGGGGCGCACCACGCAGGCCAGCCCGGCAGCGGGGCCCAGCGGCAAAAGCGTGAGCTGCGCCAGGTGCGTGCTGCCGGCCGGGCTGTGCAGGGTGGCCTCCATGGAAAGCACCCGCGCCGCTGCGGGCGGCTCTTGCAGCAGCTGCAGCACCTGCCGGGCCGCCGCCGCATCAAGCAGCTCGGCTACGGACCGGCCCTCCAGCGCCGCCGCCGGGCAGCCAAGTAGCTGCAGAAAAAGTGGGTTAGCTGACTGGAATACGCCCTGGGCGGCGAAGCTGACACAGGCTTCCTCTACTGCCGCAGGGCTGGCGCCAATGGCCGAAACCGTGTAATTGTCTATCATCGGCCCGAGCAGCAATAGGATACAACACACTCTCAGGCCTTAGCAGCCCGGAAAAGAAGTTATACGGTATTCCGCCCGAAAACAGTTCACTACGCTGCGCCGCTACCTATTCGTAGCGAGGCACTTCCACCAGCCGCTCGTTGGTCCGGGCCAGAAAGTCTACTCGCCAGCAGAAGTGCTGCAGGCCGTTAGTGAGCAGCAGCAGCGGCGCGCCCACCGTCTGGTTGTAGGTGGCCGCCTGTTGGGCCACCGCCGCCGTAATGGGCACCGACGGCGCCTTGCATTCCACCAGCAGCAGGGGCTGCCCGGTGGCATCCAGCGCCACCAGGTCGGTGCGCTTGCGGCGCTGGTTGTAGTGCAGGCCGCGCTCCAGGCTCAGCAACCCTTTCGGGTAGCCCCGGTGGCTGATCAGGTAGTGCACCACATGCTGGCGCACCCATTCCTCGGGCGTGAGCACTACCTGCTTGCGGCGCAGTATATCCCATATCAACAGAGTTGAGCCGGATTGTGTAAGTTTGTGGTCGAAAGGCGGCAGGTCTAGCTCTTGCATCACCTCCAAAGGTACGGCCCTGGACTCCGGTTCCGCTTTCTCGCCTCCGTACCGTCACATCCTCTTGCCAAGGGTCTGACGGTTTTTTCGTAGGGTGGCGGGCCGCGGCGCCTGGCCATAGCGGAGGCGCCGTTCGATCTTCCCAAACGCTTATTTCCCAACCAACCAAGTCCATATGAAAACCAAATCCGACATCGTAGAGAACTGGCTGCCCCGCTACACCGGCGTACCACTCGGCGACTTTGGCCAGTACATCCTGCTGACCAATTTTATCAACTATGTGCACATGTTTGCCGAGCAGTTCGACGTGGAAGTGCGCGGCCTCGACAAGCCGATGCAGACCGCCACGGCCAACGGCATCACCATCATCAACTTCGGCATGGGCTCGCCGATGGCCGCTACCGTCATGGACCTGATTTCGGCCGTGAAGCCGAAGGCAGCGCTATTTCTGGGCAAGTGCGGCGGCCTGAAAAACAAAACCAAGCTCGGCGACCTGATTCTGCCCATCGCCGCCATCCGGGGCGAGGGTACGTCCGACGACTACCTGCCGGCCGAAATTCCGGCCCTGCCTTCGTTCCGCCTGCAGCGGGCCGTGAGCAGCATGATCAAGAAGCACGAGAAGGACTACTGGACAGGCACGGTGTACACCACCAACCGCCGCGTGTGGGAGCACGACGAGAACTTCAAGGAGTATCTGCGCCAGATCCGGGCTATGGCCGTGGATATGGAGACGGCCACCATTTTCACCGTGGGCTTCGTGAACGAAATTCCCCACGGCGCCCTGCTGCTCGTGAGCGACAACCCGATGACGCCGGAGGGCGTGAAAACGTCGGAGAGCGACAAGAAGGTAACGGCTGATTTCGTTACGTCTCACCTGCAGATCGGAATTGATTCGCTGTTGGAGCTGAAAAACTCCGGCGAGTCGGTAAAGCACATGCGCTTCGAATAGCCTCGGCGGCTCTGCTTATTTTCTTTAGCTTGCGACACTGCGTGTAGCAAATAATCCCCGGGGCTGCTGCAGTTCCGGGGATTTTTGTTGCTGCGCCTTCCGCCTCTTCCTCGCTCCTTTCCACCACAACTACTTGTCTATGAAACACTTTTCCTCTCCTTATCTTACCATTGATTACTTGGCGGAACCGCGCGTGCTGGCGGGCCGCTGGTGGCGCGGGGTGATGCCCTTTGAGCTGCACCGCGGCTACGCCGCCCTGCTCGATGCGGCCGTGTCGCGCCGCTGCCGCTTCTGGCTGGTAGACTTAAGCAACCGGGCCGGCGGCGTAGATGCTGCCGACGTGCAGTGGATGCTGAGCGACTTCTTTCCGCAGCTGCCGGTGCGTCTGAAACGCACTACTTACTTGGCTTACCTGATGGCGCCGCACCAGCTGGCGGGCGTGCTCGCCGACCCAAGTATCCCGGCCCTCACGTATTTTGACGGCCGCCCTTACCGCCTGGAGCGGTTCACGACCGAAGTGGCGGCGCTGGAGTGGCTGGAGCATTGCCGGCTGCAGGACGCCCGGGCGCGCCGCCGCAAAACCGCGCCGCAATAGCGCCGCCGGGCTTTTCGCCAAGCCAGCCAATTCCGCGGCGGCACGTACCTTCGCTGCATGACCTCAACCCTACGCTCGTCCTGGCTGCTATTGCCGCTGCTGGGCTTCTTTGGCTGCAACAGCTCCGCCCGCCAGCCCGCCGACCTCATCGTGTACAACGCCACGGTGTATACCGTCGATTCGGCGTTCAGCAAGGCGCAGGCATTTGCCGTGCAGGATGGCAAATTCGTGGGCGTGGGCACAGCCGAGGAAATCCGGGCCAAGTACCAGGGCAAGCAGGAAGTGGACGCCCAGGGCCAGTTCATCTACCCCGGCTTCTACGACGCGCACTGCCACTTCTACCGCTACGCCCTGGGTTTGCGTGATGCCGACCTGGTGGGCACCGGTTCGTGGAAGGAAGTGATACAGAAGCTGCAGCAGCAGCGGCAGCAGTACCCACAGGCCGCCTGGCTCACCGGCCGCGGCTGGGACCAGAACGACTGGGCCAGCAAGCAGTTTCCCACCAAAGACACCCTCGACGCGCTGTTTCCGAACACGCCCGTCTTCATCATACGGGTAGATGGGCACGCAGCCCTCGTAAACCAAAAGGCGCTGGATCTGGCCGGCGTCACGGCCCGCACGCCCATCAGCGGCGGCACCATTACCAAGGATGCCCAGGGCCGGCTGACCGGTTTGCTGGTGGATAACGCCGTGAAGCTGGTGGCCGCCAAAATCCCGGAGCCCACCGCCGCCGAGGCCGAAACGGCGCTGCTGGAAGCGCAAAAACGCTGCGTGGCCGTGGGCCTCACCAGCATGGCCGACGCCGGGCTGGAAAAAGCCAACGTGGACCGGCTCGACGCCTTGCAGCAGCAGGGCAAGCTGAAAGTGCGCCTCTATGCCATGCTGGCCCCCACTAAAGAGAACAAAGAGTTCTACCTCAAAAACGGCCCGGTGTTTAAGGACCGCCTCACGGTGTGCTCGTTCAAGGTGTACGCCGACGGCGCCCTGGGCTCGCGCGGCGCCTGCCTGATCCACCCCTACGCCGACCGACCCCGGGAAACGGGCTTTTTGCTGTCGTCGGTGGCGGACTTCCGCAGCCTGGCCAAGGAACTGGCCGCCAGCAAGTTTCAGATGAACACCCACGCCATTGGCGACTCCTCGAACCGCCTGCTGCTGGATATCTACGGCGAGGCGCTGAAGGGCCAGAAGGACCGGCGCTGGCGCATTGAGCACGCCCAAGTGGTGAGTGGGGCCGACATAGCCAAGTTCGGGCAGTACGGCATCGTGCCCTCGGTGCAACCCACCCACGCCACCTCCGATATGTACTGGGCCGGCGAGCGGCTGGGCGCCGACCGCCTCAAAACCGCCTACGCCTTCAACGACCTGCGCAAGCAATACGGCCAGGTAGCCCTGGGCTCCGACTTCCCAGTGGAGGACATCAACCCGCTCTATGGCTTCCACTCGGCCGTGGCCCGGCAGGATGCCAAGAACTATCCGGCCGGTGGCTTCCAGATGGAAAACGCCCTCAGCCGCCCCGACGCCCTGCGCGGCATGACCACTTGGGCCGCCCACGCCGCCTTCGAGGATAAGCAGAAAGGCAGCATCCGCCCCGGCATGGCCGCCGACTTCGTCATCCTGAAAACCGACCTGCTGGAAGCCCCCAAAGAGCAGCTCCGCACCGCCAAAGTCCAGCAAACCTGGATTGCCGGCGAACGGGTGTTTTCGGTGAAGTAAAAAAGCAGAACGTCATTCAGAGCGAAGCGAAGAATCTCGCGTGCTGATGTTGCAATGGTAATCCTACGACAGGGCTACTATCACAACGTCAGCATGCGAGATCCTTCGCTTCGCTCTGAATGACGTTCTGGTTTCTGATTCCTCTTACTTCCTCTATTACCAGCCCTGCTCGTCGGCGGAGGGACCGTACATGGCGGGCAGCGGGATGTCGAGCAGGCGCAAGTAGACGCTAAGCTGGCCGCGGTGGTGGATGCTGTGGTTGAGGCCCATGATGCGGATGGCCGCGCCTTTGGGGCGCTCCATCAGGGTTTGCTCGCCGTGGTGCAGGCGGAAGCTACCGGTCAGCTGCTCATCGTCGGAGTCCTGGAGGGCCTGGCGCAGGCTGGCGCTGTACTGGTCGAAGCGTTCAAGCAGCTCCTCGGAGCTAGTGGGCGTGGGGCCAGGCTTGGGGCCGTTGGGGTCGAGGAAGTCGCGGGAGGCATGCTGTACGAAGAGCTGGTTGAACGCCAGCAGGTTCACGATGTGGGAGGCCAGCTGCCACAGCTTCATGCTTTTGGGGTGGGGCGTGAAGTCGGCCTTATCGTAGGGCACGCGCTCCAGCAGCTTGCGGGTGGTGGCCAGCTCGTGGTCGAGCTCAGCCAGAATGTTCTGTTGAAGGGAAGAAGTGTGCATAAGGAACTGCGGTTGGGTGGCGTGAAAACAGCAACGAGCACCGGGGCGGCCGGTGCTCGTTGGCAAGTACTGAAATTTGCAGGTATTCGGCGGCAGCCAATGTAGCCCCGGCCGTTAGTTGCCGCTGAGGCCTTCCGCCAACTTCGGATCAGCACCGCTCACGTCGTCGCGCAGCTTCTTCCCGCGCAGGCGGAGCAGGAAAATCAGACCCAGCACGAAGAACACGATGAGCGACAGAATGCTGTTGCGCATGGAGCCAGTGAGCTGGGCAATAACGCCGAAAACGGCCGTACCAATCACAATGCTAAGCTTCTCGGTCACGTCGAAGAAGCTGAAGAAGGCGGCCGTGTTAGGCGTATTCTCAGGAATAATCTTGGAGTAGGTGGAGCGCGACAGGCTTTGCACCGCGCCCATGGTGAGGCCGATAACAGCGGCCAGCGCGTAGAACGACCAGCCCGCCTGCACGAAGTAGCCGCCGATGCAGATCAGCATCCAGATGAACACGGCCCAGCTCAGGGCCCGGGTATTGCCGATGCGCTCCGAGAGTTTCGAGAACAGGTACGCGCCCAGAATACCCACAATCTGGAGCAGCAGAATAGTCAGGATAAGGGCTGTGCTTTCGAGTTTCAGCTCTTCGTCTCCGAAAATGGTGGCCACGTACATCACCGTCTGCACGCCCATATTGTAGGTGAAGTAGGCCAGCAGGAAACGTTTGAGGTTGGGGAGCTTCTGAAGCTGGTCCCACACTTTGCCCAGCTCGCGGAAGCCGTTGAGCAGCCAGCCCGACTCGTCGGCAACGCCGGCGGGGCGGCCAGGGTCAGCAGGCAACGCGAAGAAGGCAATCTGGGCGAAACCGGCCCACCACACGCCAGTGAGCAGGAAGGCCAGCCGGGTGGCAAAGCCTTCTTCCAGCCCAATGGCCTCATGGCCCATGATCAGCCCTAAACAAATCAGCAGCAGCAGCACTGAGCCGATGTAGCCCATCGAAAACCCGCGCGCCGACAACGAATCGTACTTTTCCTCGCTGGAAATCAGGGGCAGGTAGGAGTTGTAGAACACAATGGACCCCGAAAACCCGATGGTAGCCAGCACGAACACAAAGGTGCTGAGCGTAAGCGTGTCGGGCGTGAAGAAGAACAGCGCGGCGCAGGAAAAGGCCCCGAGATAGCAGAAGATCTGCATGAACAGCTTCTTGCGTCCCGAAAAGTCAGCCAGCGACGTGAGAAACGGGCTGATGATGGCAATGAACAGGAAGGCTGCCGAAATGGAGTAGGTCAGCAGCGAAGAACCGGGCACCTGAAAACCGAGGAAATCCACCGGGCTTTTGCCGCTGTCGGTTTTGGTGATTTGCTTCACCATCGCGCCCCAATAGATGGGGAAGATGCTGGAAGTGATAACCAGTGGATACACCGAGTTAGCCCAGTCGTAGAACGTCCAGCCGCGGGTGATGCGCTTGTCGTCCTTGGGAATGTTCTCGAAGCCCACTTCAGGGGCAGTTACGGCGGCGGTAGCGTCGCTCATACAAGGAGGTAGTTGAGGTAGGTTCGGGCAAGATAACGGGAATTCGGCGCGGCCGTTGCCGGGTGGGCCGCTTAGCAGCGCGGCAACTCCGGAAAATCAGCCGATACTCTCCCCCACGCTACTCCCCCGCCAACAGCGCCGCGTACTGCTCGGGCGTATCCACGTCCACGGCTCCCAGTGGAAACGGCACCGTCGCCACCAGCGCCGCATGCTGGCGCAGCAGCTGCCCCGCTCCCGCCCCGGCCGGCAACGCCCGCAACAGCGACAACGCTTCGGTCGCAAAGTACACCGGCACGCCTTGGGTTTCTGCATACGCCGACGCTACGATGGGCCGGCCGGTGCGGACGTACGTGTCACGCAGTTCCGCCAGCAACGCGGGCGTCACGAACGGCTGGTCACATAGCATAACAGTCACAGCCGTTGGCGGCTGAGGCAGCGCATCGAGATACGCCAATCCGGTCAGGATAGAGGCGCCCATGCCGACGGCCCATTCGGGGTTATGCACAACCGTTACCGGCAGGCCCGCCAGCTCCGGCAGCAGCTCCGGGTGCAGGGAGCCGGTGACGACGACCACCGGCGCGCCGGCCGCGGCGGCTACGGCCGTTTCACCGGCGCGGCGCAGCAGCGTCTGGCCCTTGTATAGCAGCAGTTGTTTGGGGCGGCCCAGCCGGGACGAGGAACCAGCGGCAAGCAGGATAATAGCGTTGGGCATTGGGATAAGGGGGCCAGATTACCTCTCACAGGACTATCCAGCAACGAAGTTGCAGGGCTGATAAAGAAGTAGCGCAAACTTTGCAGTTCGCGCCCCTGGGCCGTCGAACGAATCTGTCGGCGCGGGGACGCGAACTACAAAGTTCGCGCTACTGTGTGTTTACTCACCGATGGCGCACACGGCATCTACCCGGCCCTCGGGCACCAGCGGGGCGTTGCTGTGCAGCGACGGGTGGATGGGATGCGGCGAGTCGCGGAGGAAGCCGGCGGGACGGCTGGTAAGCACCGCCTGGATTTCTGCCACGATGGACAGGGCAATTTCCTCGGGCGTTTCGGCGCCCAGGTTCAGGCCGATGGGGCTGTGGATGCGGCCCCGCAGCTGCGAGGCAGCATCGGGCGTGGTTTGGGAGAATTCTTCCAGCAGCCGTTCGTATTTCTTGCGCGGCCCCAGCAGTCCGATATAGCGGGCCGTGGTAGTCGGCAGCAGGTGTTGTAGCACCGCGAGGTCGTAGTAGTAGTTGTGGGTCATGAGCAGGGCGAAGCTGCCGTCGTGGGGCTGCTCACCGACTTGCGCCAGCGGCAGCACGCGCACCTCGTCAGCTTCTGGGAAGCGGGCGGGCTGGGCCTGGGCGGGGCGGCCATCCACCACCAGCACGCGCCAGCCGAGACTGGCAGCCAGCCGAACAAGCGGCTGCACGTCGTTGCCGGCGCCGTACACGGTAAGGCGTACGGGCGGGCGCAGGATTTCCAAGCTCACGCGCACGGCACCGGGGCCAGTTGGGTAGTGCCGAGTGGCTGGCTGACCGGCCGCCAAGGCGGTGCGGGCATCAGTCAGAATAGCGGCGTACAGGCTAGCGGCTTCCGGTAGGGTGCCCTGGGCGGTGTTGTCGGAAGTTAGCAGCAAGCGCTGGCCCACGGCTACCTCAGCCCCCAGGCCGGCGGTGCTGAATACGGTAGCTACCACGGCGTTTGCCTCCACGCCTTCGGCCCAACGGCGCAACAGCTCCACGGGGTTATCGGGGTCCTGGAAGTTGAGCGGTTCGAGCAAAATCTGCACGATTCCCTGGCAACCCAGCGCGGCCCCAAACTGCAGGTCGTCGTCGGGGTCGGTGGAATCGTAGGTGACGACGGTGGGGCGGCCTTGCTGAATCACGCGACGGGCGCGCTGGCGGGCGTCACCCTCTAGGCAGCCGCCGCTGATGGCCCCGGTCAGGCGGCCTTCATCGGTGACCAGCATGCGGGCCCCGGGACGGCGGTAGGCCGAGCCGGCCACATCCACCACGGAAGCCAGCGCACAGGCACGGCCCTCGGCGCGGTGCGCGTCGTAGGCGATAAGCAGGCGTTGAAGTTCGGTCATGATAAACTGCAGTACGGATTCGGAAACGGCGGCGTTGGCCTGAACACAGACAAAAGCACGTCATGCTGAGCTTGTCGAAGCATCTCGCGTGCTGACATTGAGTTACTATTTCAACGTCAGCACGCGAGATGCTTCGACAAGCTCAGCATGACGTGCTTTAGGTCATCAGCTCTACCTACGCCTGCACCGGCTTTGTGGCCAGCACTTTGTCGGGGGTAATGGGCAGGCTGCGGACCCGCTTACCGGTGGCGTGGAAAACGGCGTTGGCTACGGCGGCCGATACGCCCACCATCGAAATTTCGCCGATACCTTTCACGCCCATAGCGTTGATGTATGGGTCTTTTTCGTCGATGAATTCCACCGTCATTTCCGGAATGTCGGCGTTGACGGGAATGTGGTAGTCGGCCAGGGAGGCGTTGGTGTAACGCGAGTAGTTCTGGTCGCGCACGGTGCCTTCCATCAGCGCCGCCCCGATGCCGAAGATGCTGCCCCCGATGATCTGGGAGCGGGCGGTTTTGGCGTTGAGGATGCGGCCGGCCCCGTGTACGCTCACCCAGCGCGTGACGCGCACGGTGCCCAGGTCGGGGTCTACCTTCACCTCGCAGAAGTGCGCCCCGAAGGAGTGCATGGAATGGTCGGCGGCCTGGTCTTTTTTGGCGGGGTCGGCGTTGGCGGCGGCCTGGGCGTCTTCGTAGCCGCTGCCGTAGCGGCCCTGGCCGTTGCCCTCGATGTCGGCCATTTCGGCGCGCTTCATGATGGCAGAGAAGTCCTCTCCTTTCTGCGGGTTGTTCTTGAGCTGCAAGCGGCCCTGCTTCACCTCCACATCGGCCGCTTTGGCCCGGTACAGCGGCGACTTCTTATCCATCACCGCCACCTTAATCAGCTTCTGCCACACGTCCTGCGCGGCCATGTACACCGACGACGACACCGTGCCGGCCGCCACTGAGCCGCCCGAGTTAGGGGCGGTGGGCAACTTGGTGTCGCCCAGTTCGAAACGCACCTTGTCCACGGGTAGGAACAGGGCGTCGGCCGCTACCTGCGTCATGACAGTGTAGGTGCCGGTGCCCAGGTCGGTGGCACCCGACTGCACCACGGCGTGGCCGTCGGCGTAGAGGCGGGCGCGGGCCGTGCCCTGCGAGTTGTGGACGGGGTAGCTGGCCGTGGCCATGCCCCAGCCCACCAGCAGGCGGCCGTCGCGGGTAGCGCCGGCCTTGGGGTTTCGCTTGCTCCAGCCGAACAGCTCGGCCCCGCGGGCGTAGCACTCCTTCAGGCTCTTGCTGCTCCAGGCCTGGCCGGTGCTGGGGTCCTTCTCGGCGTAGTTACGCAGCCGGATTTCCAGCGGATCAATGTTCAGCTGGTAGGCCAGATCATCGAGGGAACTTTCCAAGGCAAACGAACCCGGCGCTTCACCGGGAGCCCGCGTGAAGGTGGAGGTCATCACGTTGGCGCGGGCCAGCTGATAGGAAGACTCGAAATTCTCGCACGCATACAGCATATTGATAATCTTGCTGTTCGACTCGGCGTAGTTGTCCCAGGGCGAGGTAGTCGAGGTCTTCTCGTGGATGAGGGCCGTGAGCTTGCCGTCGCGGGTGGCGCCCATTCTCAGAGTTTGCTCCTGGTCTTCGCGGTGGCCCATGCCCGTAAACATCTGGGGCCGGGTGAGCGAGAGTTTCACGGGCCGGCCCACGGCTTTGGCGGCCTGCACCGTCAGGATGGTGTGGGGCCAACTGGAGCCCTTGCACCCGAATCCGCCACCCAGGTACTTGGTCACGACGCGCACCTGCTCCGCCGAGAGGCCCAGCATGGTGCTGACGGCCTTCTGGGTGCGCGTCACGCCCTGCGTGGAGTCGTAGATGGTGAGGCGGTCGGGGGCTTCCCAGTGGGCCGTGGTGGCGCCGGGCTCCATCGGGTTGTGGTGGTTGATGGCGTGGGTGTACTTGTGGGTAAGCTGCACCGGCGCCGCCGCAAACGCCGCCTGCGCGTTGCCGCGCACGGTGTGGGCCGGCGCTTTGCCATCCTGCACTTTCGTGGGGTCGAACAGTTTGGCCTGCGGATCTTCGTAGGAGGCAATGGGCTTCTCGGCCGCTACCTGCACTTTCAGCAGCGCCGCGGCGTACTGGGCGCGTTCCAGCGTATCGGCTACCACAATGGCTACGGGCTGGCCGGCGTAATGAATCTGGTCGGTGGTCAGCGGCAGAAAGCCCATGGGCGCACCGATGGCCTTTTTGCCCTCCGCATCATTGGGAGTCTTGGCCAGCTTGGGCAGGTTCTGGTGCGTCAGGATGGCCAGTACGCCGGGTTGTTTCATAGCTGCCGAGGTATCGAAGCCAGTGATGCGGCCCTTGGCCACGTCGCTGGTTTTGAGCACGGCGTGCACGAGGCCCGGCAGCTGGTTGAACTCGGCCGAATACTTAGCCTTGCCCGTGACCTTATCCCGGCCGTCTACCCGGTTCAGCGGCTGGCCTACGACGCCGGCCTTCGGGTTAGTATCAAAGAAATTTGGTTCTGCGGTATCCATATTGGTGCTTGGTGCTAGGCGTTACCTAAATAATCGGCTGTCATGCTGAGCATGTGGCGCATCGAGCCAGGGTCCAGAGGCGAAGTCGAAGCATCTCTACCGCTTCGTCGGTTCACTAGCCCAGGGTTTAAACCCTAGGCTATGGAGCGGTTTTACGTTCGCGCCTGATGCAACGAAGCGGTAGAGATGCTTCGCTGCGCTCTGCATGACGTTCCGGCGGTGATTAGCCGGCTACTTTCATCAAAGCCTGCACCAGCGTGTTCTGCGCCAGCTCTACTTTGAAGGCGTTTTCCTTGCGGGGCTGCGCGCCGCGCAACGCAGCAGCAGCGGCGGCCCGGAATGTGGCCTCGGTAGCCGGCTGACCAACGAGGGCTTTTTCGGCTTCGGGGCTACGCCAGGGCTTAGTGCCCACGCCGCCCAGCGCCACGCGGGCCGCCCGGATGGTGCCGCCCTGCACGTCGAGGCCCACGGCGGCCGAGGCCAGCGCGTAGGCATAGCTGCTCCGCTCCCGCACCTTCAGGTAGGTGGAGCGGCGGGCCTGCGCGGTCATCGGGATGGTTACGGATACAATCAGCTCGCCGGGCTCCAGCACGGTTTCCTTTTGGGGCGTTTTGCCGGGCAGCAGGTAAAAGTCCTTCACCGGCACCTGCCGCTGCTTGCCCTTCTGATTTTCCAGCGTCAGCACGGCGTCAAAGGCAGCCAGGGCCACGCTCAGGTCGCCGGGGTAGGCGGTGGCAATGCAGCTCTCCGAGGTACCCAGCACGGCCAAGTTGTGGTTGTCGCCTTCCAAAGCGGGGCAGCCGGAGCCGGGCACGCGCTTGTTGCACGGAAACGCCGCGTCGCGGAAGTAGCCGCAGCGGGTGCGCTGCATAATGTTGCCCCCGATGCTGGCCATGTTGCGCAACTGCGGCGAGGCCGCCAGCAGCAGCGACTCGGAAATGGCCGGAAACTGCTCCAGCACCAGCTTGTTTTCGCCCACGTCGCTCATACGCTCCATGGCCCCGATGCGCAGCCCGTCCTTGGTCTGCTCGATGCCTTTGAAGGGCAGGGTGTTGATGTCGACCAGCTGCGGGTGCTCCTGCAAGTTGGCTTTCATCAGATCCAGCAGCGTGGTGCCACCGGCAATGTAGGCCGCCTGGGGTTTATCTTTCAGCAGGCCGGTGGCCTCCTTGGCCGAACCAGCCTGGGTGTAGCTAAAGTTGTTCATGGAATTAGTGATGAGGTGATGAAGAGATGAGGTGAAAGTGGGTAAGCAAGTGACGAGAATTCCTCATCACTTATTACCTCATCACTTCATCACGCTTTGCCAGCCACTTCGCGCACGGCGGCCAGAATGTTGGGGTAGGCGCCGCAGCGGCAGAGGTTGCCGCTCATCCACTCGCGGGTCTGGTCGTCGGAGCTGGCGTGGCCTTCTTTCACGCACGCCACACCGCTCATGATCTGGCCGGGGGTGCAGTAGCCGCACTGGAACCCATCGTGCTTGATGAACGCCTCCTGCATCGGGTGCAGGTCGTCACCTTTGGCCAAGCCTTCGATGGTGGTGATTTCCTTGCCCTGCTGCATCACGGCCAGCGTGAGGCAGCTATTGATGCGCCGGCCATCTACGTGCACGGTACAGGCGCCGCACTGGCCATGGTCGCAGCCTTTTTTGGTGCCGGTCAGGTCCATGTATTCGCGCAGGGCATCGAGCAACGTCACGCGGGGCTCGGCCTGAATGGTGCGCACGGTACCGTTGATTTTCAACTGGAGCGACGTGACGCCCTCCACCGTTTTGGAGTAGGCCGTCAGGCGCTCGGCCTGCGCCACTAGCGGCGGGGCCAGCGCCAGGCCCAGGATGCCGCCGGCTTGTTTCATAAACGACCGGCGCGAGCCATCGTTGGGCTGCGGCTCGGGTGGCACACCGCCGGCCGGGAAATCGGAAGCAGGAAAATCAGGCATGAGGAAAAGCAAATGTGATAAAAGGGTGGCCGGACGTTTGACGTCAGCAGGAGCGGCGTGGTACAAACCACCGCCCCGCCAACTGGTTCAGATCAACACTATCCTCTGGTCTGCGCGCAACAACGGCTCCGGCTCTGGTCTTGCTCCTCTCTACGCACACCCGAACGGCGGTGTTATGTCGCTACACGAATATTCAGCGCCTTTGCGGTGGGCTTAGGCGCTGTCTGCGGGCAAAGCCAACGGCCGACAGGCTTCAGGCCCGGATACTGCACACAAAAAAACCGCCTCTGCAGTCGCAGAGACGGTTTTTCAACAAATTTTCGGAAAGGCTTACTTCTGCGAAGCAGGAGCCGTAGCCTCCTTTTTTACTTTCACTTTACGGGCCTTTTTATCGGTCTTTACTTTGCCATCCTCGGTTTTCACTTTGGTCTGGTCGTCGGTTACCTTCACTTTGGTGGTGTCGGTGGGCTGGGTGGTGGCAGGCGTGCCCTGCATGGGAGCAGGCGTGGTCTGTACGGTGGCAGGAGTGCCCTGCACGGGAGCGGGCGTACCCTGGGCCATCAGCATACCCGTGCTCAGCATTGAAAGCAAAGCGGCCGAAATCATGCGCTTCATCATAACTTTTGAAGTTTGTTGAGGCGGCAGTTTACGGCATTTGCTTTTACCACCCGGGAGATTTACCTGCATAATGCAATTTACCGCCCGCCTCTTCCAGTAGAATAAGCCGGCAGTTCAACGTAGCTTACAGCTACTTTTGCCTGGATAACGTCCCAACATTAACAAATTGTTAACACAATTTAAAAGACAATCCTGCCCCTCCTTTAAACCCTTATAGTGCGCTTTCATATTAATAAAGTACATATATGCAAAAATGAGTTTATGTATCAATCCGTCAACCAACCACATTGTCTCATTTGAGCTGCTTCAGCCTCTGCGGATGAAGTCCAAGCCGGGCTACATTGGAATAGAAACAGATTGCCACGCGTGGCAGCCACCCGCCTGGACCGCGCGTTTTTGCACTGATGATCAGGCCGCTTCCCGGACGGAACGGGAATGGAGACATCAACAAAAAACCTGCCTGGGCCGTTACTAATGGAAAATTATAGTTCAGAGAGTGATAGTTGCGGCCAGTATGCCGGGTATTGCGCCCTACTCTCTATTTTTGACCTTGCCGGCCAGCATTGGGCCGTTGGCATTCGGCTGGTTTCATCATTAGTCGGCTTCGGCCGCGCCCCTCGCCTACCTCACCTCACTGCACTATGAAAAGCTACCAGCGAATTGAGCAAACTGCCTTGCAGCTGTTTGCCGACCGGGGCTACGACCATACTTCCACTGCCCTCATCGCCAAAGAAGCCGGCGTTTCGGAGCCGTTGATTTTTAAATACTTCCAGAGCAAAGACAAGCTGTTTGAGTCCATCATCAAGGATGGCTACAAGCGCATTGTGGAAGCCAACCGCGGCATGCTCACCGAGGACGACGCCTCGGCCCTGGTGCAGAAGGTCATCGACCTGCCCTATAAGCTGGTGCGGGAAGAACGGGCGTTCTGGACGCTGCAGGACAAGGCCTTCGACAAGGAGGTAGTGCAGAAGCACTTTCAGAAGTTCATGCTGCCGGTATATGCGCTGCTCAACAAGGCCTTCATCGACCTGGGCTACGCGCAGCCGGACCTGGCCACCTACCACCTCACGCTGCTGGTGCAGGCGCTGTGGCGCCAGCTGCTGCACGAGGAAGACGCCGAGATACTGAACCGCCTCAACACCTACATCAAGCGCATCTACACGCACCCCGGCCTGGCCGATCTGCACCAGTAGCCGCTCCCCAGACGCACAAAAACGGCCGCTTCCTGACCTTCAGGAAGCGGCCGTTTTCATGTGGCCTCATAGCTCCTTCCCTACGGCCGAAACCGGGCCAGATAGGGCGCCGTGCGGCTTTTTTTGGATTTGGCTACTTCGGCGGGCGGGCCGGCCACTACCACCTGGCCGCCTTCGTCGCCGGCGCCGGGGCCCATGTCGAGCACCCAGTCGGAGGCGGCTACTACGCGCATGTCGTGCTCCACTACGATGACGGTGTTGCCGGCCTCCACGAGGCGGTTGAGCTGGGTGAGCAGGCGCACCACGTCGGCGGGGTGCAGGCCGGTGGTGGGCTCGTCGAGGACGTAGAGCGACTGGCCGCGCTGGGCCTTCTGCAGCTCGGTGGCCAGCTTGATGCGCTGGGCCTCGCCACCGCTGAGCTCGGTGGCAGGCTGCCCCAGGCGCAGGTAGCCGAGGCCCACTTCGCGCAGCACCGTGAGGGCGCGCTGCACGGTGGGCTCATCCGCAAAGAACTCCCAGGCGGCATCCACGGTCAAACCCAGCACCTCGGCAATGTTCTTGTCGCGGTAGGTGATTTCCAGGGTCTGGGCGTTGTAGCGGGCACCGTGACAAACCGGGCACGGCGCGTACACACTCGGCAAAAACAGCAGCTCTACCATCACAAACCCTTCGCCCTGGCACTTCTCGCAGCGCCCTTTGGCCACGTTGAAGCTGAAGCGGCCGGCGTCGTAGCGGCGCTTGCGGGCGGCGGGCGTGGCGGCAAACAGCTTGCGCACGTGGTCGAACAGGCCGGTGTAGGTGGCCATGTTGGAACGCGGCGTCCGCCCGATGGGTTTCTGATCCACACGCACCAGCCGCTTGATGTTTTCCAGGCCGGCTACGATGCGGCCACCGACTGAAGGAGTGGCGGCGCGTTCCAGCGGGTCGGCCGCTTCGTCTTCTTCCGATACTAGTTCGTGGCCCAGATGCGCGGCCACCAGCTCCACCAGCACCTGGCTCACGAGGCTGGACTTGCCGGAGCCCGACACGCCCGTAACGGTGGTGAGCACGCCCAGCGGAAACTGCACGTCGAGGCCGTCGAGGTTATTGCGCCGGACGCCGGCCAGCTGCAGCCAGCCTTGCGGCTCGCGAGGGGCGGCAGCCGGGGCCGTGGCGGGCGCGGGGTACAGGAAGTGGCGCGTCTGGGAGGCTTCTACGTCTGCCAAGCCTGCTGGCGGGCCGCTGTAGAGGATTTCGCCGCCCAGCTCGCCGGCGGCGGGGCCCACGTCTACCAGCCAGTCGGCCTGGCGCACCACGTCGAGGTTGTGCTCCACCACGAACAGCGAGTTGCCGGCCTGGCGCAGACTGGCCAGCGCCGAAAGCAGGGCTTCGGTGTCGGACGGATGCAGGCCGGCCGAGGGCTCATCGAGCACATACACCACCCCAAACAGGTTGGAGTACAGCTGCGTAGCCAACCGCAGCCGCTGCAGCTCGCCCGGCGACAACGTGGGCGTGCTACGCTCCAGCGACAGGTATCCGAGGCCCAGATCCAGCAACACTTCCAGGCGGGCGCACAAATCCTGCGCGATGCGGTGGGCCACTTCGGCCTGCTCGGGGTGCTCGGCATCGTGGGTTTGGCGGGCGGCGGTGCCACGGGCGTAGGGCTCCAGCAGCGCCGCCACCCGCTTGAGCGGCAGCGCCGAGAAGTCGGTAATATCCAGCCCGGCAAACGTGACGGACAGCGCCTCGCACCGCAGCCGCTTGCCGTGGCAGGTGGGGCACTCCTGGCTGAGCATGTACTGCAAAGCGCGCTTTTTCATGAGCGGGCTCTGGGTGGTGCCGAAGGTATGCAGCACGTGGCGCCGCACGCTGCTAAACGTGCCCATGTAGTTCGGCGACTCCCGGCGCTTCACGGCCCGCTGGGTTTCCTGGGGCGAGTAGCCGGGGTACACGGGCACCACGGGTTGCTCCTCGGTGAACAGAATCCAGTCGCGCTGCTTCTGGGGCAGCTCCTGCCACGGGATGTCCACGTCGTAGCCCAGCGTCACGAGGATGTCGCGCTGGTTCTGGCCGCCCCAGGCCTGGGGCCAGGCCGCAATGGCCCGCTCCCGGATGGTGAGCGTGGGGTCGGGCACCATGCTTTGCTCCGTGACTTCATACACGCGGCCCAGGCCGTGGCAGGTAGGGCAGGCGCCTTCGGGCGTGTTGGCCGAAAAGCCTTCGGCGTACACAATGCCCTGCCCGGCCGGGTAGTCGCCGGCCCGCGAGTAGAGCATGCGCACCAGGTTGGACAGCGTAGTGACCGAGCCCACCGACGAGCGGGTGGTGGGCGTGCCGCGCTGCTGCTGCAAAGCCACGGCCGGCGGCAGGCCCTCAATGGAATCTACCTCGGGCACGGCCATCTGGTGGAACAGCCGCCGCGCATACGGCGACACCGACTCCAGGTAGCGGCGCTGGGCTTCGGCATAGAGCGTACCGAAAGCCAGACTGGATTTGCCGGAGCCCGACACGCCGGTAAATACCACCAGCGCATCGCGCGGAATGTCTACGCTGACGTTTTTGAGGTTGTGCTCCCGGGCGCCGCGCACGCGCACGTAGCCGGCTTTGGGGTCGGGGGAAGAGGATGGAGACGAAGATGGGGTAACTGCCATATATAGAAAAAAGGCGCCGGGAGTAGGCGGCCGCGTCTGCGTATACTTGCTGCGCCGTCGGCAGGTTAGTGGCGGCCCCAAACACCGGGCCCGCCGCGCGCCCAAACATATCCATCCGGCCCGGGTTCACAGGGCTGAAACCACCTTTCCGCCTATGCCTCTCCGCTACTTTCTGACTGTTGCCTTCCTGATTCTGCTGCAGCTGCCGGCCCTGGCCCAAAGCACGGGCGTGCTCAGCGGCACCATCCGCGACCGGGCCACCCAGCAGCTGCTGCCCGGCGTGACGGTGGCCCTGGAAGGCACCAGCCTGGGCACCGCCACCGACGAGCAGGGCCGGTTCCGGCTGGCTGATATTCCGACGGGCAGCTATAATGTGCGGGTGTCGTTTGTGGGCTACGAGCCGCTGCTGCGCGCCAACGTGGTCATCACCAGCGGCAACGCCAACATCGTGAGTTTGCAGCTGGCGCCGGCGGCGCAGGCGCTGGGCGAGGTGCAGGTGACGGCCAGCCGCGCCATCCGGGTGGCTACGGCCGAAACGCCGCTGAGCGTGCAACGCCTCAACGTGGAGGAAATCAAGAGCAACCCCGGCGGCAACTTCGACATTTCGAAGGTGGTGCAGGTGCTGCCCGGTGTGGGCGGCGGCGGCACGGGCGGCACCGCCGGCTTCCGCAACGACATCATCATCCGGGGCGGCGCGCCCAACGAAAACGTGTACTACCTCGACGGCATCGAGGTGCCGGTCATCAACCACTTCCAGACCCAGGGCAGCGCGGGCGGGCCGGCCGGCATGCTCAACGTGAGCTTTATCGAGGACGTGACGCTGAGCACGTCGGCCTTCGAGGCGCGCTACGACAACACGCTTAGCAGCGTGCTGCAGTTCCGGCAGCGCGACGGCAACCCCGACCGAATCCAGGGTAACGTGCGCCTGAGCGGCACCGAGGTGGCTGGCACGCTGGAAGGGCCGCTGGCCAAGAATACCACGTTTCTGGCCTCGGTGCGCCGCTCCTACCTGCAGGTGCTGTTCAAGCTGATTGATTTGCCCATCCGGCCCGACTATTGGGACTCGCAGTTTAAAATCACCACTAAGCTGGGCCCCAAAACCACGCTCACGGCCCTGGGCCTGGGTGCGCTGGACCACTTCGAGGTGGCCGTGCCGCGCAAATCCACGCCCGAAAACACCTACACCATCCGCAACACGCCCACCATCGACCAGTGGAACTACACCGTGGGCGTGAGCTTGCGGCAGCTGCTGGAGCGCGGCTACCTCAACCTGGCCCTCAGCCGCACCCAGCTCAGCAACCAGGCCGACTTCTTTGAGGGTGGTGCCGAATTTGAGGGCGACGAAAGCCGGCGCGTGTTCCAGACCCGCTCCGGTGAGGTGGAAAACAAGCTTCGCCTCGACATCAACCGCAGCCTGGGCAAGTGGCAGTACGCCTACGGAGCCGTGGGCCAGCTTATCAGCTACGACAACCGCTACTTCAACCGCCTGCGCCAGGCCGTGCTCAACCCCGACGGCTCGGTGCAGCAGCCGGCCGTGAACGTGCGGTTTCAGTCAGACCTGCAGTTTGCGCGCTTCGGGGCGTTTGCGCAGGTCACGCGGCCGTTTCTCGCGGATGACCGGCTGACGGTGTCGGCGGGGCTGCGGGCCGATGGCAACTCGTTTACGGAGGGCGGGGCCAACCTGCTGCGCACGGTGTCGCCACGGGTGTCGGCGTCGTATGCGCTGGCCTCGCGCTGGAACCTGAACGCCAGCATCGGGCGCTACTACAAGATTCCACCCTCCACCCTGCTCGGCTTCCGCGACGCGGCCGGCCAGCTCGTGAACAAGTCCAACCGCTACATCGGCAGCATGCACTACGTGGCGGGCCTAGAGTTTCTGCCCTCGGCAAGCCGCCGCTTCACGGTGGAAGCCTTCTGGAAGCAGTATGACCACTACCCTGTCAACACGCGCGACGGTATCAGCCTGGCCAATCTGGGCGGCGACTTCGTGGCCCTCGGCAACGAGGCCGTGACCAGCATTGGCAAGGGCCGGGCCTTTGGGGGCGAGTTTTTCTTTCAGCAGAAGCTGACCCGCAACCTGTTTGCCGTGACGTCCTACACGCTCTTTACCAGCGAGTTTACGGGTCTGGATGGCCGCTACAAGCCTTCGGCCTGGGACACGCGCCATTTGGCCTCGGTGCTGCTGGGGCGCAAGTTCGGGCGGGGCTGGGAGTTGGGCGCCAAGTACCGGCTGGCCGGCGGCGCCCCCTACACGCCCTTCGACGACGACGCTTCGCAGCAGAACTACCTCACTATCGGGCAGGGCGTGCTCGACTACAACCGCCTGAACACGCTGCGCCTGGGCACCTTCCAGCAGCTGGATCTGCGCCTCGACAAGAAAATCAACCTGCGCCGCCTCACGTTTGACCTCTACGTGGACGTGCAGAACGTGCTGGCCCTGAAGTCGCCGGCGGCGCCCAGCTACACCTTCCAGCGCACCCCCGACAACGCCGAGTTCGTGAGCACCGACGGCCAGCCCCTGCGCCCCGACGGCTCCAACGCCATACCGTTCCTGCTCGACAACAACAGCGGCACGGTGCTGCCTACCATCGGCTTTATCGTGGAGTTTTAGCCGGGCCGTTCTGGCAGCCGCCTGACCTCAGCCCATAGAAAAGCCCGCGCCTCCGGTGGAGTCGCGGGCTTGTTTTTTTCGGAGGAAACCGGCTAGCTGGCCGTTTCGCCGACGGTGGTGCGCAGCATGGAGTACAGCAGGTCGTCGGCGCCGCTCAGGCTGCCGGGCAGGGTGCGCAGCAGCTCGTCGGGCGTGGCGTAGCCATCCACGGCTGGCAGCGCGTCGGCCGCCACCGTATCAAAGGCCATCGACCAGCTGCCAAAGCTGCGGTGCGGAATGTCCTTGTCGGCCAGCTTCATCACGCCGGTGTGGCGGGGGTCGTTTTCCACTTTGTCGTAGAGGGCCTGCACGATGGCTTCGTCGCCCTCCATAATCTGCATAAACTGCCCGCCGCCATAAACCAGCGCCCCGGTGATACCCAGCTGCTCGTTGTTTTGGCGGCACTGGCCCAGCAGCTTTGTCAGATCGTCGCCGCTCATGGGCTTTGTTGCGCTGCTCAGGTAAATGATGTGGTGCATGAAGGAAGCTTGTATGAACCGAAGGCCAGCGTTGAGCATAAGCAGAACTTGGCGAAATGGATGTTCATTATACAAATCGTCCAACATTCAGGTTCATTGAGCTTCCACAAATCCCGTTGGCGGCTCTTTATCTGCCAGTTGCACTTGACCTATCAGCGGGGCCGGGCGGGCGCGGACGCGGCTTCGAGGGCCTGGCACACCGCCTCGGTCATGTCGGTGGTGGAATTGCGGCCGCCCAGGTCAGGCGTGCGGACGCGCTGCTCCCGCAACACCGTTTCAATGGCGACCATAAGCTGGGCCGCCAGTTCCGTTTCGCCCAGAAACGCCAGCATCAGCTGCACCGACCAGATGCTGGCAATCGGGTTGGCCACGTTCTTGCCCACCAAACTGAAGGCCGAGCCGTGAATGGCCTGAAACAGGCTGGGGTACTGGCGCTCGGGGTTCAGGTTGGCGCTGGGTGCCAGGCCCATGCTGCCGGTCAGGGCCGCCCCCAGGTCGCTCAGGATG